>JBFJVZ010000094.1:0-19565 GCA_041623895.1 Pirellulaceae bacterium | reverse complement strand
GCTCGCATCGCAATGCTGACCAGTCGTTAATCACGGCAAGATTAACAACCTGATCGTCAAAACCTTGACGGTCAGCTGATAATACAACGAGTCCGGCAGAACTGTCGGGCTCGTTTTATTTTGCGCGTTTGCTGTTTGAAGGTTGACCATTGGGATGAGTGAAACAACTGTCCGCCTGATGCACTACGATCCGCGCTGGCGGCAGGAGTTTCAGCAAACGCGAAGCAGTGTCTTGCAGTCGTGCATGGGATGGGTCACGCAAGTCGAGCATATCGGTAGCACAGCAATTCCAGGCCTGGTCGCGCGCCCAATCATCGATCTGCTGGCCGGCGTCAGCGAAGCCAACGAGCAAACCGGAATCGCTCAGGCAGCGGAGCTGGTTGAGGGGCTGAACTATCGTCGAACTTCGGGACATTCATGGGCGGATCACGCCGTCGTGCTGGACAAGCCGCGACACGGGGATCCAACCCATCGGATTTTCCTGATGCCGATTGACTGTCCGGCTTGGAGGCATGCGATCGGAATCCGCGATCTGCTGAGGGCAACGCCAGAGTTAGCGATTCGGTTCGAGGAAACAAAGATTGCGCGCTGGCGTCTTCGTCAGGGTGATCCTGATCGCTACGAGGCTGACAAGTCGATTTTCTTCGCTCATCTGGTCGATCAAATCGATGCAACTTGATTTTTCCCCGCCGCAAACCGTGATCAGCCGCGGGATCCGATCAACAACTTGCTGAAAAAGACGATGCCGTTTGCCTGGCAAAGGGGGCTATAATGGTGTCGTTCGGCGGGAGGCCCTGACATCCAGCGCCGTTAAGGATTGCCTTTTCCGGGGGTCTTGCGACCTTGGCTAGCACTGCCATTATCCAGTTGCTCAGCCATCAAGATGCTTAACGGCCTGACCGAACAACCTTGTCTTTGCTTTTAGTGGTGCAATCGATGCCTCGCAGCCGACTTGGACCTTTAGCGGTCGAATCCAAGCTTGGTGACAACCCAACCGACAGCTGCGTTTGGCGTGCGGTGCACGTTCAATTTCAACGTAGCATCGCTGTCAAAATATTCACCGCTCCCTTTGGCGGAACTCACGAGGCGCGCGCCGCCTTTGCCGCGGAATGGGAGTCCTTGAAAGCAATCCAGCACCCGGCGATCGTACGCTGTTACGGTGGTGGCTTCGAGGAAACCGATGCGTACCTGGCACATGAGCTTGTCCACGGTGAGACGTTAGCCTCGCAGCTTGATCGGTTGGGAAAGCTGTCCTGGGAAGCAGTCCTGGAATTGGCCGAGCCCCTGGCCGATGCCCTGGAGTATTTGCACAGCAAACAGATTGTGCACGGCGCGATCGGGCCGGACAAAATTATGATCTCCGGTCTGAGTCCGATTCTGATCGACGTCCGGCTGAATCGCTTCACATCACCGTATCGGACCGCGCGGCGGCCAAAGCTCAAGGAACTGGCGATGCGGGCGCCGGAACTTGTCGATTGCCCTCACCTGATCACGCCTCAGTCCGATCTCTATGAGTTTGGATCGACTCTGTATCTGGCGCTCACCGGTCATCCGCCGATCGATGGATCCAGTGCCGAAGAAGTGAAAGGCAACCTGCAGTTTCAAACACCGATGTCGCCGGCCAAGATCGTGTTGGATTGCCCGGTCTGGCTGGATAAATTGATCCTGCAACTGCTGGATAAGAATCCGGCGGCCCGTCCACCATCGGCGACGGCGGTCAAGCTGGCGCTGGCCGAAGTCCGCAAGCGATCGATGTCCCGTGTGGGTGTGGCCGAGCATGCCTCCTCTGGTTTCAGCGCGCTCAAGGTCACCGACCAGAAAGAACGCGACGAAGCACGCTCGCTGCTGGGGCGCCAAAAGGTGGAATTGGAGGAAGACGCGGTGCCCGATGCCACCGTTTGGCATGATCAGGCCTGGGTATTGCTAGCCGCGATGCTGCTGCTGCTGGCGGTGATCGCTTACGCGGCCTGGCCGGCCAGCGAAGAGAGTCTCCGCCGCAAAGCCGAGGCCTTGATCGCACAGGAAACACGATCGGCACTGAGCGACGCAAAAATCCATCCGCTACGAGAAATCCTGGTTCGTTTTCCCGATGGACAGCACGCCGACTGGGCCCGAGAGCAGATTGATCAGATCGACGTGGTTCTGTTTTTGCACCAACTGTCGGTCAAAATCAAGAACAATCTACCGATTAAACACCAAGGTGAAATGCTTCACAAGCAAGCTCAGGATTACGTAGCAATCGGGGATATTTCCAGGGCGCTCGATAAATATCGCAGTCTGATCACCGTGCTTGGCGAGGATGAGCGGTATAAAGTCGCCGTCAACGCCGCAGAGTACCAGATCGGTTTGTTAGAAAAGTCTGGCGTCGGGGTCAGCGAAGCGTCTAGAATCGTACAAAAGCGTTTGGACGAGGCCGACCGGCTGTTAGCCGATCATCGCGTCGTCGAGGCACGAAAGATTTGGTACAGCCTGGTAGAGTTGTATGGCGGCAACAGTGATTTGGGCCCATTGATCGCGCGTGCCCAGCAGCGACTGCGTGAGAATTCGTCCGATCGGCGTGAACAGGATTCACCATGACCAACGACGTTCCGAGGGAATCAGCTATCAACAAACCGATGCACGCACCGCCATTTTCCGATCGTCCCTCGACGTCTGAATTGCCAGCTTCGACTCACGCTGACGAGGCGCACCACAATTTGCTGAAAAGCCGCGGTGCGGTGCTGAGCTTTGTGTTCCTGGTCGCCGGTGTCGTGGGATTGCCGCTGCTGTGGATGAATCCGAACTTCTCACGCCGCGAGCGTTTTTTTTGGACGGCAATCGTTTTGCTTTACTCGCTCACGATTCTGATCCTGGCCGGCGGCATCCTGTGGTGGTTCTATCAGCTGATCGTGGGTGGATGATCTGCTTGTCCTGCTGGCCTCTACCGCACGCAGCGATAGACAAAGGCCGGTGGCAGATTGCGCCACACGGTGTGGCTGCGCTGGACCGTGGTGAACGATTCATGCAAGCGGCGTGAAAACCTTCTGCCCGCCGGCAGAATCACTCCTTGCCAATAAGCGAAGGTCGCAAATTGGCCGCCCGGGCGCAACACGCCCAACATCTCTTCCATGATTTCGCTTTGCAGCGCCTCGGAGAACGATGCCCAGGGCAAACCACAGATAATCGCGTCGACTTGCTGCATCGACTCGCGGCGACAGAGATGGCCAACATTGGTAACGCTGTCTTCGTAAATCGTTGTTTGCGGTGACCGCTGTCGCGCCAGGGCCGCCATCTCGGGCGATCGTTCGATGGCAAAGAACTTTGATTCGGGATGTCGCTGCGCCTCGATGGCTTCGGTAAAGACCCCCGTTCCCGGTCCAAATTCAACGATCCCGCGGGCACTTTCCCAGTCGAACCACTGGACCATCGCCCGCACCAAACCCGGTCCGCTGGGGGCGATCGCGCCGACCTGCGTCGGATGCCGCAAAAAAGTCTTTAAAAAAGTAAGTGTTTCTCGCATGCACTGTAAGGTATCGGATGGAAGCCGATCTGTGAGGTACGATAAACGTCATGCGAGTCCCCTCTTCTAGCCAACGTCGTAGCGCCGGCGCCAACATGACGCCGATGATCGACGTTGTTTTCTTGTTGATTATTTTTTTCCTTGTGTCCAGCCATCTGGCTCGTCAGGAAAATCGTTTACCGCTCGATCTGCCGATTGCTGCCAGCTTTGGACCGACCGATCCCGAGCGTGCGGCGCTGACGATCAGCGTGGATGCGGGGGCGGATTGGCGAATCGCCGGAAATGTCGTCGATGCCGCAGGGCTTGCACAGACCCTGCGGGATCATCGCGAACGTCAGGGACGCACCGCGTCGATTCGAGTGCGCACTGACCGCGGCGTGCAGTATCGATACGTCGAGCCGATTTTGCGAGAAGCTGCCCGCGCCGGGATCACAGACGCCACCATCGCAGTCCGGGAGCAAGATTGATGAGAAGGCCTGAACTTCATGACAGCGACCCGCTGGAAGTCAAAATGACTCCGATGATCGATGTCGTGTTTTTGCTGCTGATCTTCTTTATCTGGACCAGCAGTTTTGAGCTTCCCGAGTTTGATTTGCCGAGCGCGATCGCTGAAACACCCGCCGGCGGTTCGCAGGCCAATGCAGCGGAGACGCCGCCCGTGGAAGTCTATGATGAAATTGTCGTCAAGCTCTTGATTCAGGATGCGAGCACATGGATTGAAATGGGTGGCCAACGTATCGATGACGTGCAGCAGTTGCGGAGCAGGATTGCCGAGGTGATTGCATTGGGCGTGCAGCCGCCGGTGATCGTGGACCCGGATGACCGAGTCACGATGGCCCGGGCGATCGAGGTTTACGATGCGATTCGTCTGGCCGGTGCCGATCGCGTTTTGTTTGCCGCACATCCCTGAGAATCTGATGCCACTGGCACGATTGATCGCATTGAGTTTATGGATCACCGGCGTCAGCGCTGCTGATTCTCCCTGGCCGCAACCGGTCCGCCGAGACACCAATTCGCGCGAGGCGGACCTGGTCGCCGCGATGATCGATCAGCGGATGTTGGACGAGGCCAAGGAGATCTGTCTGGATCAGCAACAGAGATCGGACCCGCGAAGCGACGAATCTGCGTTGTGGGCGATTCGACTTTCGCTGATCGCAACCCAGCGGCAGATGCTGGATGACCGATTCGATGATCAGGAAATCGCGGCGGCGCAGAAGCCGGTTGATGATTTGCTGGGATCATATCCCGATCATCCGCGGGTCTTGTTCCTGAACGCCCAAAAACTGGCGGTGGCCCGCGAGGCGGCACATCATGCCGTGGTGGTCGCGTCGATCAGTCCAACCAGGTCGGATCAAATCGACCAGATTTTTACCCGGCTCGCCCGCGTGACGACCAATCTGAAGGAATCTGCGGAACAGGTTGATCGGGCTCGTGCTGCCCTGGACAGTAACGCCAACACACCCCGCCAACGTAGCATGTCGGCAGACCTGCTGCGGTTGCATCAGTAGTTGTTGATCGCTGTGGTCAGCTCGGCGCTGTTGCAAACCGAATTATTTCAAGCTGGGAGCCGCGACTACATCGCCGCCGCCAACCAGGCACAACAAGCGGCTGATCAAGCGCTCGGGCAGTTGCCTCCCGATTCGCCTGCGCGAATCGAAATCGAGCGTCTGCGCGTGCAAGCGATTCTGCGCAGCGGCCAATACGATCGAGCCGCATCACAGCTGGATCAGCTGATCCGCATGGTCGGCAAACCTGTGCCGGCAAATATCCAGGCGATCAAGCTCCGTCTGGACCTGGCACGTGATCGCCTGCGTCAGGCGGCGGAATCAGTCGCCAGCTATTACGGCAGCAACGCGTCTTACGCTCCCAAATCCCTTGACATGGATTTGGCGAGATTGGAGTTCTTGTTGGCCAGCCAAGATTCCGGAGTTGGTGACTGGATCGAACAGATCGAACGCCGGCACGGTGTGTTTGCCCGCCGTCGCGCCGAGGCGATTTCATTGTCTCGCTTGCGGTCGTCGGATCGGACACAGATGGTGGACGCTTCGATCATTGCGGCCCAAGGCCAGGACTGGCTGCGCCGCGGAAATCTCGAACGTGCCGGAGCACTGCTGTCTGCTGCCGCACGTGCAGAGCGAACACCCGACCGTGCGATTACACGCGCCACTGAAGCCGCAGCTGCACTGATCGCCGCCAACCAACAGAATCAGGCCGCCAAAATCCTTGCCGAAGTTTCCCTGGCCAATCCGCAAGCTAAGAATGCTTCCCAAGCACCGTTGCAGGCCGCGCACTTGTACGCGGCGGCGGATCCAGTCGACGCCAAGGCGATCGAGTCACTTTTACGGGCAACCATTAACGGTTGGCCTGAATCGAGCCAGGCGGATCAAGCTCGGACGTGGCTGATCAAGCTGCTGAAATCGCAAGGCCGAATCGTCGAGGCCGCCAAGGTCGCCACCAACTTGCCGCCAGCCAAAGCCACGCAGCAACGCATTGAGCTGGCAAGCCAGCTTTGGATCGGGGCCGTTCGCAGCAGCGATGACAATGACGTGACTGAACTCGGTCGCGAATTCGTCGCTGCCTTCGCAGTGCTGGAGAAGGAATCGCCAGTCATCCGTAATGCCTTCCGATCGACAGCTGCCTTCGTCTTGGATGAAGAGCTGCTGGTACATGCGCAACATTACGAAACGACAACGACCAGCGATTACGGCGATCAACTGTTGAGATTCCGACGTTCCGGCGAACGCGCTCAACTGTCCGCTCCTGCTGCGATGCTGCGCGACGTTACGATTTGGCGTTTGATGCGGGACGGCCGCCGCAATCCCAGCGTTCAAAGTCGAATCGCGTTGACAATTCAAGCCTGGCAGGCTGACCCGACACCCTCGCTGGATCAGATTGAACGTCTGATCTGGCTCGATCAGGTCGATCGTGCCGTTGCCATGTCGCGTTGGATGTCAAAGAATTCGACTTCGCCGGGGAAGACGCTTGCTGTGGCGGCCCGCTTGCTCGGCAACAGCAACAAACGCGCGGCAATGTCCGAGGCAGTCGAGCTTTGGGATCAATTAGCCGCAGGTATCCCGAAAACAGCGCGCACGTGGCACGATGCGAAGCTTGAGTCGATCAAGCTGCTCGCCGCCTTGGGTCGAGGCGGGGAAGCGCGGAAGCGGGCGAAATTTGTTTTGCTTACCAATCCGCCGAAAGAGGCTGAAGTTCGCAGTCAGTATGAGACGCTGGCCCGTCCATCGTCAGCACCAAAGTAATGGGCAAATCATCGTGCCGCGATTCGTCGTCCTTCATCACACACCGGGCAGCCAATCCGCTCGCCATGACGCGGGTGCACATTTTGATTGGATGTTTGAGATCGACGGGTCGCTACGAACTTGGGCAACCGAGCCGATCACAGACCTGGATCAGGCGACTGAGGTCGCCGCGATAAAACTTGCCAATCATCGTTTGTCTTACTTGAGATTTGAGGGTGAAATCTCCGGCGACCGTGGAACGGTGCGACGCGTATTAGCGGGGACATTCACCGCAGAAGATGTTTCCCATGACCGCATTTGCGCCACGATCCGTTGGTCCGACAGCAACGGGCAGCCGCAGTCGCGACGTCTCGAATTCTATCGCAACTTGACGGGAATTCGCTTCAGTGACGAAGCCGAGATGCGTGAACCCTGGTGCTTGCGTTTGGAATTGTGACGATATGAAACGAAGCGATGAACGGGTCCTTGCGGCTGATAAGATTCTTGTGCGATCGCACCGCTATGGCCGGATAATTCCAGCCGCCCCGCAACCAACTTGACCGATTCGACGACGACGGGATTGACCACGAATTTGGGGTGCTCGCTGGGCACGGTCACCAGTGCCACGGGGCCTTCATCGGTGATGTCCCAGCAAACATCTACATCGCCTTTGGCCGCTTCCCGGGTGATTCCTTTCAAAAAACGCTCCAAGGGTAAGGGCAATGCGCCGGCGCGAAGATCGTGCACCCTGATCGCCAGTATGTTGGGCTCTTCCGTTAGCTCGACGCGAATTTCCATCGACACCACGGTGTCGATCCTCTTATCGCGATAGCGGGCCGCCAACAACAGGCGGTCGTTTTCAATCACAATCCGCGGATCACGAACCCCCTTGGCCAGCAGCTGCGGGAACTTGTTCGGCAGTTCCTGAATCAGCCAGGCGTTGATCCGACTATCGGTGAATGCCGCATTCCATGATCCCTGTTGTGCAGCGTCCTCTTGTAATTGTTTCACATCTTGTTGCAAACGTTGATTCTGGGCAGCGGTATCCTGCGGAACATTCCGGGTCGCTCTTTCGTAGAACTCCGGCACCTTCTTGGTTTGTTGCAGGGCCCACCACGCGCCGGTGACGCTAACAGTCAGTACCACCGCCAACAGAATTCCGATTTGTTTCAGCCAATGCCGCATCAGCATCGTCTCGCAAGATCGTGTCGTTTAAAACCGCAAAGGACGCGGCAACCAACTCTTAATACGCTCAGCCATGCCCACCGGTTCCTCCTGTTGCTCCGTCGTCTGCATCACTGGATCCGGGTGTTTCAATTCTTTTTGATCGATCAAGTATTGGGCCCAATAATTACGCAAGAGGCGAGCCGCTGGTGTCACATTGCCGCGTTGCAAGCCTTGGACTGCCAAAAAAGCAGCAGCCTGTAATTCGCCTCGCTCGCTGGTTGTCGGAAACCAATCGTGAAGATGAATCTCATCAATCCAGACCCGCCCCGATGACAAACTGTCAATGGTCAGACGAATCGCATCGACGTTCGCTGGATCCAGGCCGCGCGCTTCCAAGACAATCTTGCGAGGCTGCCACTGACCATCACGCGGAATCTCAAGCTCCGCTGATTGCCGGAACGGCTGCCCGCCTCGAATGCCTTCGATCGACACCCGCAAGTGGTGCTTCGCATCACCGCTGGCCGATTCCGCTCGAGTTGCCAACGAGACGGCAAGTCGGCCGGTTACCGGTGGTGCGATCGTCTCGCTTACTAACCAGGCACGGCTGCTGGTTCCCTGACTGTTCGTCAAGACCACTGATCGGCTGCCGGCGATTGCTTGAGCGTCATCGATACGAACCGCGGTGGGAGGATATTGTGTGTGCATCCAGCCGGGAATGCCAACACCGCCGGACTTCTCGAAGCCGCCGTTGGAAAGTTGTTCGTACGTTTGTGGATCGGAAAGTATGCCAATCCGTTCGACCACCGCAGTCACTTGATTCTTGATGTCCGCCATTGCCGGCAAACCGCCGCTGACGCGTGATGACCAGGCACGTATGGGCAAGCGAGCGACTTCCGCCGAGGGCGCCGTCGCAGCCAAGGCAATCGTTTCGCCAGCTCGCAGGGACGCACTCAGTCGCCCTCGCTCGATACGCCAACGGCTGTGCTCTTCGCTGATGCCGCCCAGGCCACGGCTTGCGTCGGTCCAGTTCAAATTGGCAGCCAGATCGACTTCCACTTCGGACGGCCAGGGAGCAAGGTTGCTGATGACTAAGGCCAAATTCAGACCTTCTCTTCCAAGTCGAACTCGTACGGTCCTGGTCTCCGCATCGACACCGGCAATCCCCCTGAGCGGCGAATTCGGCAGCGCAGAAAAGTCGACTAACGTTTTTTGAATCGCTGGTGACAGAGCCAGCGTCAATTCCGTGTCATCGATCAGCAACACCTGAGGATCCAAACCAACCAACACGTCAGTCAGATCTTTTTGTGCGTCAGCAGTGATGAAGGATTTCGCGTATTTCGCGTCCGCTGCCCGTTCACCCAGAATCACGGCAGTAGCACGGCCGGGCTTTGCTGTTTGGCTGGGCGAGCGTATGGAATGGCTGGTTTCGTTGTCCAGCGGCAAACTGGAGTCCCGTCTCAAGTCGATCAGGGTGATAGAATTCTTTGCCTTCGCATCCGAATCGATCAGCACGCTCTGACCATGCATCTGCAGATAAACATCTTGATCGATATTCTCCGTCAGTGTTTCGTACATCTGCCGTGATCTTTCGCGCAACCAATTCAGCATTGGATGGCGGCCTTCGTTTTGAATCCAGGCATGCAGCTGAGACGTGGTCATTGCCACCTGAGTGGCGCTGTTGGCAAAAGACTGCAGCGTCGTGATGTCCAACTGATGAGGTGCAAGCGGACTCAGATGGGTATTCTGACTGCAATTCAATACCAGGCCTGCGTAGCTGTCGTGCGCTCGCGCGGCCTGGTGGATTTCAGTAAGTAAACCGCTAAGGTGTTGATGAACCAGCGCGTGCTGGGGGTTGTAGCGAACGGTTGATCCGTTGCAGCGTCGCAGCATGCCGGTTGAATCTTTGTCAGCCAACATCTCCGACTCGATACGGCTAAGCTGCATCGACAACTCGACGCCGACAACAACACGAATCGAGCTGGCGTCGGCCGTTCGCAGCAGGGATTCAAGATGTCGCCCCGCAAATCGATTCGCTTTTCGATTGGCTAGCCAGTGTTCGGAATCAAACCAGGCACGGTCGCCGTGACAAGAATCAATCACCACGGCGTTGAACCCTGCTGCCGCGGCGTAATCGAGCAAACGCTCGGCTGCGACCACGAAACGATGCAATGCTTGTGTACTCGGATTCAATTCCCGCAGGGAGTCGGTTTTTTCCAGATCACCGGTCAGCTGCTGTACCCAAGCAAAACCACTCACTTTCAAAGCAGCGAGCCGTGAAGTCGGTTTCTGTTTGTCGACATCGGCAGCCAGTCTGGCACCCCCGGCTTCGACTGTGATCGAAGCAAACTCGGCATTCAATTTTTCGCTTTGATTACTGACACGAATGAACTCTTCCGATCCGCTTGGATAATGCACAAAGGTGTGCGAGCGCCAAGTTTCGTTTCCGCCTAGGTGCGGATCGCCGGTGATCAGAAGTTTTCGCGAAGGCTGTTTAAAGTCTTCCGCTGAATCGATTTCGACGCCAAGGCTGATTTGCTTTCCGGCGGGATATTGAATGGTGATTTTGTGCGGCAGGCTGGCTTGCCGCGACGGCAGCGATGCGATGAACTCCGCTCCGGGCTGGAGCACCGAAATGGCTTGCCCGGCATGTTCCGATCGTTCCAAACGAGAAGATTCACGTGGGTCAATTCTTCGTATCAAGCGTTTGCTGGATGAGGGCAGCCACTGATTCAATTCCCATTCCGAATCGGAGGCAGGTCGAATGCGGGCAATCTTTTGCCAGGCCTGTGCCGTCGCCTGATCTTTGTCCTTGCTGACGGGAACAGTGACCAGAAGCGGTAGGGAGGCCGCCGCGACCAAGGAAGTGCGGCGCCGCAATCGCATCAACAAATGATCGTCGTCTTTCTGCAAACGGCAATGAATCTCGTAAACACCGGCGACGGCCGGAGACGGCTCATCGATGTCCACCGAGACGGAGTTGCCGCCGGCATCCAGTTTTAGCGGCCAACGTTTTTCCGAAACGACTCGCCCGGTCGACGCTTGCCGCAGTTCGTAGACAAGAATCAAGTCATCCGATGCCCATTCGGTCAGCGAGTTGACACGCACCGAACAAGAGAAAGTCCCGGTAATTTCGGTGAACCCGGCATCGGACAGACCCTCAATGCGAATTCGGTCTTCGCTGTTACGAGTGATCGACCAATTGTCGGTTTGCGCTGGCTGGCCGGAGTCGTCCAATTCGCTAACGGGTTCCCCGGCAACCAGTTCGTCCGCCGTGATCAACTTTGCCGCTATTCGATTCCATGCAGGGTCCGATGGCGATGCCGGCGGACGTGTGTACTTGGCGTCTGAGTGGACTTGCACGCTGATCCGAGTTGCCGGTGAACTTTGCCAGCGGAAATCAAATTCACCGCCCATCAGTGGTTCGCGCGGTGTGAACGTAACGGCAGTGCCGTCGGCGGCGTACTGAAATGACCCCGGTGCCGCCAGCGATTCACAACGATTAACAATTTGGGAGATGGTCGCCGATTTTGCCAGCGCGCTGTTTGCTGCGTCCCGACTGTCTGCCACCGCAATGCGGATCTGCCAGTACCGCTGCTGTGTGGCGGACCACGTGATTCGCAAATTCATATCCACGGCGCTAGCGCTGGCAGCGTGGCCGCTGGCGACCGGCCCCTGCGCTTTACTCTGCGGCACACAGTTGCTCAGACTGGATAAGCTCAGGGCGCACAGTAACATCGTTGCTCGATACATCCAGCAACGATAACGCGTCGTTTGGCAAAGACTTCCTTGTCTAGCCATAAAGATTTCGTGTGACCGTTTTTAAAAAAGCGCTTCAGGCGAGCGCGCTTGTGAACATCCAGACACGGGGACAGTAAACATGGTGCGACGTCAACGTAAAGGTGAATCCCGGTTTCACAATTTGTTTCACGTCACCAGCTCTTCCGCCTCCCAGGGATCGTGCCAATCGTCCCAGTGCTCCAAATAGTCACGATACGCAGCACACTCCTGGGCTCGCTTTTCGATCCACTGTTTTGTGTCGGCGACGAGTTTCAATTCCTCCTCCAGGGTCAGTTGCCCGGTGAGCACCATGGTCCGCAAAAAAACAAAGTAGGTGTCCAGCACGTCACAGCGGCAATAATCGCTAATTGACTGCAAATCGCCATCGTCGAATTTCTCCTGGACGTGATCGCCAGTCATCTCCATCTTCCCCGGCTTGCCCAATAGTTGCGCAGCCAGATTCAGTCCACCGTTGAAGCGAACGGCGCCAAAATTGGTCAGCAGTTCCTGCAGATCGAGATGCGACTCCATCGAATAGCGATGGCGCGGTGACTTGTAGCCATCGCTGTGAAACCAACGTTTCAGCGAGATTCCGTGCCGAAATGCGGCCATTTCCATGAGCGGGATATCGAAACTTCGGCCGTTAAACGTCACCCAGGTGGGGCGCCGATACAGTTCCCAGCCTTTCCAAAAATGCGCGGTCATCACATGGCTGCGAAATTCGGGCTCATCCAATGAAACCAGATCCAACATTTGGAATTTGGTGCCGATTTTTGCTACCACGACCGCAGTCGGAATCTGGTAGGTGAAGGGAATGAATGTCGTACCTTTCACATCCATCAACTCCGCCCGATACTTCTGGAAAGCCTCTTGCGGTGATAAATCCTCTTCGGCGTAACGCACCTTGGCGATCAATTCCTTATCGGCGACACTTTCCGCATCAAAGATCAAATACGAAACTTGTTCTGCCATCGAAGATCTGCCGGGCTACCGAATGAGTTGAACCAACACCACAATCACACTTTACCATAACATCGCAGCAGGGAGTCCCCGCTGGAGCGATCATGACCAGAGCACACCCAACCGTCGAAATTAACCGGGGACGGCTGCTGGAACGATTTCTTCGCTATGTCCGTGTGGGCACGGCATCCGATCCCGCTAGCGACATTTATCCAAGCACCTCGTCGCAGCGCGAGCTTGGTAAAATCCTCCTTGATGAACTTGCGGCGATGAGCGCCCAGGATGCTCACCAAGACGAAAACTCGCTGGTCTGGGCAGGCGTGCCTGCGACCGATGGTGGAGTCAGCCCGGCGGTCGCATTTGTCGCTCACCTGGACACGTCCCCGGAAGCGCCCAGCGAGAATGTCGATCCGCAAGTCATTGAGTGTTATCAGGGCGGCGACATTCGATTGCCCTCGGGAACCGGAATCGACGTCGCTGGCTCGCCGGATCTGGAAAAACTCATTGGTAAGACTCTGATTACCAGCGACGGCACGACACTATTGGGTGGCGACGATAAGGCGGGTGTGGCCATCATCATGGAGTTGGCGGAAACTTTGATCGAGAATCCGCAACTGATGCATGGCCCGGTGCGCGTGCTGCTGACTTGCGACGAGGAAATCGGTCGCGGCACGGAAAAAATCGACCTGGCCAAGTTGGACGCGACCGTCGCTTACACGCTTGATGGGGGTGGTGCCGGCACGATTGATGTGGAGACTTTTTCTGCCGACGCTGCCACCGTGCGTTTCAGCGGCCACAATATTCACCCGGCCATCGCCAAGGACCGGATGGTCAACGCCATGCGCGGTGCTTGTGATTTTGTCGCCGCCCTGGCGAGGGACAGTTGCACGCCGGAAACGACCAGTGGCCGCGAAGGCTTCATTCACCCGCACGCGATTTCTGGCGGCGTTGGAGAGGCGACCGTCGAACTGATCCTGCGGTCTTTCGAGTCGGAGGATTTGCAAGCGTACGCCCAAGTCGTTCGTGCGACGGCTGAGGCGGCCGCAGCCAAAACACCAGGCTTGACAGTCGACGTTGCGGTGCGCCGACAGTATCGCAATCTTCGCGACGGGATGGCGGATTTGCCGGAAGCGGTCAGCTTGGCCGAGCAAGCTTTTCAGAATCTGGGCCGGGCTTGCACCAAGACCATCGTCCGCGGCGGCACCGACGGCAGCCAACTGACCGAAAAAGGATTGCCCACGCCCAATCTCTCCAGCGGCCAACACAACATCCACAGTGTTCGCGAATACGCCTGTTTGGATGAGATGGTCGAGGCGATCGAACACTTGATCGAGATGTTGGCACTGTGGAGCCAAATGCGTTCCTAACGCCGGGAGATTTTCCGCTTAGCGCCAGGACGGGTCTGGCCTACTTTGGTTTGTGAGCATCATCTTGCCGAGTGAAACACGACTTTGCCGCTGGTAATCTCGATCGTGGCCTCGACGTCCGGCGATCCGTACTGTGCCGCGCCCGTGTAGACGATCAAATTGTCGCGCAAATTGGCGATGCCTTCGTGATGCGTGTGGCCACATAAAACGGTAAACATGCATGTCGGCCGATCTTGACTGGCCTGATCCAACACCCTTCCGACGCAGCCGCAAACAAAGAATGGTGCCCAATTGTCGTCGGTCGTGTGGCCTTCGTACCAACACGACTGGCGAAACGGGGGAACGTGAGTGGCGACCAGGACACCGCTGGCGTCGGCCGGCAAGCGTCTGATTTTTTCCGCTAGTCGGGCGGCCGATTGTTCCCCTTGCTGGACCAGCATTCGCTTCCAGTGGGCAGGTTCGCTGCGGGCAAAATCCTCGATCATGGCGAAATCATTAAGCCGAACCAGCGAGTTCTCATAATCGCCGAGCGTAGCGTCCCCCCAGCCGTCTTCGCCGACCAAAAACACGCCATCCTGCAGTTCAAATGGACCGCGATCGGTCAGATAATGCAGACGCGGATCGTCGCGAGCTGCCTGAATCACTCGTTGGCGAGTTTTGGCAATGGAGCTTTGGTAGAAATCGTGATTGCCAAGCACAAAATAAATGGGCACAGCGATTTGCGAGGCGAGTCGATCCAGCTGAAAAACAACATCGTCGCCTTCGGAAATGTCGCCCGTGATCACAACCGCCTCGGGATCCAGCGACGACACAGCAGCGAGCCATCGCTCCCAGGCGTGCAAGGAAACATGGTTCAAGTGCGGATCGGTTAGCCAGGCAAGACGCGTCGGCATCCGTGATGCTCGAAACGGTTATGCCGTGGCAACTGCACCAGCGGCAGCGGCCAACTCATCCGCCTTGTCGGTCTTTTCCCAAGTAAACGTCTCACCTGCGCGGCCGAAGTGACCACCGGCCGTGGTGACCTTGAAGACGGGGCGTCGAAGTTTCAGATGATCGATGATGCCGGCTGGCTTCAAGGGAAAGATCTGTCGAACGAGATCGCAAATTTTCTCGTCATCGATTTTTCCGGTTCCCTCCGTATCGACGTGAACACTGACGGGATCGGCTACGCCGATTGCATAAGCCAATTGCACTTCACAACGGTCAGCCAAACCGGATGCGACAATGTTCTTGGCAACGTAACGTGCCATGTAAGCGGCGCTGCGGTCAACCTTTGTCGGATCCTTGCCGCTGAAGGCACCACCGCCGTGACGTCCCCAGCCACCGTAGGTATCGACGATGATTTTGCGACCCGTCAAACCGCAGTCCCCATGGGGTCCACCGACAACAAACTTTCCCGTCGGGTTGATGTGGTAGGTAATGTCACCCTTGTCCAGTTCGGCTGGCAGTGACGGCTTGATGACTTTCTCGATGATGAACTTCTTGATTTCTTCATTGGACACATCCGGGCTGTGCTGCGCACTGACGACCACCGTATCGATTCGCACCGGCGTGGTACCGTCATACTCGACGGTTACTTGAGACTTGTTGTCCGGCCGCAACCAATCAACTTCTTTATTGAAACGGGCCTCGGTGATTCGATTGATGATGCGATGGGCCAGTGCGATCGGCATCGGCATCAATTCGGGGGTATCTTTGCAGGCGTAACCGAACATCAGGCCCTGGTCACCGGCACCGACGTCTTTTCCGCTCGCCTCATCCGCGTCGACGCCTTGGGCAATGTCGGGACTTTGTGTATCCAGCGACACCAGCACGGCGCAGGTGTCGCCACAGATTCCCATCTTGTCATCGGTGTAACCAACTTCATTGATGACTTGGCGGACGATATCGGAATACTTGACGTTTGCCTTCGTCGAAATCTCGCCGGCAACAATCGCCATCCCAGTGGTGACCATCGTTTCGCAAGCAACACGGCTGTGGGGATCTTGCTCGAACAGCGCGTCCAGAATCCCATCAGAGATTCGATCGGCCAGCTTATCCGGGTGGCCCATGCTTACGGATTCGCTGGTAAATAGATATCGAGCGTCGCTCACGTCGGTCATCTCCACAAAAAAGTGATCGTGTCTGTAGAATCGATTGCCACCGGATCGCGGACAAGCGTCTAGAATTAGATCTCAATAAAGTAATTGGCGAGGTCGGATCTGAGAAGCACAACTGCCGCAATCGCGTCGGCTAAGTGGGCAGCTGGATCCCGCCAGAGGCCGAATCTTCTCCGAATCCCGATCAATCATGGCTGGCAAAGCATTGGAAAACCCAACGAATTCTGCCGCCGCGCGCCCCATCCAGGCCCCCGAACCGGTGGAGATAACGTCGCCCGAGCTGATGGTTCCGCAGCGATCAGTGCCGGCGTTGATGATGTCATTGCTGTTCCATGTTGTGCTGCTGACGGTGATCGGGCTGGTCTGGTCCCACAATCCCAAGGGCAGCGGCGAGCAAATCGATCGTCCCGTTGGGATTGCCTTGGTCCACCGGATGCCCGATCGCGATCGTTATGTCGACGCCGCCAAATTGGTCCAAACAGAGCCGGAAACACAGTCCCAGCAGACACAAACCAGCAGTGCCGCGGCGTCCGCCGCGCCGCCGGCTGAGCTGACGCCCCCCATCGACCTGACCGGCATCCTGAACGCAATGGAAGCCACACCCGCCCCAGTCTCGGGCAGTGGGCTGGCGGGAGAAACGAATTTATCGGGCGATGCCTTCGGTACCGCGTCAGGAAAGAACTCGCCGTCGACCGGTAGCGAAACCACGACGATGGTCTTTGGTATCTCCGGCAGCGGTTCACGGTTCGTGTATGTCTTTGATCGCTCCAACAGCATGAATGGTTATGGCGGAAAACCGCTGCGCGCTGCCAAGAGTGAATTGATCCGCAGCATTCGCTCCCTGACTGAGAAACAGCAGTTCCAAATCATCTTCTACAACCACACACCGAAACCATTCAAGTTTTCCAACTCTCCGCTGCAATTGATCTCGGGAGAAGGTTCATCGGTCGCTCGCGCGGAACGTTACATTGAATCGATCCGAGCCTCTGGGGCCACCGAGCACGATACCGCTCTGAAACTGGCTTTGCGGATGTCGCCCGATGTAATTTTCTTTTTGACCGATGCACGAATCCCCCGCCTGTCAGAATCGCAGTTGTCCGAAATCCGTCGCCGTGCCGCCCAAGCCGGTACCACGATTCATGCGATTGAATTTGGCAGCGACCCGATCTCGCCGCGTGACAGCTTCTTGCGTGAGCTGGCAGCGCAAAACGACGGTCAATATAAATACATTGATGTACGTGGTCTAAAGATCGCAGAGCCCGCAGCAGGCGACACTAAGGAATCTCCGTGAGCATGCTCCGATTGATTTGTTGTGTGCTAATCGGACTGGTTTCAACTGAAGTCATTGCACAAGCGGACGCGGCCGATCAAGTTTGGCTGGCGCCGAGCAAGCGTACCGAAACAGCCAGCCGCTGGTATCCACAGCCGGTCACCGTGATCTCGGGCACGATCGTCAGCCTGGACAACAAGCAGCTTGCCATCTTGGTCACGGGTGATGAAGTGCCCAGGCGGATCGCGGGCGATCGTGTGCTCTGGATTCGGCCCGGTAGCGTCTCGGAAAAAGAAACCGCCGCATTAGAACTGTTTGCGGACGGCGACTATGCCGGCGCGCTGCGACCGCTGATCGATTCGCTCGCTGAGCGTCCTCCGGTTTGGCGACAGCAATGGCTCTCCATGTTGGCTGCCTATGCGGCCAAAAGAAGTTCGCGCGGCCAGATCGCGCTGGAGCTGGTGTCACAGCTTGATACGCGACCGCTCGCTCCCTACGTGCTCGCCTGGCTACCGATTGCCTGGGAGAACCAGCAGCAACCTGCTGCATCGATCGAAGCGGCAGCTCAGCGGCTTGCGGACCCATCGCCGGCCGTACGATTGGTGGCGGCCAGCTGGCTGCTCTCCTCCCCAAATCGCTCCCCGGCGGCTGCAGAGCTAAAACGAATATCGGTCGACGCCAATCGCCCCGTCTTAGCCCGGTTTGCCGAGTCATTGATGTGGCGCACCGCGACGCCGCCACAAGTCGCAGAACAAGCCAGCAGTTGGCAAGAAAAAACCGAACAGCTACCGATGGTGCTGCAAACCGGTCCGCTATTGCTACTGCGCGACAAATTCGAGGCAGCCGGCTTGGAACGCGAAGCTGAACAACTAAAGTTATCATTGGAATTGACGCCCGTGATTCCGTACCCCATCAAGTGAGGTTCGTCAGCGGAATGGCCGGTCGGATCGATGACTCGCATAAAGGAAACACCATGATCCTTCGCCTGACGACCCTGATGATGCTTGCGGTACTGGCCGCCTTTCCCGCGATGGCGCAAGAACCGAAAATCGTTTTCGCCGATAATTTTTCCGATGTCGACGGCCAGCAGACGACCAACATGAATGGCTATTACGAAGACAGCGGCAGCGAGAAGACTCGCAACACTTTCAGCTACCTGAGCGAGTCGATCGAAGGCGGAAACCTGACGATGACAATCTTTGAAGACGATGAAACGAAAGGACCTGACGAGAAACCTGGCGTCTTGTCGCTGCGGTACGACGACCTTCCCGAAAGCGCGTCCTACAGCGGCTTCGTTTATCAGGGACGCGCTCAAGCCAACATCATGTTGCCCCCTTTTGCCGGCAAGATCAGCAATGACGATTTACGCAAAGTCACCATTTCATTTCGCTACCGTGCGACCAATCCCCGAAAAGAACATGTCGGGGCCACTTACAACTGCCGTTTTGAGGCGGACGTGGACGATGCTTACCAGTCGCGCATCGATTTTGGTTCAATCAAGGCGACCGACCAATGGCAAACCTTTGCGAAGACGCTCGGCACGGGCAGCAATCGAGACAAATTCATCGAAGTCGTCAACGAATCACCAAACCCAGCCTTGAAAATTGTGTGGGGGCAAGAAGGCGAAATCAGCAACTATGAAAACGGCGATACGCTGCTGATCGACGATATCAAAATCACGATCGTTAAGTAGCACGCGGCTATTGCTGTAAGAATTCCTGCAACTGCCCGATGATCTGCCGGGCTCTTCCTTTTAGCGATTCCCAGCGCTGGGCAATTTCTTCCAACCGCCCCTGGCTGGCCATGTCTTCCAGCAGTTGACAATGCTCACCCATCTCTTCGATGCCCAGGTTGTTGAAGTTGCTTTTGAGTGTATGGATTGCTCGCTGAAGCTCTTGCTGGTCGCGACCATCCAAGGAGTCATCGATGGTCTGCAGCAGTGTTGGGGATTCTTCCAGGAATTCCCGCACGACCGCCTTCAGCAGATCACGGTCGTTTTCGGTCAACTCAAGCGCCTTGTCTAAATTCAAAGGACCTGCATCAATGGTTTCCTCTGTCTCGGTGACTTGGCTCTCCGCCGAAGTCCGCGTCTGGAGCTCGAAAAACGATGCTAAGACTTCGATCAGTTCGCGACGACGAATCGGTTTGGATACATAGCCGTCCATCCCGGCAGCCAGACAACGATCACGG
>JBFJVZ010000093.1:0-19671 GCA_041623895.1 Pirellulaceae bacterium | reverse complement strand
CGGTGAGTACATGGATGGCGAAGTGCGACACATACAACAAGAGGGAGATCGATATCGAATCGGTCTCCAATGCCGCCGGATGCTTCGCGATGAGTTGCGAACATAACAGCCTGACGACGGTCTTTGACCGCCACGGCCTGCTTCAACGCGTTCGGTAGCTGTCACAGCGGGCCTTTACGATCGTTAGAACTGCCACAGATGCATTCGTGAGTAACAAACTACACTGTCAGCGAGGAATCACTCACCTCAAGAAGAATTGCTGAAGACGTGCGAGCTAGGTTTAAAAACGACTTTCTACGTCATTTCATTGATAAGGAACTGGATGTGTTTAGAGCTAGCGACGTCATGAAACTACCGGTAATCAAGGTGTTTGCGGATGAATCGGTCGCGCGCGCACTCGACCTGATGTTGAAGCACGATCTCAGCGGCATTCCCGTGGTTGATCGCGACGGCCAACTGGTTGGAATCTTTTCTGAAACAGATCAATTTGGCTGCGACTATGCAAACCGATCGGAGACGTGCGTCTCGGAAGTCATGACGACGGAAGTGAAGTCGCTGGATGTTGGCGATTCGATCGTCGATGTGGCAAAAGCCTTTGCCTCAACACCCGTCCACCGTATGCCGGTGACCAGTCGTGGGACGGTTGTTGGCGTCATTGGCAGCCGTGACTTGGCAAGATTTGTTAGTGACCTGGAAACTCAGTGTGAATCATCTGCCGATAGCGTTGACAAGTTGCTGCCGTCGGACGATGTGTGAACGAAGTTTGATCCGGCAAAGTCGGCGCGGAAATTACCCCTCTTCACCGACTCGGCCCACAACTCGCTGCCGTAAGCTTCGCAGATCGAAGTGCTGATGGCCAAACGCAAACCAAGTCCATTAGTGCTTCACGTTCTCCATCTTCGTCCGCGGCAGCCAATGGTTCGTTACGGCAAGGACGCCAGCATCGTTTTGGCTTCCTGATTGTCGGGTTCTTGCTCAATTGCTTCTTGCAGCAATGACTTGGCCCGGGGAAGGTTGCCCTGCTGCATGTGAACGGTGGCTTCTATGACTTGCAGGGCCGGGTCACCGCCGACCTGCTGGTCCAGTTTCTTGATCGCGGTCAGCGCTCCATTCAGATCATTTTTCAAGGCGTAGTAATCAATCGCAAACAACTGAGCCGCAGGGTCATTGGGGAATTTTTGCATGAAGTCGTTGATCGCCGCCTGGTACTCGTTCTCGTCGTTCATCTTGCTGGCGATCCCGATCCGCAGCACCATCACGGTCTTATCGCCTTTCAATGTCGCTGGCAGCTTTTTATAAGTCCCCATCGCGGCCTGTGGCGAAATATGAACCATCCGTCCCATCGTTTCGATATCTTTGTGATGCTTGACATAGTCGCTTTGTTTTCCGGAGAGTTTTTGCAGAAACGATTTGTTGTGCTCTGCAATGAAGGGAATCGCCGCACGATGCATCGTTTCTGACATCCATTCGCCAGTGTGGAACATGTACACATCCGAGACTGCGACCTTCTCGTTGGCGTCACGGTAGAAGGCAAACTCGAAGTAGCCAATTCCTCCATCGATGGTGTTGGTGCGAAACAGCGCCGTTGGGGCACCGTCGGTTGTCCGCGTCCGTAAGAGCTTGATTCTGCCGCGAGTTTGCGTCTTAATCAGCTGCGCCCAGTTACGTCCCCGTAGACCGGTAACGGCACCTGCCGCGAACTGGTTCTTGTCGCTTTCAGAAATGTCGAATCCATCCAGTCCCTTCTGGACAACGCCCTGCCAATCGACCATCTGATTGGCAACGAAGGGGGATCCCGTTTTCAATTCACGCTCGAACTTCTCCGCGACCACCTTGGCTTCGTCGCTGGTGACCGGTTTGGTCGATCGGGCAACCGCCGCAGTTCCTCCGCGGGCAGGACCGCCGACTGCAGGACGCCCGGCTGCAGGTCCACCGGCGGCGCGGTCGCGTCCTGACAACGCGGCAATGATGCCAACAATGAAGAACAAAACCAACAAGCCACCGACACCCGCCCCGACAATCAGTAATGCCTTGCCCGACTTGCCTTGCTTTGCTCTGCTTGCCGGCGAAGCAAATGAAGACTTTCGTGGAAACGGATTGCCGCCTGCGGGAGCGCCCGAGGGAGTTCCCAAAGGTGCGCCAAAAGACGGACTGGGCGAGGCGGGAACGTCCACATCACCGAACAACGAATCACCTGTCGGAGCAGAAGCAGGAAATGGCTGTTGTTGCCTTGGACGCTGAGCAGGCGCGGCCGCTGGCGGACCGGGGCCAGGCAACTTCAGCAGCTTTCCACAGCCCGGGCATTTGACTTGGGCGCCTCCGGCAGGCACGGCAGCTTTGAATTGTTGCCCGCAGGGGCACTTATAAATCCCAGACATTAATATCCACCCCAGCGCATTGAGAGATGCCATCGAACGAAAACGACTATACCCCCCTTTTTTCGGGCAGGCAACTTGCCGACCACCGAGCTTCTTCCGATCACGCCGCTCTGAAACGACACAATTTCGAAGCCCCGGGTAAGATGAGCTCTGATCGAATCCGGCGATCTGGAAGCTGGCGAACGATCTGGACGCTGGCGTATTGGCTGGACATTCGCAAACGGATTGAGCAAGAGATTCTGGGAGCAACAACATGAACTCTTGGTTACGCCGAACCGCCAGGTCGATCGGTCAACCACTTCGCGAATCACTGAAGACATCCCGGGCCTGCATGGTTGTCCTCGCTGCTCTGCTGACATTGGCGTGAAACGCCGCACCGGTTTGCTCGCAGCAAGCGGAAGCAACGCAATCGTCAGCAGCAGAAACGGTCGTTGCAGAAAAGACGACCGCGGTGCTGCGTGGCGAGATCGTCACCGCCGGGGGAAAAAAAGTTACCGAGAAAGGCTGGCTGTACTCGAGTAGCAGGACGCGTGACGAAGATGGAGGAACGCGATCATGCTTTAGTACAGAAGGTCAGGTTGCGGAGGAGTTTTCGGTGACCGTCGAGTCGGGTGAGGTCGTCTTGTCTCTTTACACACCCGGCTTTGCGCCGGCGTGGATTGGGCCGTTGGATGTGGAGGCCAAAGAAATTCGACGAGATCTGTGTTCCGCTTGGGCACACTCAAGAACGCGGAACGGAACGATTAGAAAGCTATTCGCGCCGGCTGGGTTGCGAGTAGACGAGGAAACCATCGAGCCGGCACGGCAAACGGCGCTGCCTAAGATTAACGATCCGATGCGCGATTTTCGCACCGCGAAATGCTGCTTTGCGCCCCGTTGACATGCATCTTGTGCCAATTCTGCTATCCTCATGTGAACCTTTTGTGATCGCCGACCATAACATTCTTCAGGGGTCAAATTTCGTGAGTGAAACAGCAGCGGCCCAATCCGAGACAATCGCGCAGGAAGAACTGCAAAAGTTCGCCGAATCCGTTGGCCGCATCCGCGGTTGGCTGCAGCAGACGATTGTCGGCCAGGAAGAGACGCTGAATCAGCTGCTGCAGTGCGCGGTGACCGGATCACACGCACTGTTGGTGGGCGCTCCGGGGCTGGCAAAAACGCTGATGGTCAAAGCCATGGCCGCCGCCTTCAGCTGGAGATTTTCCCGAATTCAGTTCACACCCGATTTGATGCCCACCGACATCACCGGGTATGAATTGTTGGGGCGCGACGAAAAGACGGGTGCACCCAAGATGGTGTTTCGGCCGGGACCCGTGTTTGCCAACTTGATTTTGGCGGACGAGATCAACCGGGCTGCGCCCAAGACGCAATCGGCGCTGTTGGAAGCAATGGCCGAGCAACATGTCACGGTCGGCGGCGAGACTTATCCGCTGCCACCGCCATTCTTGGTCGTGGCAACACAAAACCCGATTGAGCAAGAAGGTACTTACCCGTTACCCGAGGCGCAACTTGATCGCTTCATGATGGAGATTCATGTTGGTTACCCGTCGCCGACGGAAGAACGCGATATTGTGCTGAAGACAACCTCGTCGGACTTGAAGCTGGCTCCGGGGGACATGTCGCCCGACGAGTTCCTGCACTTGCGTCGTGTGATCCAGCAAGTGCCGGTGCCGACGCACGTGGTGGACTTTGCCGTGGCACTGTGCGGGTCCAGTCGCCCGGAAGACCCGCGGGCCGCTGCGGAAGTTCACGACTACGTCGCTTACGGTGCCGGTCCACGCGGATCACAGAACCTGGTCATGGCTGCCAAAGCGAGAGCGATCATCGACGGACGGCCGGCGCCGACGATCGACGACATTTGTGCGGTGGCGCTTCCCATTCTGCGGCATCGATTGATTGTCAACCATCGAGCACTTGGCGACGGTGTGACGACCGATGAATTGATCCGCAAGCTGATCGTCGTCTGCAAGACAAACCAAACCTGGTGGAAAGCGACGGCGTAAGCGATGGTCGGCAACCACAAGACCAGCAGCGGTGTCAATTCAAAGTACTTTGACGCACACGCGATTTCGGGATTGGAATCGATGCGTTTCACAACCCGGCGGCGGATCGAAGGCACCTATAGCGGTCGCCACGTCGCGCGTCGTCAGGGAGGTGCCGGCCAGTACATCGATTCCCGCGAGTATGCTCCGGGCGATGATCTGCGGAGATTGGATTGGCCGGCGATGGGTCGCACCAATCGCGCCTACATTCGGCTTTATCAGGACGAAACAAATTTGTCTTGCTTGCTGATGGTCGACACCAGCGGTTCGATGCACTTTGGCGCTCGCAACCGGTTCGATGAATCGGGGTCGAAGATTCAGTGGGTCAAGTACTTTACTACCGCGCTGTCGCATTTGATTGTCCACGGTCACGACCAGGTTGGATTATCGATCGCCAACAGCAACGAACATGAATTCGTGACTCCGTCAGGATCACCGCGACAGTTACGGATCTTGCATGATCGCATTGCGGCGGCCAAAGCGACTGGCGGGACGGAAATAACTCAATCCTTGGATGACAGCTTCGTACGGATGCGCCGCCGTGGGGTTTTGATGTTGATCAGTGACTTTCTGGTGGATCCGTTGGAGCAGGTGTTGTCAGGACTGCGCAAATTCCGGGGCCGCGGCTGGGAAACGATTGCGGTGCATGTCGTGCATCCGGACGAGGAACGACTTCCCAAGGGGGTTGCCTTTCGGTTTGCCGGGATGGAGGGCGAAGGCAACGTCGATTGCCGTCCGGCCGAAATCCGAAAGATCTATGAAAGCCGATTTGTCGATCACTGCGCGCGAGTCCGTGACGGCTTGCTGGGCGCGGGTTGCGATTACCGTCGCTTCAATACCGGCGACACCTACTTAACTGCGGTGCGTGCATTTCTGGTTCCGCGGCGTGGCTAAAGGGTGCTGAATTTGAGTTTCCTGAATCCTTGGGCGATCACGATCGGTGCGGTGGCGTTGGCGACGCCGCTGGTCGTTCATTTTCTTACGCGTCCGCGTCCGCGACCGATGCCGTTGTCGACGATTCAATTGGTGTTCGAGGCGATCAAGCAGCGTCGCAGCCGGCATCGGCTACGTGACTTTTTGGTGTTACTGTTGCGGATGCTGGCAATCGCGCTGATTGCTTTGGCCATCGCTCGGCCGCAGTGGCAAAACAGTGTGATCCAAGCATCCAATTCCGACGTCGACGTGGCACGCGTCATCATTTTGGACATCAGCCAAAGTATGGAAGCCGGCCGCGGCGGTAATCAACCGATGGAGCGAGCCCGAGCGGTGGCCGATCGCTACCTGCAGCCGCAGCAAGGTTTAGTCGCGGGGCTTGTGCTTGTCGGCGCACGTGCCGAATCGGTCTTTGATCAGTTGTCGGGAAACCTGGCCGCGCTGCGGCAAACGGTTCGCACCATCACCACACGGCCTCAAGCCGCCGATGCTTTCGGGGCGATCAATTTAGCAGCCGAGATGCTTGCCAAAACAGATCCCTCGATGAAACGCGAGGTCATCTTGATCAGCGATTTTCAACGGGCGGATTGGGGCGCGATTCGGTTTGACGCACTTGCCGAAGACACCGCCGTGCAAATGGAATCGGTAGCCTTGGCTGGCAGCAATAATCTTGCCGTACTTGCGATTCGACATTCCGTTCGCGTGGTGGTTGACGAACCCTTCACCTGCGAAGTCGAAGTCGGCAACTTTAGCGAAATCGAACAGCCCATTCGCTGTTCGCTTAGGCTTGGACAGACGACTCGGACCGTGCAGCAAACATTGCCGCCCGGTCAATCGATGATCACATTTCCCTTAGAAGTTGGCGAACCCGGATGGTTAACCGGATCGGTTCAGTTTCTGACGGCTGCCGACGACTTGCCATCCGACGATGTCCGACCTTGGGTGTTAAAGGTGGCGACGAAACCGAAAGTCGTTCTACTAAGCGGTCAGAACGCTCAGTTGCGTCCATCGGCTGGCTATTACCTGGAACGTGCGATCACTTATCTTGTCGCTGATGCGGCCAACAGCAGCAGTCTGGTTCGCATGTCTCCTCGATCGATCGACCAGAGTACATTAGACGCTGCTGATGTGGTCGTGCTTGATCACCCCGGCCGATTGTCCACTGGACTTGTCAAGAACCTTGCCGACGCGTTGCGACGGGGGCGCGGCATCTTTTACGTCGTCTCGGAACTTGCCGACGGCGTCAACTTGCAAGCGATCCAGCAGCAGTTGGGTGCGATGATGCAGTTGCCGGTGCGATTTGTTCCGCCTGCTGGCCGGCGTGCGCGACGGGGCTTGTCCGTTTTTGAAGTTGCGCGTCGTGAGCCGCCGTTTGCGGTCTTTGGCGACGCGCTCGATTCGGCCTTTGCCGGCGTCAGGATCGGCGGCGGGTTAGGTACCGAACAAACGGAGCAATCGCTCAAGGATCGCATCCTTGCCAAACTCAGCGATCAATCTGCAATGCTGGTGATGACCGACGCTGGTGATGGCAAGATCGCCGTCCTGAATGCTGACTTGGATCAATCGAATCTGGCGGTGCAAGCACCCTTCGTTCCGCTGTTGGGCGAATTGATCGGCAACTTGCTGGCGCGATCGTCTGCGGAAACCGAAGCCGATTGTGGTCAGCCGCTGGTGCGGTTGATGCCGCCAAGTGTGGACCTGGAAGACCAACTGACCGTGCGGCCGGTCGGCGATTGGCCCGAAAGTCCCGAAGGATATGGCAGCTGGGAAGCATCGCCCACGGGAGTACTTTGGCAATGGCCGCGTCCCGATCAAGTCGGCGCCTACCGTGTTCAGCGTGCGGGCGAAACGATGCTGGCTGTTGCCGTCACCACACCGGCCAGCGAAAGCGATTTGTCAACGCTGGATGCCGGCGTGATCGACAACACAACCAGTAGTGCTCGGCCGCTTGGATTTCGAGACGCACGCGACGCTGCTGACGACAAAGATCGTTGGTGGAATTGGCTGTTGGTCGCCTGCGTCCTGGGTCTGGTATCCGAAGTCGTGGCCCTGAGACTCTTTCGCACTTGAGGAGAACTTGAGCAAGTAAGATGTTGGTTTTTGAGCCGCAAATCCCGTTGGGCCTTTGGTGGGCCATGGCCATGATGGCTTTGGTTGCGTGGGCCTGGTACGCGATTGCTCGCGACAGCGGCTTGGGACTGTTTCGTCGTGCCCTCGTACTCGGCTTGATGGCGCTGGTGTTGATCGCGCCATTGGTGTTGTTGCTCAATCCGACCTGGATCGAGCCGATCGTACCGCCGGCCGGAAAACCGCTGATCACGGTTCTGGTCGATGCGACACAAAGCATGCAAGTCGATGACGTCGACACGCAAACTCGCTGGAACGCGGCGTTGGAAATGGCGGCAGAAATCAAAGCGGCGGCAAGTCAAGAATTTGACGTCAACATCATTCGTTTTGGCAAGATCATGCAAGCGATTGATAGCCAGACATCAGCGCTGCCGCCGGACGGAAGTAATACGAACCTGACAGGCGTGCTGCGACAGACACTTTCGGTCAATCGGCCTCAAGGTCATGCGATCGCGCTGCTCAGCGATGGTGCTCACAATGTCGGTTCGACGATCAGCGTGACGGCCGCCGCTGATAACGCCAGAGCTTTGGATGTTCCCATCTACACGACACCGCTGGGAGGCAGTGTCGGTGCCAGCAACGTATCCATTTCAGTTCGCAATCCGCAGCTGATGACCTTTCCCGATCGACCGGTGAATGTCCGCATTCAGTTGTCCCACCGCAGCTTTGGTGGTCGTGCCGTAACGATTGGGCTGTTGGAATCCGGCGAGCAAATCGCTGCCAAGCGGCTGAGACTTAGCCCGGACGGACCGAGCGAAACAGAATTCACGATCCGTCCCACCGCTGCCGGGATGTATCGCTACGTGGTCGCGGTAAAGCCGATCGACGGGGAAGCGACCACGGCGGACAACCAGGCCAGCTTGCAACTGCAAGTGATTGATGAACCGATTCGCGTCTTGCTGTTGGAAGGCAAACCGTACTGGGACACCAAATTCCTCGCTCGAAATCTGGCTGCCGATCCGGCCATTGAACTGACCAGCCTGGTACTTGTTCGCAAGGGCCGTTTGATGAGACGCACCGATCCCGCGGCCATGACGTTGGACCAGGACTCCAATGAAAACAAAGACCCTCAACCGATTCCAGGTGGAGCCTGGGAAACCCTGCCGACTGGCGCCAGTGACTGGGACAACGCGGAGAAACTCAGTGACTTTCGCGTGGTTGTCCTCGGTCGCAGCACCGAAGTGTTTCTCAATGACGAAGCAATCGAACGACTGCGCAGCTGGATCAGCCTGGATGGCGGCGCGCTGGTTTGTTCGCGCGGCGCGCCCGCCAATCAGATGGAACAGCGATTAGGACAATTGCTACCCGTTCGCTGGCAAGCCCAAGCCGAGTTTCGCACCCGCGCGCAATTGACATCGCTTGGGCAAAGTGCATCGCTGTTGCCGCAAGACCTGGGGGCCGGCAGCGATCCAATCAGCGCCTTGCCGAGTTTGGCGTTAGGCGCCAAACCCAAAGTCGCCATCGGGTTGCCACAAGTCTTAGTGCAGAGTGCCACCGGACAAGACGGGCAGGCGGTGCCGATTGTTTCCCACCAGCCCTACGGCAGCGGCCAGGCGGTTGTGGTCGAAGGAGCCGGTATGTGGCGATGGGCTTTTTTGCCGCCCGAGAAGGCAAGTGCACAGCGCGTCTACGCGTCGCTCTGGCAAGGCTTGATGCAGTGGTTGATTTCGCAACAAGACCTGTTGCCCGGACAACAGATCGCGATCCGCAGCGATCGACTTGCTTATGTGACGGGCGATAGCGTGACGGTGTCTGTGCTGGTTCGCGAATCTTTTTCCGATGAGTTGCCTGATTGCATGGTCGATGGCCCGGGCTTGGCGTTGCCGCGTCGCGCGACCCCGGTGCCGGTCGGCAGCCAGGAAGGCATTCATCGTGCGAATTTCGGGGCTTTACCACCGGGCCATTACCAGGCTTCGCTGCTCGGTCGTGATCCAACCCAGCCAGGTGTCGTCACCGAATTTGACGTTCGTGATCCGTGGTTCGAACGTTTGGAAGTCGATTCGCGTCCCGGTCTGTTACGACAAATCGCCCAACGTAGCGGAGGCCGCGTGGTGGATTCGTCTGACGCCGACTTGATCGCAAAAGACTATCGCGAACATTTAAACATGAGTCGCCCGGAAAAAAGCCGCCGAATTCCGCTTTGGGACCGGCGCTGGGTGCTGCTGACGGTGCTCGGTGCGTGGATTGTCTGTTGGATGACGCGTCGCAGCAGCGGATTGGTGTGAAATGATGATTTCAAAGGAAAATGTTTTGCTTAGCAGAAAGGGCCTGACCCTTTGCAGGACACCCGAATCCAACTTGGCACGCGTGCGGAGAGGGTCAGACCTGGATCAGACCTCTTTTCGGAAAAAAATGCGCAGCCGGATTGGGGCTCTACATGTTAGGTTGTTAGTGACCTTTTTCGGAGCATCACGATCGTGAGCACAGCTGATCTACGCGAAGCTCGCGTGCGTCTGGAGCGGGCGTTATTCCCGTTGCGTCAACGCGCGCTGATTGTTGGCTTGTTCTTTGCCGTCGCGATTGCAGTTTTGGTCGTGCTGGCGACTTTGCTGCTGGGGATGTGGGTCGACTTGACCGTCCCAATGTCGGTCGGCATTCGCCGCTTGGTTGCTCCGCTGGCGCTGATCAGTGCGATTGCATTTTCGATTGCCTTGATGCGCCGCGCGAGTTCGACGTCCAAGCTGTCGTCTCTGGCCCGTCGTGTGGATGAAGTCAGTCATTCGGGCGGACGCGTGATGGCGGGATACGACTTGACGCATGATGAATCGAGGGAGCGATCGTCAAACTCGTTGACAGACGGGCTCGCCTTGCTGGCGGCCGAACAGGCAGAAGATGTTTGCAGTGACGTTGACGAAGTGGAAGCGATTCCCGGTGATCAGGCTCGTTATTGGTGGAAAGTCGTCGGCGCCACGGCGTTGTGTTTGTGCGTCTTTGCCGGATTTGTGCCGCGGATGGCTTGGACGCAAGTCCAACGCATTCTGATTCCCATGGAATCTCAGTTGCCTTACTCGCCCACATCGATTTCCGTCCAGCCGGGCGATACGCAAGTCTTGTACGGTGATGACTTGGAAGTGGTCGCGGCGATCGATGGACCGCTGGTCGAAGATTTGGAGTTGGTGTTGCAATACCGCGATCAGCGCGAAGAAAGCTTGCCAATGCTGGCCGAAACGGATGATCGCTGGCGAACTTACCTGACGAGAATTACCGAGCCGGCCAGGTACCATGTTCGCGGAGGTACGGCGCGCAGCAAGAGCCATCAGCTTGACGTCAAGATGACGCCGCAAATCACCGACGTGCAGTGTCGCATCGAACAACCAGATTACACGCGACGTGGAGTTTACGAAGGATCGATTCCCGAAACCGGAATCGAAGGTCTGGCCGGTAGTACGGTCACGCTGAAGGTGCGAAGTAACCGGCCGCTGAAGTCAGGCTCCGTGAAGCTTGAGATGGATGACCAGGTGCAGACAGTCGTTCTGAAGTCAGCCGCCCTGAAGTCAGCCGCGAGTTCCGGGTCTGACAACACGGTCAGCGGCAGCTTTACGTTGTCCCGCGGCGGACAGTTTTCAATTTCGATCATCGATACTGATGGAACACCATCGGGCCAGTCACTGGACGGGATTTTGAAAATCGTTCCGGACCACGCGCCGGTCGTTCGGTTGCTGCAGCCAAAGCCGATTTCGCTGGCGACCCCCGATGTGAATCTGCCCGTCGTGATCGCAGCGGAAGATGATTATGGAATCGCGCGAATCGAATTGTTTCGCGGGCTAAACGGTTCACCTCCGTTGGCAAAGATCATACCGCTGGAAGACGTCGAAGCGTCGGCACGTGTGGCCACAGCGCTCCCACTTGCCGCTTACGGATTACAGCCTGGCGACGAGATCACCTTATTCGCCCGCGTCGAGGATAATGATCCCGAGGGAGCCAAGGGTGCCGAGAGTCCGGTCCACATTGTCCGCATCATTTCCAAAGAGCAGCTTGCCCAGCTTGAGATGTCCCAACGTGGCATGGAAGCAATCCTTAGCAAACAGCGTCAGGTTCAACGAACTCTCGCCGAGCTAAAAGAAAAACTGCAGGAAGCGACGGACTCTGCAGCCGAAGCGGAACAGAAAGCCGCTCAAGCCGCAGCGGATCCCGCTAATTCTGAGGCTGCTCGCCAAGCCGCCGAGGCGCAGAAAAACGCCGCCGCAGCGATGGCGAAAGCAAACCAGGCGATGCGGGATGCAGCCAAGTCGATTGGCCAATTGGGCGATCATGCTTTGCCCGTCGACGTCGATCAGGGGCTGAGCGAACAATTGAAAGAACTGGCCGGGCAGTTATCCGAGGCCGCGGACCGGCTGCAAGAATTGAAAGAAAAAATGGAATCCGGACAGCAACTCTCGCAGTCCGAACGTCAGGAACTGGACGATCTGATGAAGCAACTCGGTGCCGCGAAAGAGCAGCATCAGCAGCAGTCGATGGATCCAACCGAGCAACTGGCAAAAACTTTCCCGTTGATTGCTGACCAGCAACGCTTCACACAACTGGCCCGACGCCAACGTAGTCTCGCACAGCGTCTGGACGCCTTGCAGGCTGCCGATCAATCTGACCCCGCGGTCGCTCGCCGCGCAGACGATTTGCGGCGCGAGCAGCAACAGTTGCAAGTGGCGCTTTCACAATTGTTGGAAGACATCCAAGCGCACACGAAGCAGCTTCCGGACGATCCACAATTCGACAAGTTGCGTAATACCGCTAAGGATTTTGTCAAGAATGTCCGCGCCAGTCAGGCTGATCCATCGATGACCTCGGCACAACAGGAACTGTTGGACAACAAACCAACGGCAGCATCGGAAAAAGCGTCCCAGGCGGCTGACATTTTGGAGAGCTTTTTGGGCCAATGTAACGGGATGGGTAACCAGGCCTGCCAAAACTGCGAATCGGGATTCAGTCCACAGGCCGGATCCCCCAAACTTGGTAATTCCATTGATCAGTTGTTAAACAGCATGGGATTGGGACAAGGACAATCGGGCCGCAAACCCGGCATGGCGGCCGGGATGGGACCCGGCGGAGGATACTCCATGCCACAAAACACGGCCGAGAATATTGGGTTGTACGGCGGATTGCCGACCGAAGTCGCCACGCCGCGTAGCGGTGACGGCGAAAAATCGGACGGAGCAATCGCGTCGTACGCGCAGGGCGGAAGTGCCAAGACGACCGGAGGCTCCGAGTCGGCCGCCGAACCAACCGCCCGCGGCGATGCGGCGGCCGGTGTGCCCGGCTTGTATCGCCAGCAAGTTAACGACTACTTCCGGCAACTCGCCGAGGAACTAGGTGATTTATGAGTATTTTTCGATCGTGTGGTCTGGTCTGCACCCTGTTGCTCACTGCGGTGATGTCGCTGGCTGAAGATACTCCGCTCACCAACGTGATCGCCGATTCGTCGCAAGTTGGCGGGGAATCGGAGAGTACCGTGTCCGTGGCTCACGTCGTTTACGCGAGCGACAAGAGCAGTGAATGCTTTGCGGACCATTTCCTGACCCGCGCCGAAAAAGATTCCGCGATCACCACCAGTGGTAAATTGCATTCGGTCAAGCTGTCGGAAGAAGAAGTTTACGGTTTTCCGTTGCTGATCATGACCGGTGAAGGCGCGTTCACGATGACCGCAGCGGAGCGGAGGAATTTGCGCACTTTCATTCAGCAAGGCGGTTTGTTGCTGGCGTCCGCCGGCTGCTCATCAACCGAATGGGACGCATCGTTTCGCCGTGAAATGGCCAAAGTCTTTGCGGATATTCCCATGGAACCAATTTCGATGGATCATTTGATCTTTCATACCGTTTACGACATCGAACGATTGAACGCAAAGAAAGGTACGCCGAAACCATTGGAGGGAATTCATATCGGCAGCAGGCTGGGCGTCTTGTACAGCCAAGACGGATTGAATGACACCAAGCACAAAAAAGGTTGTTGTTGTTGCGGCGGCAACGAGATTACCAACGCCGAAATGGTCAACGTCAACATTCTGGTCTACTCACTGCTGCATTGATCATTGGCATGCGATTAACGATTCTCGCAGTACTTCTGTTTACCGTCGGCTGTGGCCGGCAACCACAAGACGTCACCGTCTTTATCAGTGGGGATACCGCCGGCTGGATCACGCCCTGTGGATGCACATCCAATCAGTCGGGTGGTCTTTCCCGTCGCGCAACGCTGATTCGCACCGCCCGCGATGTGGTGCCCGTGATGGCGTTGGATGTTGGCGGCGCCGTGGTCGGAAACTCGCCTTACGATTACGTCAAGCTCCGCGCGATCCTGGCCGGCCAAATGAAGATGGACTTGGACGCCTTTAACATCGGCGGCCCCGAAACGCAATTCACTGCCGCCCAATTAAGAAAGCTAACCGAGGATCTAAATGTTCCCTTTGTTTCGGCCAACCTGCGCGACCGCGACGACCAACCGATCGCGCCGGCGGTGCGAATGATCGCACGCGGCGGCCAAAAGATTGCGGTCACCGGAGTCGTTGATCCCAAACTTGTTGGCGACGACCTGCGGGCCATCGATCCCTACCGGAGTGTTTACGATGCGATTCGCGGACGGCAGGCTGACCGCATCATTGTCTTGGCCTACATGGAAGAACCAGAACTCAAAGAACTAGCAAGGAAACTGCCGGACGTCGACGCGGTATTGGGCGGCCCAACCGGACAAGTCGTTCCCCCAAACATGGTCGGGCACGTGCTGGTCGGCAGCAGTACCAACAAAGGCAAGTTTCTGCTGCAAATGGAATTACCGGTAACAGGAACCGCTTTGGCGGAGATTGTCGAAGTCAGCGCAGATATCGAAGAATCTTCCCAGCAGCAAGAAAACTTAAGAGCGTTTTACGAGCGACTCGCCGAAGCCGACTTTGCCCCCTCCGAGACGCAATTCGTTTCCACGCGACTGGTAACCGCTGAAAGTCAACAGATCTCCGGATCGGAATCTTGCAATGCCTGCCACCAAGTGGACAACGCGCTGTGGCACGACTCGGCACATGCTCATGCCTGGCACTCGCTGCAAACGACCGGCGCGCAAGTCGATCCGGCTTGTCAGCGATGCCATACCACCGGTTACGGATTGAACCGTGGATTTGAAACCGTTGCTGATTCAAAGTCGCTGGTGGATGTCGGCTGCGAGAACTGTCATGGACCTTCGCAGCGACACGTGGCGGAGCCAACGATCCGCACGCCGTTCGTGGCCAAGGAACAATGCATCAGCTGTCACGACCACGAGAATAGCCCGACGTTCGAGTACGATAGCTACTGGGCTGAAATCGCACATGGGAACAAAGCCGAAAAAGAATCGGACGCGTCATTGTAGTGCTGATATTAACTTGGAGATGTTGTGGATCCCCATTTAAGATTAATTGGCTTGCCGATGTTGATCGCGTGTGCCCTTGCCGTGGCTTCGTTGCCTCAGATTGTGATTGCGGAAGACGATCCGCCGTCCTTGCTGGATCAACTAAAGCATGCTGTTGCTGATGCCATCGAGAGCGTCAAAGAAGTTGCCGACTCCAATGCCGCAACCAACGCAAACGTCGTGGACGACTCCGCTGTCGTTTGGCATCCAACGCTTGAGCAAGCGATTGACGCCGCTCGCGAAAACGGTAAACCAATCTTCGCCATCGTCGGCGCGCCTTGGTGTGGATTTTGTGAAAAACTGCAGGAAGAACTGCAGGGCGAAGCGGAGCAGGAGTTTTCCGAAAAGTGGGTCCTGGCGAAAATCAATGCGGACGATGAAGTCAATGACGCGCGCGAATTGCGGGCCAACGCACTGCCCGCACTGCGACTGCTCTCCTCGGACGGAATCGTAACCGTGAGCCGCGATGGTTATGCCCCGGTTTCAGAACTGACCCAATGGTTGGACGACAGTTACCAGCGAACGAAAGCTCAAATGCCAGGATTGTTGGCCAAAGACATCCAAGAGCTTGACGAAAGTGACATCGACACGCTGATCAGCTTGATGGCGATTCGCGATGTCACGGCGCGTCGTGTCGTGCTGAACCGGTTGGGTGAAATTCCGCAACACGCCGCTGGTCCGGCCATCGATTTGCTGGCCAGCGGTAATCTCGCACATCAGCTTTCGGCTTTGCAGTTGCTGCGCAAATGGGACGCCCCCATCGATGGAATTGACCCCTGGGAGCCGGCATCGATCAGCGATCACGCCGTCAGGCGGCTGAAGAATTGGGGGTCGGAGAAGTATCCGTCGGTAGACACGGAGTGAGCGAAACCTTCCCCTCGCCCGGCCGGCAGAGAATCGCCACATCAGTGCCGCGCTCTTGCGAAGGCAGCTGATACAATGGGACACCAACCACCCCCCCACGTGCCCACGACGAAGGATCCTTCATTGCAATCGGGGCAAGTAGATTTGAGAATCGCATTCTTTTTCGTACTCATGTTCTCCCCTAATCATGGCCTCCTATTTCAAAATTGAATGTCCCGGTTGTAGCAAGTCACTGAAAGTCCCGGAAAATCTGGCCGGTAAGAGCCGTGCTTGTCCGTACTGCCAGATGACGTTTCGCATTCCAGAGAGTCCGTACGGGGACGGGGAAGGCGAGTCCGAAAGTGAACCTGGAAAGGCGCTGCCCAGCATTCACGTTGCCGATAAACCTGCGGCAACACCGAAAAAGAAAGTTACCAAACGCAAACGCCGCGAGAAAAGTTGGTTTGCCCCGACCGGTGATTCTGCCAGTAGCGATGTCAGCCTGTTGCTGAGCGGGCTGATCGGTGCCGGCATGGCGCTGGTCTGGTACGCCTTGATGTTGCCAGTCCGCGATACGTATTTTGGCGCCCTGTTCTGGAACCGCGGCCCCATCCCGTTTCCCACCACGTTCCTGATGTTTTGGGCGATGGCGATATTGATTCTCAAGTGGCAGCATCTGAAGCAGCAAAAAAACGCCATGCTGCTGGATGTACTCCCGACTGAGGTGTCGCCGGAAATCACGCTGGGATCGCTGGACGGTTTTATCGATAACATCAACGGACTGCCCGGCGCCAGTGACGACAGTTTTCTGATCAATCGTGTTGTCCGCGGCATCGAACATTTTCGGGTTCGCAAAAGTGCCGCCGAAACCGTCACGATGATGGAGTCGCAATCGGAAATCGATGCGAACAATGTCGCCGGCAGCTACACAATCGTGAAGGTCTTTATTTGGGCCCTGCCGATTCTGGGGTTCATCGGCACCGTGATGGGCGTCAGCGCCGCGGTGGCTTCGCTGGCCGGCAGTCTTAGTGATAGTGGCAGCATGGATGCCATGAAAGCAGCCTTGCAAGATGTGTTTGGCGGATTGGGCACGGCGTTCGACACAACGTTATTGGCGTTGATCATGAGCTTGCTGGTCAAAATTCCCGCCTCGGCGTTGCAAAAGAGCGAAGAGGACTTGATCACCAGTGTTGACGAATACTGCAACGAGAACTTGTTGCGGCGACTGAATGACGGACGCGAGGGAGGTGCCGAACGCGGTGCTGCCGGTGGCGGCAGCGATGCAGAAATCTTTCGGCAAGCAGTCGAACAAGCTCTGGCGACTCAGCATGCCGAGCTGGAGCAATGGCTCAGGAAACTGGATGCGATTGGCGGCCGCATCACCGATCGCGTCTCGCACGGTTGGGACCAGGTCAACGATCGAATCGAAAAACAGCAGCAACGGCACGTCACCTTGCTGCACCAACAACAACGTAAGCAACAATCCGAATTGCAAGAACAATTGGCAGAAATGTCCGCCGCCGCCAACCAAATCCAAGCCAGCCTGAGTCAGCTTGCCGAGCAGGCCGCATCGATGCAATCAAACGTCACCGATACATTCTCAGAAACTCAATCCTCCTTGCAAAGTCACCTGACCGGAGTCGAACGCGGCCTGACCAGTTTGGGCAGCGTGCTGGAAAAACTGGGCGACGGCCAAGTCGTCGTGCAACAGGTGATAAAAGAACCTGAACCGAGACGCGGCTGGTTCGGTCGCTCCAAATCACGCCGTAACGGGAGACGCTAACGATGCCACGCCGCCGCCATGGCAGTGACGACGATGTCTCACTCTTTCCGTTCCTCAGTATCATTGCCTGCGTCATCGGCGTGTTGACGATGATGATCGCCACCTTGTCTCTGGCGCAAACCGATACGCCCGACGTCGCTCTGATCGAAGCTTACGAACAAAAACAAAAACAGCTCGATCAGACTGAAGAACGGATACGCAAGCTCGCAGTCTCCAATTCAGCAGCCCTCGAACTTCGCGAAGAGAAGAAGCTGCTGGACATGACGCTGCAGCAACTGCAGGAGATGCTGGAAGAACTGGAGCGAATCGAAAAGGAATTGGCCGAGCAAGACAAGGTCAAAATCGTGATTCCGCCGATCGATCCCAAGGCCAGGGAAACCGCAACGGACATGCAGGCCGAGTACGATGCACTTCGTGAACGGATCGCACAGCTGGAAAAGGAAATCGCCGAACGCAAAATCAACTCCGAAGCCAATGTGACGGTGTTGCCCCAAGGTAGCGGACTGAATTTTACACCGCATTTCGTTGAATGCGCCGCCGGCGCAATTGTCCTGCACAGCGGCCCATCGCCGAAACGAATTCGTGCCGCGGACATGGCCAAGGATGGCGATTTTATCAAGCTGCTGGAAACCGTCGCTAATGGCAAAGATGACTCTATCGTGTTTCTTGTTCGCAGCGACGGCCTGGGTACCTACCGAGCCTGCAAGCGGTTATGCGACGAACGGGAACTCCGCAATGGTAAGATCCCTGTTGTCGGCAAAGGCCGTATCGACCTGACTGCGTTTACGCGGAAAAAGAAGTAGAGGTACAGAGATGGCATCCCGACGTGGCCGCGACGACGACGATGGCGGCTTGGACGCACTGCTTGACACGATGACCAACGTTGTTGGAATTCTGGTGCTCGTGCTGATCGTGACGCAGATGAGTGTCGCTGATGTCGTCGACAAAATCATGACGGAGAGTAAAGTCGAACCGGAAGATGTCCAGAAAGTGACGCAACAACTGATCGAGAAAAAGAATGAAGAAAACGAATTAAGAAAAGTGTTGATCGATCCGCTTAATATCGATGCGAAAAAACAACGTGAAGAACTGGCCAAGAAAAAAGAATTGCTCGAGCGCCGTAAGAAACTGCTGGCAGAGAAGAAAAAGCAGCAGAACGAGTTTGCGATGAAGATCGAAACCGATCGCAAGCAAGCCGAAGAGAACAAGAAGATCATTGCGGACACCGAAAAGAAACGAAACGAGTTGCAAACGCTGATCACTGCTTCGCTGGAGAAAAAAGCCAGCCTGGAAGCGATGCTGGACAAGACGCCCAAAGTTGCCGCTCCCGCCGACGTGCAAGTCACGATCCCCAATCCGCGTCCCGCCCCGCCCGGTATCCGGCAAGCTTTGGTGCTGTGCGTCGACAATGAGCTTTATCCGGTCAATATCGAATATTTTCGTAAAGCCGCGGAACAAAAAGCGAAAGCGATCATCGCCCGTTTTCAGCTTGCTCGCGATCCCAAGACCGGGATCGACCCGGAAAAATTCAAACAGCACTATGAGCGTCTGAAAGATCAAGATGAATTCTTTGATGTTGAATATTTCGTGGCCGACAATCGCTACCCGAGAATTCGTCTGATTCCGCGAGCCGGACGCGGAGCCAGTGGAAAAGAATTGGTCAATCCGCGATCACGAATCCGCACCAAATGGCTCAGTCAGCTGGATGTCAAAAAATATTACGCCAGCTTCCACGTCTTGCCCGATAGTTACGAGATCTACATGACCGCGCGGCGTCTATTCAGCGAAGCGGGCATGCTGGCCGGCTGGCAACCGGAAGATCAGAACTGGATCCTGACGTCCTGGGTCCCGGGCGGAATCGAATTGGGACCGCCACGACCAAAGCCGCCGCCACCACCGCCAGGCACGCCGCCGCCCAAGCCAGCCAACGTGATTGACTGATCGGCGATTTTGTTCCTCACCTCAGCCTCCGGCAGAGGTCTTACCGCCTCTTCAGGTCGTTGCTGTCACAGGTTTGCGTGAATCTCTCTCTCTGGCAGAGTCGGGCTCGTTTTTCTGTTACGCGTGAAAGACAAGTTTCTCAACCGCTGGGACGTTTTTCTGTTACGCGCGGTGGACAATCAGACAAGTTTCTCAACCGCCGGGAGGGCGACGCTCCCGCGGAGCCGCCAAGCATTTTCCGACGCTTCGGCTCGGCAGG
>JBFJVZ010000092.1:0-19724 GCA_041623895.1 Pirellulaceae bacterium | reverse complement strand
CGAGGCTCCTGCCGAGCCGACAGGTCTGGGAATGCCGTCTCGCCGGAAGTCCTCGACCGCCTCGCCGTCCGGATACCCCGCCAGTCCGCGGAACAGAGTTTGCAACGTATCGCTCTGCTTCGGGCAGATGCAACACGCCAACGATGGTTTCGAGATCGGTAATGAACACGTCAACGAAAACGATTGCTCCGGGGAGCACAATCGATGGGTTGCTTGCCGCGTTGTGTCGCGGACGTGAGATCTTTGCGCTTCAGGCCGGCGAGGCGGGGCAATACCACTTGGTGCGGACGGAAACCTGGGATGGGAATCGGCTGACGCTGGGTGCTTTTCGTCAGATCGAGCCGCTGAAGTCGATCTTTTTTCAGCCCCGTGAATTTCTTGGTCCTGCCTTTGTTCGTGACGAATCGGAGCCGTTGCCCGCGCGGATTGTGATCGGAGTCAAGAACTGTGATTTGGCCGGACTCCGCATTCAAGATCACATATTCGCCGGACTACCGCCCTCGGATCCTGATTACGTCCAGGCTCGCGAGAAAACGATCATCGTGACTTGTGATTGCACCGATTGTTTGGACGTTTGCTTCTGCCCCGTTGTGGGCGAGAAACCGTACGCGGAAAAAGGTTACGACATCAACATTTCACCGCTTTCGCAAAGCTATCTGATTGACGCGGGTAGCGATCGGGGCCAACAGCTGTTGCACGGGTTGTCGGATTACCTCGTCCCGGCTGACCAGATGTTGTTGGACGAACAACAACGCTGCCGAGCCGCCATGCAGCGACGGCTGGTTCAGCAGTCGGCGCAGCATGGACTGCGGCCTGGTCTGGATCTGGCAGCGGCGGTTCGGGGCGCCAAGGACTCCAGTCTGTGGGGCGACTTTGCGGAAGATTGTGTGGAGTGCGGCGCGTGCAACTTTGCCTGCTGCACCTGTCACTGTTTTCAATTGACCGATGGAACGGCGGAGGGTGCTCCCGCACGTGGGAAACAGTGGGATGGTTGCTTGCTGATGAACTTTGCCCGCGTTGCCGGCGGCGCGAATCCGCGTGCCGGGCGTGCCAGGCGGCTGCGGAATCGCTTTGAAAAGAAATTCGACTACTTCCCAGCAGTGCTGGATTGTTACGCCTGCGATGGCTGTGGCCGATGTACCGAAGTATGCACGGGCAAGATCGATATTCGGGCAGTACTGAAGAGAGCGGTGGATGAAACAGAATCCTTACCTGCCGATAGTGGCAACGATTGATCAGATCGTGGACGAAACACCAACGATCAAAACCTTTGGGTTACGTCCCGCGGAGCCGATCGCGTTCCAGGCGGGTCAGTTTGTCGAGTTGTTGGTGCCGGGCATCGGCGAGGCACCTTTTACGCCTTCCTCATCGCCGGCTATCACCGATCGGATGGAGATCACGATCATGCGGGTCGGCCGGGTCACGGACGCCTTGCATGAAATGTCCGTTGGCGACACGCTGGGCGTACGCGGTCCTTATGGTCAGGCGTATCCGATCGAGAGATTTCGCGGGCGGGAGATCTTGATCGTCGGCGGAGGCTGCGGCGTAGGACCGCTACGGGCGTTGCTGTTTGCGCTCTTCGAGGACCTGGATCACTACTCTCGAATTCTGGTCCGCATCGGCGCGCGTTCGCCTCAAGACATGGTTTTCCGGGACGCCGCGTCCAATCGTTGGAACAAAGGCGAGAAAGTGGACGTGCTGGTATCGGTGGACCATGCGGAAGAGGGTTGGACGGGACCGGTGGGCGTCGTGACCGACATCCTGGATCCGGCGCACCTGGATTGTCACCCGCAAGACGGCGTGGCGGTGATGTGCGGACCACCTGTGATGATGAAGTTCGTGTCGCGGAAGTTGATCGATCGAGGCTACGCCGACAGCGATATCTATTTGTCGTTGGAACGGAACATGAGTTGCGGTTTGGGGAAATGTGGTCACTGCCGGCTGGGGCCGTATCACGTTTGTTATGAGGGCCCGGTGTTCAGCTGTGCGCAGCTGCAGGCCTTACCGGAATCTTGGGACTGACGACGATGAGTTTACGTATTGTCTTGGATTTGACGAAATGCGAAGGCTGCCAAGAGTGCACGGTCAACTGCGGCTATTTTTACGGACAGCACGGTGGCGATCAGGACCAGGGCATTCAATCACTGAAGGAACGGGCGACGTTTGGGATCGTCTGTCGCCGCTGCCAGCATGCCAGTTGTGTCAAGTCGTGTCCCTACGATGCGCTCGAGCGGCAGGATGACGGAACGATCAAGCGTTTTAACCTTCGCTGTGTCAGCTGCAAGCTCTGCACACAGGCTTGCCCGTTCGGGACGATCTATCCGGAAATGGTCGGCTTCTACGTGGCTCCGTGTGATTACTGCATCGACACGGCGACCGAGCAGCCGCTGTGCGTATCCGGTTGTGTAAAAGACGCCATCGCCTACCGCGAAGTTGATGGTACCGAACCAAATCTGCAGATCATTGACGAACACCTCGCCGTAATCGCGCCGCGATGGGAAAGGGGGAAGGTGTGATTGCGATCGCTCAATTCTTGTTCTTCCCCGGACTCGTCTTTACCGCGGCAGCGGGGCTGCTGACCAGTTGGTTTGACCGCAAGCTGACCGCGCGGGTGCAAATGCGCAAAGGACCTCCACTGCTGCAGCCGTTCTATGACGTTGCCAAGCTGTTTGTGAAGGAAACCTGCGTTCCCGAGGGTACGCTCTCGTGGTTCTTTCTTTCCGCACCCCTGATTGGCGTGGCCGGTGTGACCTTGGCCTCGACGATACTTTGCCAGGCCATGTGGGCTCCGCAAGATATCTTCGCCGGGGATTTGATCGTGGTGATGTATTTATTGGCATTGCCTTCGCTGTCCATGATTCTGGGCGCATTCGCGTCTCAAAATCCGCTCGCTTCGCTGGGTGGAAGTCGAGAAATGAAGCTGATCATGGCTTATGAGCTGCCGTTTATTTTGGTGGCCTGCGTTCCGATCATTGCTGCGCGCAGTATTCAGCTGGCAGACATCCTTGCCGCACCGCCAGTTGCGCACCAGTTTTCCGGACTGCTGGCCTTGTTGGTTGCCCTGATCGCCATGCAGGCCAGACTGACGCGCGTGCCCTTTGATATCCCGGAGGCGGAATGCGAATTGGGCAGCGGAGTGTTGATCGAGTACTCGGGGCCACCTTTGGCAATGTACAAACTAACGCAAGCCATGATGCTGTTTACCGGTCCAGTCTTCTTACTGGTTTTATATGCAGGCGGTATTCCCTTTTCCGAGGGCTGGCTGGCTGCGGGGCTGGGATTACTGAAGTTCCTGAGCATTGTCACCCTGGTCGTGTTGATCAGAAACACAGCGCCGCGGCTGCGAATCGATCAGGCGATGAGACTGTTGTGGGGTCCGGTGACGTTGGCTGCCATCATGTCGCTGGTCCTCGTTTATTGGGGTCTTTGATGATGAGTATCAGCAAAAAGATCTTCAGCCGATCCCTGTTCCTGTTTCACTTGGGCGGCAGTGCTTGTAACAATTGCGACATTGAGATTCTCGATGCGCTGACACCGAAATACGATCTGGAGCGTTTTGGGATCATCGCTGTCGGTAGCATTCGGCATGCGGACGTGATTCTGCTGTCGGGGATCTTTAACAAAAAGTCAGCCATTCGAGTTCGGCGCATGTACGAACAGGCGCCCAAGCCGGTGATTGTGCTTGCGATCGGAGGCTGTGCCTGTAGCGGACTGATCTTTCAGGATTCATACAACTGGGATGTACCCGTGGGCGACTATATCCCGATCGATGCCTATGTCGCTGGTTGCCCGCCCAAGCCGGAAGCGATCATTGCCGCGATCACCCAGGTCGTCGATAAGCTGAGAAACCCGGCTGCGGCAGGAGCAGACTGATGAGCGGTGCGGCGGACAACCATGGTGACGAAACGGTGCGTCAGATCAAGTCGGCGTTGGGTGAGCGTGTGTTGGATTTCCAGCAGCGGTCGCCCAAACGAATTTACCTGGAGGTAGATGCCCAAAACATTACCGAAACGGCGGCAGTGATGTCGGACGAATTGCGCGGTCGTTTGCAAACAGCATCCGCGGTGGATGGACCGCAAAAAATTGAAATCCTGTACCACTGGGCATTTGATTCGATCGGTCTGGTCGTCAGCGTTCGCACGCGGATTGACCGAGAACAACCTGAAATTGCATCGATCACAACGATTTGTCCCTCTGCTCATTGGATCGAACGTGAGATGTGGGAACTGATGGGGATTACGTTTGCCGGTCATCCCGATATGCGGCACCTATTGCTGCTGGACGATTGGCCTGACGGGAAATACCCGCTTCGCCGTGATTACCGCAAAGATTGAATCATGGCGAAAAAGAAGACGACCATCATTCCGGTTGGCCCCTATCATCCGCTTCAAGAAGAACCGGAGTTTTTCAAGCTGTACGTGGAGGGAGAAAAGGTGGTCGGTCTGGACATCGAACTGGGCTACAACCATCGCGGTGTCGAAAAACTTTCCGAAGGCAAGGACTACGAGGAAACGATCTTTCTGGTCGAACGCGTCTGCGGGATTTGTTCCACCTCGCACCCGATGGCTTGCGTGCAGGCAGTTGAGGAAGCGGGTGAGATCGTGGTCCCCGAACGTGCACTTTATATCCGCTCGCTGGTCGGTGAACTGGAGCGGATTCACTCGCATTTACTGTGGCTTGGACTGGCCGGGCATTTTCTCGGTTTCAACACCGTCTGGATGTGGGCATGGCGCTACCGCGAAGAAGTATTGAATATCTGCGAACGTGTGACCGGCAACCGAAACCACTACGGCATGCTGAAACCGGGCGGCGTTCGTCGTGACATTCCCCCAGCAGAATTGGCCGGAATCCGCGAAATGATTGATGCGCTCGACCAACCGCTGAACATGTTTATGAACACGATTGGGGACGATCCGCTAATTCAGGCGCGGACGAAAGGGATCGGAATCCTGACGGCGGATCAGATTCGTAAGTTTGGTGCGTTGGGACCTACGGCTCGAGCATCGGGAGTCGATATCGATGTCCGCCGCGATCATCCGCATGCGGCTTATGGATTGGTCCAGTGGAATGTGATTTTGGAGAGCAACGGCGACATCTTTGACAAGATCATGGTCCGCATCCGCGAGATGTTTGAATCGATCCGGATCATTCGTCAATGCTTATCGGCCCTGCAGACCGTTTTGGGGCCGATTGATGCCAATCCAAAAGAAGTCAAAGCTGGCGAAGGGATTGGGCACTATGAGGCGCCGCGCGGCGAGGTGTTTCACTACATCCGTAGCGATGGCAGCAACCGCCCGGTCCGGCACAAGATTCGAGCACCCAGCTATATGAACGTGCCGACGAATCAGGAAGCTGTGATCGGCGAAACGATTGCGGACGCGACGATCATCTTGGCGGCCGTTGATCCCTGTTACTGTTGCACGGAGCGAATGGCAGCCGTGGTTGATCCGGAAACCGATCACGTGGTTATCGCGGGCAAACAGTTGATGCGGCTAGCGCATGAAAAAACGGAACGACTGAAAACGGAGTTGGGACACGTCGGGCCGGATCTAAAGTGGGATGGTTGACCTGATGTTTGAGCCGCTGTTGCAGCCGATCGCGATTCCGCTGGTGGCAGGACTTGTTTGCCTGCTGTTGCCAAAAACATGGCAACCGGCGCGCGGATGGCTGACATGTGCGGCAACCGCAGTGACGGTAATGTTGGTCTGGCCGCTTTTTGCGGGAGGATCGCGGACATCCGAAAACGGGCTGCTGCGTGTTGACCAGCTCAGTGGATTCATCATGTTAGCGACCGCTGTTTTCGCCTTGCTGATAGCCGTTTATTCGCTGGACTACATGCGAGACAGGCAAGGGCAACGGCTGTACTCGGGTTGCTTGCTATGGTCGCTTGCGTTTGCCGGCGGGGCCCTGCTGGCAGCCGATCTCGTCTTATTGGTGGTTTGCTGGGGACTGCTGGCGGCGACGTTGTACCTGATGATCGGACTATCTGGACCGGATGCGTCGGACGCCGCCCGAAAGACTTTCATGATTGTTGGCGGTTCCGATACACTGCTGTTGCTCGGTACCGCACTGCTATGGGCCCAGCACGGATCGACGCGAATGGATGCCGCCGCCGTAACTCTGGTTTCCGCGACGGACCAGCTTGCTTTTTTTTGCTTCGCTGCCGCTGCGTTTGCCAAAGCGGGTGTCATGCCGCTGCACTCCTGGCTACCGGATTGTGGCGAGAAAGCACACGCTCCGGTGACCGCCTTCTTGCCGGCTTCGCTGGACAAACTGCTGGGCATTTACCTGCTAATGCGGATGGTGACAGATCTGTTTGTGATCACGGACCAGATCAACACGATGTTCATGTTTTTTGGTTCGGTAACCATTCTGGGCGCGACCATGCTGGCGCTCATCCAGCGTAACCTGAAACGGCTATTGGGCTACTGCGCCGTTGGCCAAGTGGGATACATCTTGTTGGGGATCGGTACGGCGACGGCCCTGGGCATGGCCGCGGCGCTGTTCCATATGTTGAACCACGCGATTTACAAATCATGCCTGTTCTTGGGCGCGGGCGTCGTGGAAGAAAAGGCTGGAACAGTTGATCTCGATCGGCTGGGAGGGCTTGCCACTCGATTGCCGCTGACGTTCGCATCTTTTCTGATCGCTTCGTTGGCCGTTGCCGGCATCCCGCCCTTCAATGGATTTGCCTCGAAGTGGATGATCTACCAGGCCGTGATCGACTCGGGTCAGAGTAGCGGCAATCTTTTTTGGATTCTTTCTCTGGCCGCCGCGATGATGGGCTCCGCTTTCACGTTGGCTCTCCTGGTCAAAGTTCTGCATAGCGTATTCCTCTGCAAGCCGACGCCGCACATCCGAGAAAAGAATATTCAGAAAGCGGCTTGGCCCACAGCCTTACCAATCCTTTTGCTGGCCAGTTTGTGTGTGATTTTTGGGATCTTCGCCAACGGCATCCCGCTAAGGTTTTTAGTCCTGCCGGCGATCGGCCAGGCCGTTGAGTTCCCGGGTACCTGGCGGGCTGGGCGTGCGTCGGGCCTGTTGCTAATCGCATTGGTTATCGGCTGGATCGTGTATGCGTTCACGTTGCGAAACGGGAAACTTCGCAGAGTACCAACTTTCATCGGAGGTGAACGGTTGGATGAAGCGCGGATTCCTGGTGTGCCGAAAGGTGCCAGCAGGCATGTCGAAGTGACCGGTGTCGATTTTTATCAAACGGTTGAGCAATTACCGGTGCTCAAGCCGTTGTATGTTTTGGCAAGCAGCAAGGTCTTTGACATCTACGATCGAATTGGAAAAGTCACGGCCTGGCTGAGCACCTTGCTGCGCGCCGCCCACAGGGGTGTGTTGCCGACTTATCTCGGCTGGTTCGTGCTGGGGCTGCTGGGGATCCTGTACGTGATCATGGAGGGAACGCCGTAAGATGGTTGAAACTGTTATCGTGGTACTAACCTTGCTGATGATCATCGGCGCGATCGTAGCGATCGAAACTCCGAACATGCTTTATTCGGTGATCAGTGTCGGCGCGGTTGGTTTTTTGCTTGCCATCGTGTTTCTCTTTTTGTCGGCACCGGATCTGGCCATCACTCAGATAGCGGTCGAGGTCATCACACTGGTCTTGTTGCTGAAAGCCACCAGTCGATCGGGGCGCGAACCGGATTCAATGCATTGGATCACCTTCGGCAAGGCGGCCGCGTTAGCCATGGTGATCGTGCTGGCCATCTTTACAGCGGGCATGTTCGCGGAATTTCCCGAGTTTGGCAGCCCGGTGATGGAGCGATTTGCCGATGCCCCCTCGAACACTTATCTGCGCACGGGGCTGGAGGAAACCGGCGCCGCCAACATTGTCACGGCGGTGTTGCTCGATTTTCGAGGCTACGACACTTTGGGTGAGGCGACCGTTTTGTTTTGCGCGGTCATCGGTGCGCTAACCGTCTTGCGCCGGCAGGCGAAGCAGCAACCCGATGACGCAGCGCAGCCGGCTGACACCCAACAGGAGGATCAACGGTGAGCAGTCCGCAAGAAACCCACGGTATGAGCATGATCGTGAAGACGGTCTGCGTTTGGGTGAAGGGATTCATTCTGCTGTATGGCATTCACATCATTCTGTACGGTCACTTGACGCCGGGTGGGGGATTTGCCGGCGGCGTGATCGCCGCGGCGGCCTTTGTGTTGGTCATGCTGGCCGAAGGCGAAGACGCAGCCTTGAAGACCTATTCTCGCAAAGCTGCATCGACCTGGGATAGTTTGGGTGTGCTGCTGTTTTGGCTGATGGCCGTGTTGGGCGTTGTCGTCGCGGGCATTTACTTTTTCAACTTTTGGACAACGTCCGAGTCGGCCAGGCTGACGCTGTTTAGCGGCGGCATCATCCCGCTCTGCAACGTCGGGATTGGACTGAAGGTCTGTAGTTCGCTGTATCTGGTGACCTTCGTCTTGACGGCGCATCGTTGGCATTTGGACACCGAGGGAAAGGATGACGCACCATGATTTACTCGTTGTGTTTCTTATTGATCCTGATTGGATTGTATGGCGTCCTGACACGACAAAACATCATCAAGATCGTCATCAGTCTGCTGGTGATTGAGTATGGGATCCATTTATTCCTTGTCTTGCAGGGTTACCGTACCGGTGGCACGCCGCCGATCGTTGATTCCAGTATCGACAAGCAGCTTTGGCTTCAGCAGTCGGTCGATCCGTTGCCACAAGCGCTGGTCCTGACTTCGATTGTGATTGGATTGGGAGTCTTGGCTTTGATGGTCGCACTATCGATGCGAATTCACGAACGTTACGGGACGTTTGATATCGGCAAAATCAAAAAACTGAAAGGTTAGGCTTTCACGCCCGCGCCAGCCTGAAGACAACAGTCATGAACAACCTGGTTCCGCTACTGGTCGCGATTCCTCTGGGTGTGGGTTTTCTCATTCCCCTGGCGGTTCGCTGGAAGCCGCAGATGGCGGAACTACTTAGCAACCTGGCGTTGTTCGGTTTGGTCTTGCTGAGTCTTTCCCTGATAGGAAATCAGACCATCTATCACATGGGCGGCTGGCCCACACCCAACGGCATTGATTTGCGGATTGATGATCTGAGCACACTGATGCTGCTAACGATTAACGGCCTGGCCTTGATCGTGGGCATTTATTCCGTGGTCGCCATGCAGCCGTACACTTCGCAACACAGGTATTACAGCCTGCTGATGTTTTTGGTTGCCGGTACCAACGGCGTGGCGCTGACCGGCGACCTGTTCAATCTGTATGTGTTCATGGAGATCACCGCAATTGCCTCTTACGCCTTGGTTGCGTTCTCTGGCGAGGACGAGAGTTTCGAGGCGTCGCTGAAGTATGTGGTGCTGGGCGGTTTGTCATCTTCGGTGATTTTGATCGGAATCAGCCTGCTGTATGCGGTCACGGGGACCTTGAACATGACCCATTTGGCGAGTCGCATGAGTGAAGTCGGCGAGACCGCTCCCGTCAAATTCGCGTTGGCTCTGTTCTTTTGCGGTTTCGGTTTGAAAGCTGCGCTGGTGCCTTTTCACACCTGGCTGCCGGATGCCTACCCCGCTGCGCCGGCACCAATCTCGGCCCTGTTGTCGGGTGTTGTCAGCAAAGTGATCGGCGTTTACGTGTTGGCTCGACTGCTGTTCAACGTATTCGGGATCAACGACGACATGCTGCTACTGATGCGTTGGATGGGCGGGATCACGATGGTGGCCGGTGGGCTGCTCGCTGTTGGCCAATGGGATATCAAGCGGTTGTTTGCTTACAGTAGCATCAGCCAGGTTGGATTGATTGTGCTGGCACTGGGCTTTGGAACAACTTGGGGTGTTGTCGGTGCGCTTTATCATCTGGTCAATCACGCCACCTTTAAACCGCTGTTATTTCTGTGCAGCGGCCAAATCGAGACTGCTGCGGGCACGCGTGATTTAAGGCAAATGCGCGGACTGGGCAGAAGGCTTCCGATCACGGCAGGCACGTGCATGGTGGGTTCCCTGGCGCTGGCGGGTATTCCACCACTGAACGGATTCTGGAGCAAGCTAATCATTGTCGTTGTCGGTATCCAAACCGATCACACAGCCTGGGCAGTCACTGTCGTTGTCATGAGCATCGTAGCGCTGGCCTATCAGTTGAAAGTGCAACAGCGGGCCTTCTACGGGACTGCTGACGCGCCGATGGAAAAACAATTGCCCGTATCCGAGTCCCCTGTTTTGATCAGTATCCCCATGATTGTGCTGGCGATCGGGTGTATCGCCTTGTCGTTACTGGCCTTATCAGGGTTGGAACATCCGCTGTTGGTGGGACCGGCGGCCGATGTTTTGATGCGGGGAGTTTGGAAACCGTGAGGAATTCGAGACGATGAATCGGTTTGTACTTTTTATCTTGCTGCTATTGTTCTGGGTCTTGTTGACGTGGCCTACTGAATTTTCAACGTCATACTTTCAGGATCTAAGTATCGGCACGTTGGTCGTGTGTCTGGTTACCTGGGCGATGGGGGGATCAAGCGCGAGTGCCCGTCATTGGCTGCAGCCGCAACGATACGCATGGGCATTCGTTTACGTTTTTGTGCTTGCCGCATACGTCATCAAAGCCAACGTCGAAGTGGCCTATCGCGTGCTTCATCCGGCGATGCCGATTCGTCCCGGGATAGTCAAAATCAAGACTCATCTAAAGAGTCCGTCCGCACGGACGGCGTTGTGCAATTCGATCACGTTAACACCGGGCACACTGGCCGTCGATATTCATGACGACGGGACAATGATGGTGCATTGGATTTACGTCAAGAGCACGGATGAGCACGAAGCAGCGGAAAAGATCATCGGCCGTTTTGAATGGTTCATCGAGCGGATATTCGAGTAGCGGGAGAGAAAAACACTATGCCTGGAACAGCGTTTGCAGTCTTTTCGTCCGTGTTGTTGTTGTGTTGCGCGTTGTGTTTGTACCGCATTGGGCGCGGACCCACCGCCCCGGATCGCACGGTCGGCATCGACATCCTGGGAACGGTCGTGGTCGGCTTCTGCGCGTTACTCTCACTGATCACCGCAAAGGACTACTTGATGAACGTCGCGCTGGTCTGGGCGCTGGTCAGTTTCATTGGCACGCTGGCACTGGCCAAATACTTGGAAAGGCAACAAGGCAATGAATGAAATCGGTCTGGTGATCATCGCCATGGGCGTCATCTTCGATTTGCTCGGTTGCATCGGCATGGTGCGTTTCCCCGATGTCTACAACCGGCTGCAGGCGGGTACCAAGTGCGTGACCCTGGGGGTCTGCCTGATCTTGATCGGCACGATGTTTATGGCTCAGACAACTCCCACGCGAATCAAAGCGTTGCTGTGCGCGATCTTTATCTTGCTCACTTCTCCGACGGCTGCTCATGCGCTTGCCCGGGCAGCGCGCGTGACTGGCATTCCGCTATGGGAAAAGAGTGTGGTCGATCAATTTGAAGCGGAGCGTGTCCAATGAACAGCAAGAACAAGAGATTCAGGTTGAAGCTGCCACCCTTGTTGCAACCCCGAGTACTGAAACAAGCTTTGCTGGCCATCTTCTCGCGCCCCTATACGACGGATTTTCCAGACGTACCCTACCAGCCACCAGCGAGTTTCCGAGGTCGAGTGCGGTTTGATGCCGATGCCTGCATTGGTTGCGGCGCGTGTGCCGAGGTTTGTCCACCGAAGTGCATCGATGTTGTCGATGATGTTCAGTGCGAGTCGCCCAAACGCATGCTGATCCAGCACGTCGATGCCTGCATCTGGTGCGGACAGTGCGAACGGTACTGCCCTACGGGTGAGGGGATTCGGATGACCAGTGAATACATCGAAGTCGGCTATCAGCCGCAGGACTTTGAAGAACGAATCGAGAAGGAATTATTGATGTGCGAAGTGTGTGGTGAGCGATTAGCGCCGGTCGACCAGTTGCGCCTGCTTGTGCGCCGCATGGGTCCGCTCGCTTTCACGAATCCGACCCTGATGCTGATGGCTGGACGTGATCTTGGTGTCGTGGAGAAACCGGTCAAGACCGGAGGGGAGACGGTGCAGAGGGCCGACCGACTTCGCATTCAATGTCCCAAATGTCGACGGGCAACCGCACTGAACGCCTAGCGCTTTGTTAGAACGGCGGCTGAGTGGGAGCTTCGCCGTCCCGTCAGTTCAAGTCTGACAGTGCACTATGAAACATCCTGGCCAAAACTTGAACGACACTCTGGGCGACTTGCTGAGCGGGCGAGTTTGCATTGTCGGTGTGGGTAACCGCGGCCGAGGTGATGATGCTGCCGGACCTCGCTTGATCGACCAGCGGCAGCCGGAGGCAGCGGGCATTTGGATCGACGCGGGTGTGGCGCCGGAGAACTACCTGGAACCGATCGCGCGGACGAGCCCGGATCTGGTGTTAATCGTGGACGCGGTCAGTTTTGGCGGGTTTCCCGGTGAATGTCGACTGCTGGACGCAACCTTAACCGAGACCGTCGTTGTGTCAACGCACGCCGGTTCGCTGAAGCTGCTTGCCGAGTACTTGTCGGCCCGAACCCGAGCCCAAATTCGCGTGCTGGGGATCCAGCCGCAACGGATGGAGTTAGGAAAAGGACTCAGCCGACCTGTGGCGAGATCCGTCCGTGAGCTGGCATCAATGTTGTCCGATTTGTTGTCGCGTCAATCAAGATCGAATTACAACCGCGTCAATGACCCGGCCACGTTAGACTGAATGTTATGACTTTTCCCATTACCGACGACCGTGTTTCGCCCCAGTTTATTCTTGATCCGTTCGAGCCCGCGTACTGTTCTTTGACGGCAGGGGAGATTGGCAGCCGCGTCGAGGCTGGGCTGCGTGAATTGGAAGACTGTTGTGCCTGTCCACGCAACTGCCATGTCAATCGGATGGCAAACGAAACAAGGATTTGCAATACCGGCCGCTACGCGCGTGTCGGCAGTGCCTTTCCACATTTCGGCGAGGAAGATTGTCTGCGTGGTTGGGCCGGGTCAGGCACGATCTTCTTTAGCCTCTGCAATCTGCGATGCGTGTTTTGTCAGAACTGGGACATCAGCCAACGCAGCAGGGGCGATGAATTACCAGCCGAACGGATCGCGGACATCATGCTTCGGCTGCAACAACAAGGCTGTCATAACATCAACTTCGTGACGCCGGAACATGTCGTGCCGCAGCTGTTGGAAGCCATTGCCGATGCGATCCCGCGTGGCCTTCGACTACCGATTGTTTACAACACCAGTGCTTACGATTCGATAGAGTCTCTAAAACTGCTGGATGGCATCGTCGACATCTATATGCCCGACTTCAAGTTCTGGGAGCGGGCAACGGCGAAGCGTCTTGCCAAGGCACCGGACTATCCCGAACGTGCGCGCGAGGCAATTCAGGAAATGCACCGCCAAGTTGGTCCCCTGACGTTCGCACCCGACGGCTTGGCTCGACGCGGCGTTTTGGTTCGGCACCTCGTGATGCCGGGGCAGACAGACCAGGCCGCGGCGATCTTCCAGTGGTTGGCTGAAGAACTTTCGCCCGATACTTACATCAACATCATGGGCCAATACCGGCCGGAGTTCGAGGTCGGTCAGGTTTCAGGGGGCGGCCAAACCAAATACAGCGAAATCAATCGCCGCCCAACTGACCGCGAAATGAGTCTCGCCCGAACAGCCGCCCGAGACGCCGGCCTGTGGCGACTGGATCAGCGACGCTGAGATCCTTGGCCGAGTGAATCCGGGGTGGGGAAATTGCTCCGGCGTTTGGGAAAATCACTGGAGACCACGGAATGAGAATTGCTGCTGCTGGAGAATGGTTCCGAAAAGAACAAGCAATCACTTCGAAGGAGGGGCATGATGAGTGCCAAATTTAAAGCGAATCGTTGTTGTCCATGGACATTCGTTGGCGTTATGTCGGTCGTGCTGTTGCTTGCCGGATCTCAAAACTTGCGTGCGGTGGATCCGGCAAAAAATCGACAGCAAGCTCAAGCAAACGCAGAGGATGCGGGTCGCGGGGAGCTTGACAAACAACAACCAGGCGTGCGCGATCGGGATCAAGGCGCGCCGGAACGACGCGCTGATCTGGATCCGGATGGGGCGCGCTTGATTCGCCCGCCTTGGCCGCGGCCGCGACATTGGTTTCTTGGTGTGAGATGCCAGTACCTTGATACGGGGGCCAGGCTAACGCAGGTCTTTCCCAACACCCCCGCTTGGGGCGTTGGGCTTGAGCGAGACGATGTGATTGTCGCGATCGACGGTTACCAAATCGGATACGTCAAACGTCACTTTTATGAAATCTCGACCGAGCTGAATCTGCGCGCAGGCCCCACCGGCTGGGTGCGGTTACTGGTGCAGAATTGCAGGAACGACCAACTGATCAACGTGGACGTTCAGCTTGCTCGACTCGGCCCGGGATTACCCAGACAACGATTCAATCTTCCAGCGGAAGGTCAGCTTGATCAAGGGGAAGGCGGCGGCCGGCAGCGTGGCGCCGAACAGCCGCGTCGAAAGCCCAGGATCGCAGATCAGCTGCAAGTACCCAAGTAACCGTTATTTATAAACTTTGTCCCGTTGATTGCCGCCGGAAAGCAAGTACGCGACCAGGTCTTTTAGTTCTTCTTCATTGAGGACATCGACCAGGCCTTCCGGCATTTGCGAGACCTTCGATGGGCTCGCGCTTTCCACTTCAGCTGCATCGACCACTTTGGGAGGCGCGTTCGCGTCCGTTGTGTAGATGTGAAGCTTATTATCCAGCCGCACAACTCGGCCAATGATGACTTCGCCGTCGGCCGTTAAGACTTGTTCGCTGCCGTATTGATCGGAGATCGCTTTACTGGGACTGATCAGTGCATCCAACAAATCCGGTAGCGGATACTTGCGGCCGGACGTCGACAAATCGGGTCCGATCGCGCCGCCTTCGCCGTTCAAACGATGACACTTTGCGCACTGTGCCGCATGAAATAAATTGCGGCCGCGCCGGTGGTCGCGTTTGCTCAGGTTTTGCACAAACGGCAATGCTTCGTCGCGCGTCCATTTGCGGCCTGGGCCTTTGGGTGGATCGACCTTCGGCGGAGGGACCAGCAAGGAAATGCCGGTTACATCATCCAAAAAGATTTTTTCCGCTGTCGAGCAGGTAGCGAGCGCATCGTCGCGAAATTGCGAAATGAACTTCGTGTAACTATTTCCGCCTGGATATTTGGCGGCGTCGATCAAAAACTGAAAATACTTGCGGCGATCTTCCAGCGTCCATCCTGATTTTTGATTTCGCAGGACGAACGCGTAATGAATGCCGCGAGCGGGCGGCATGTTTTCAAGCAGCTTTCCAACCGTGCCACCGTAGCCCTTGTGGCGTTCAACCAGATAACCCCAATCTGGTACCGGCTCGTCACCCAGCAATGCCATCAAATTAAGAGTCTTTTTGACCACGGTCGGCGAATCGAGATACACCAACAATTGAACTAATTCGGCATTGATCGGATTGGAAACCGTTGGATACATCGGGTCCAATATCTCGATCAGTTGCTGACGTTCTTCCGCAGAGGGCTCACCGAGTCGCACCAAGGCCAATTGATAGGCCCGCAACCACGCTAACGTCAATTGCTGGTTAAGTCCCACGCGTGGAACGGAGGCTAAAAGCTTCAATACGTCCGTTAAGTCTTCACCGGATCCTTGACGGGCAAGCGCGATCGCAGCGACGATGGCGGCCGCTGGCTCTTTTAGTTTCAGAACCCGGTGACGCCACAGGTCGGCATATCGCGACTCGAGTGCGATCCGAGCGGCGTAGCGGATAAAGCGATCGTTGTGGCCAAGATGTGTGATGATTTCGTCCAGAGCTTCCACATCACTGGCCTGATCTTCGCCATGATACGACTCCAGGCGGTGGCGCAGCTGGCGAAGATCCGCACCGGCCGAATTCTTTGCATCCACCGGCTCGGTTGGCTGATCGCCCACATAGCTGACTCTGTAAAGCGCCGACTGCGTGCCCCGGCCGCCGACGGCAAAGTACATCGCCCCATCGCTGCCAATGGTTGCATCGGTGACTTGCAGCGGTTGGCCGGTGACGAAGTCTTCCTGTTGGCCAATATAACTGGCACCTCTGGGCGTCAAGTGGACGGCATAAATCGTGCTGTAAGTCCAATCCAAAATGAACAATGCCTTTTGGTATTTGGCCGGGAATTTGGCTCCGTACCCGAACACGATTCCGACTGGCGAACCGGGGCCGATGTCGACGGCAGGCGGTAAAGAATCTTCGTAGTAAGTGGGCCACTTGCCCGTACCGCTGCGCCAACCAAACTCGCTGCCACTGGTTGCATGCACGACGCGAGTCGGGCGGTACCAGGGCGAACCCAGGTCCCATTCCATATCAGCGTCGTAGCTGAACAGTTCGCCATCAGCGTTGAAGGCAATGTCGTACTCGTTGCGATAACCGATGCTGAAGACTTCCCAATTCTTACCGTCCGGATCGACCTTGCAGACCCAACCGCCGGGAGCAAGTTTGCCGGCGGCATGACCGTTGGCGTCCCATCGTCTCGGCAGCAACAAATCCTCGTCCCAATTCCTGGGAATTCGGCTGCCGGCGATTTCGGGCAGATCGGTGTGATTCCCGCTGCAGACAAACAACGACTTCTGATCGGGGCTCAGGATCACAGCGTGGGGCCCGTGTTCGCCACCGCCGCGAATGTGCATCAGGTGCTCCGCATGATCCAGTTCCCCATCGCCATCGCTGTCGGTGACCCGATGCAATCCCGATTGATTGCCGCCGTTAACAACGACGTACAAGGAATCGAAGGCCCACAGCAATCCTTGAGCGCCACTCAGATCAACGGGCAAGCGTTCAACAGCGGTCTCTGTGCTGCCGGAACCGGGAGTGATTTTGTACAGACCCGCGTTGCCTTGATCGCTGGCGATCAGATGACCTTGACCGTCGCTGGTGAGCGATACCCAGGAACCCATCGAACGCGGCACATGGAATATTTTTTCCAGCTTGAATCCTTCGATTGCTCTTGCATTCTCGGCCGTGCGCGGTGCAAAGGCGGACTGAGCATTGCCGCTTAGAGCAGAGGCAAGTGTGTCCGCGTTGATTGTACCGGACCAAGGTAGTTCACCACTGCCAATCGCGCCGATCACGCGCGCCGGCTTCCAGGACGTATCGTCATAGTCCTTTGACTTCCAATCGCCGACGCTTTTGATCGTGGTTCGCCAAGACGCATCGGTGGCAAACATCGTCTTCTTGCCATCGCCAAAATCAATCATGACTTGCAAAACAAACGCAGCGGGGCCACCACTGTTGGCTGCTTCGACGGCAAAAACGTTTTTCCCCAGGTCTAAATTGCGCGTAATGTCCGCCGTCTCAAGGCGTTCCCATTCCCCACCAGAGCAAACACGTTTGCCGTTAACGAACAAAGTGAAATTGTTGTCAGCCGTGGCTGCCACGATGGCTGATTTGACCGGGCCGGCGATTTCAATCGTGTTGCGAATCGAAATCCGGTCGGGCGTATTGTCATCGTCATGCCAAATCCAGTTTGCCTGATCGCCGGACGCGGCCTGTTCGCCGGACGTAGATTGCGCATCGGTGGCAGGAGCGCAAAGGACGAGAAAAGCCAGGGGAGCAAGGAATCGATACATGGCAATGCGAGGGGCAGGTGAGTTTGAGGGAGCTTTTCAGCAGGTGGCACAAAGGCCGACATTGGTAAGCTAGCAAACGTCGGACTTTACGCCACGAGAGGAAATAGCTTACATCGATCCAACGCAGTTTGCTCGACGGTACGGCAGGATGCCGCACCTGCGGGCACGAAACACAAAACACTGATGTCCCGACTTCGGAGCTTACTTTCCATGCGTAACCGTTCGATTTTCGTTGGTTCGGCTCTCCTGCTGGCCTTGGGGTCGGCAATCGTTTTGGCAGATGTACGACCAAATGGGTCCGTGAATGTCGAGCTGCAAACGTCCGCGGGGAACATTGTCTTGGAACTTGATGGTAATCGGGCGCCGCGGTCGGTTGCCAATTTCCTTAAATACGTCAAGAGCGGCCACTACAACGGCACGGTGTTTCATCGAGTGATCGATGGCTTCATGATCCAGGGTGGCGGCCTGGATCGCGACTTGCGTGAAAAAGAGACCCTGCCGCCTGTTGAGAACGAAGCGGGCAACGGCCTGAAGAACGACAAATACAGCGTCGCCATGGCGCGAAGCGGCGACCCCAACAGCGCGACCAGCCAGTTCTTTATCAACGTCGCTGACAATGGTTTTCTCAATCGCGAACAGTCCCAGGACGGCTATGGGTACGCAGTGTTTGGCCGAGTCGTTTCCGGCCAACAAGTTGTCGACCAGATTGCCAAATCACCGACTCGGGTGCAGCCCAATCCCCTCTATCCAGCGATGTTGTTGGAAGATGTCCCCGTCACTCCGATTGTGGTGAAAGCTGTGCGGGTGGTCAGCGAAAACGGCAAGTAGCCTGCTGATTTCCAATTCAGCGGGCTGGCATAAACGTGACATTCGTTGTATTCGGCAAATCGAACTTGGCCGTTTACAACGCGGATCATTGTGCCTGTGCACCTTGGGGTCATGCGCATCGTATTGTTTCCGATAGCGGGTAACTCCGCGACGATCGGCACCAGTACACGGGAAACGCACGCGTGATCAAGTCGCTGCTCAGTCCAGTTCGTTTCTTCTACCGAATCGTCCGTCACTTCGGCGTGTTCGACGTCACTCAGTTGTTGCATCTGAGCGCCGGCCGGTGCCTCGATCAGCCTTGCCCAAAGGGTTACGAGATCCGCTGCATCGGTGCGGATGAGTTGGAACAACTGCTGGCCGAACAACGTATTTCCACACAGGTTGGTAAACCCGGGGAATTGAGAGATAGCCGCCGAGCGATCGTGGCCGCCTTCCATGACGGACGCGTGGTATCGTTTGCCTGGCTCGCCACGCAAACGATCGACGGCAGTGATAATTACAGTCGCAGCCGACATCTTGGCACTTCGATCGACATGCCAGACGGAACGGCATTCGTGTTCAACGCCTGGACCGACCCCGATCATCGTGGGAAACGTTTGCTCGCTGCTCTGTTGACTTGGGCCACGCATAACCGAGTATGCGGTGCCTGGTCACTGTTGACGATGATCGACTGGACGAACGAAAAGTCATATCGTGCGTTCAGACACATGGGCATGCGCGAACTGGGGTTCGTCTATCGTCTGGGGGCAGGACGGTGGCAACTGAGCCTGATCCCCGAGTCAGCCGGGAGTTTCGGGCTTGGAGTCGCTAAAGATGCTCCGGGATTCAAGTGGGCCTGGTAAGGCGTGTCCCGTGTCTTGATTCACGAATAGGCGCGGTTCGCTTCGATGGAGGTCGGGTCCTGGCCGGTCCTGGCTACGCGTGCTCGAGTAAACGGCCGCGGTGGGAGGGGCGAAATCCAGCGGGTGTGTTAGACTCGTCTGTGGCGACCGTTTGCGGGAGTTTCCTAACAAACTGGGTCCGCTACGATTTAACAAATACATCGATCCCAATGGCGATTCAGCGATATCTCGTTTTAGCTGCCGTGGTTTCGGCCGCGGTTCTCGTGTTTGGCTGTGAAAAAAAATCGCAGCTCGAATCGTCGCACCAGGAGTCCGACACCACCCCGAACAGCGCTGCCGCTCCGCAGTCGGCAAGCGAATTTCTGGAGTTGGCCAGGCGTTTGCAGCAGAACCGCGATTATAACGGTGCCGCCGATGCGGTTTCCAAATCGTTGATTCAGGCTCCCGAGAATGTTGATGCCAAGTTACTG
>JBFJVZ010000091.1:0-19838 GCA_041623895.1 Pirellulaceae bacterium | reverse complement strand
GCGTCGGACGACAATAAATTCACAGCCTCTCCGCGAACGAGCGTTTTGTCTTCCCGTTCGTTTGCGGAGCAAACGACGACTATTTATTTCGCAGCCTGTCCGCCGCCGACTATCCGCCGATGCCGGCTAACCACACTAAGATCCCGATCACGACAAAACAGACCGCCACGGAAATCAGAAAACCGACGACGTCGGAAGTTCGCGGCTTGAGCGCTTCGATGTCCGTGCCCGGGAACAATCGTTGATCCTCAAAGCGTGACGGATCGCGGTACGACTGTTCCAGATTCTGTCGATCAACATCGTGATCGGGATCCACTTCGGTTTTCATTTTGACATAGTAGCGGTCGAGCGCATCCTTGCTATTTCGCGGCGTCAGGTAGCTGACAATGATCAAGACAAAAAATGGCAACAAGACGCGGGTCGGCAGTCGCAGAGTTTGTAACGTCGCTTTCGAGGCGTTGGCCAGGTCGTATCCGATGAACTGGTAGAGCAAAAAATCAACCTTGAAGAGACCGTTGCCTTGCAAATCTCCGGTCCGTCGTTTGCTCACGATTTTGACATTGCCCTCCGTTGTCTGGCCTAGATCCTCCAATTGTTCGACACCAATCGGTGAAACACCGCGACTCCAAAAAATCGATTCACCGCCAGACTTCAAGACGACATCAATTTGATCGCCCTCAGCACAATCCGGCGGCTCCGGCCCAATCTTTTTCAGCAAGTCTTTGTCGCCGTTTGCCTGTTTGGTGGCCTCGACCCAGGCCTCGTGCCGGGCCACATCAGCCGCTGTGGCCTTCCGGCGAATTGTTTTGGTGACCAGGTTCGTGGTCGTCGTCCACTGTGGATCGGTTTGCATTCCGGGAAAGACCTGCGGCACAGCAATTGGCAGAGCAAAAAAGAAGATTGTCGAAAAAGCAATCGTGATCCAGACCGCCGTCCGGTTGGCGCGTCGCCAATACATGCCGATCCAAAACGGTGCGGCGAACAGGATTGGCAATTCAAGGGCCAGCGTAAATTGAGCAAACACATCGGCCATCGTGATCGCGACAACGGACGCACCTACGATGATCGCCAATCCGGTCATACGGGCAACTTTGACGCTTTGCGTCTCCGACGCCTGGGGGTTGATGTAGGCTGCGTAAATGTTTCGCGTGATCAGTGCCGAACTGACAATCATGTAGGTGTCCGCGGAACTCATCATGGCCGCCATCAGACAGGCCAACATCAGGCCGACAAGTCCCAGATTTAAAGGACCAAGAATTTCTCGCGCCGCAACGCCCCAAACCAAATCGGGGTCGGTGGCGATTTCCGCGCTGCCGGCCAGCAAAGCTAACGCGATCAATGCGGTCAGCGCCCAGCCCACCGTGCACAACCGTTTCAAAAAGTTTCCCACAACCAATCCGATGCGGGCTTCATTCTCGCTCTTGGCCGACCCGCCACCCGTGGCGATGAAGTGCGGTTGAACCACAATCCCAACCAGACCCAGAATGGTCAGCGAAACAATGTACTGGGGCGGAAACTCGCCGGCCGCCGGTCCCGTGAACAAACTAAAGAAGTCACCTGAGATGCGCTCATGCAAGATCGTGAAGCCATCCATGAAACCCTGGCTGGTGGGATCACCAAAGTTTTTCACCAGCGCCCACAAACCAAACGGGATCAGCAACACACTTAGCAGAATAATGAAAACGCCTTGAATCAAGTCGGTCCAATAGGCGGCCGTCAAACCTCCAAGCACTCCGTAGACAATCACAATCCCCGCCAGGCCTGGGATTAGCACGTACTTCAAGTCGACACCACCGACCTGATCAATGCCCATCAACGGCACAGCGAACTTGGCGATGGCCGACAACATGGTCGACAGATAGAACATATAAAACAGAATCGCGAACACCGAATAGGCGGCGCCCAATCCTTTCGATTCGTAACGTTCGACAAACCAATCGCCGAGCGTCAAGTGCCGCATCCGCCGATACCAAACCGCCGTGATCCAGTAGACGGGCGTCACGAACAACCACATCAGGGCCGACCAGACACCGCTCAGGCCGCTGGTCCAGCAGGTGCGGCCGACTTGCACAGGTTCGTGCGCGCCGGTGCCGGCACCAAACGCCGCAAACGTCTGCAAAAGTTTTCCAAAGCCGCGGCCCCCCATGAAGTAATCTTCCTGATCCTTGACACGCTTCATCGCCCACAAACCGATGGCAATCATGGTGACGAAGTAGATCAGCAGAACGGCGTAGTCGATCCAAGTCATCAAAGTTCCTCGCACGGGCAGCGTCGCGGCGGTCTGGTTTGGCAGTATCGTAACCGACTTGCCCGCTCCGCTGGGAATGGCCCGGGGAGAATTCGAATGGTCGTCGTTTGCTCTCCGCGAACGAACATTTTCTTACGCGTTCGTTTGGGGGGCAAACGACGACGTACTTTCCATGCTGGCGAATAAATTGGTCCATCATGGTCTGGTGTGGCCGGTGTCGGTAAAACCGGATTTTGACTTTTTCATTCGACATTTCTTGTTCGATGTTCTGCGGTTTTCATGGCGGCATGAAAGAACGTCCAATATCGAACAAGGAATGTCGAAGGACGAAGTAAGAATTAATTGGGGCCCACAAAAACCGGGATGGACCAATAAATTCACAGCCTCTCCGCAAACGAACAGGAAGATCATGCGTTCGTTCGCGGAGAACGACGACTCGCGAATCGGTTATGCTGCCTGAATTCCATCTTTCGCCAGGTATCTCATGGACATCGTTCGTTGGGCAGTCATTGGCATCGGCAGATTTGGCGCCGTCCATGCGCGCGTCCTTTCATCACTTCCTGGCAGTCAGCTTGCCGTGTTGTGTTCACGTAACCAGACGCGGGTTGCCGAGGTTGCCAGGGAATTGATGATCGACGCAACAGTGGCGGATTACCACGACGTACTGTCGGATCCCGGTATCGATGCGGTCAGCATCACGACACACTGGCAGAATCATCACGAAATCGCCAAAGCTGCCTTGGCAAGTGGCAAGCATGTGCTGTTGGAGAAGCCGATGGCAGCAACCGCAAGTCAATGTTTTGACCTGATCGCCGCCGCGGAATCTGCAGCAGGCTATTTGATGGTCGGACATGTCTGCCGTTTCGACCCCCGGGTGACGCTTGCCAGGGAAGCGATCCGGCAGGGTCGAATCGGGCGGATCGTGTCGATGCACGCGAGGCGGAATTTGCCACAGGCACCCGGCAGCCTTCGCCTGGATAAAATTTCGCCGCTGATGGGCGATGGCGTGCACGACGCCGATCTGATGATGTGGTTTACCGGAAGCCAACCAACCGAGATCTATGGACGCCAGATACGTGTCCACGAATACAAGTATCCCGATCTTGGCTGGGCAATGCTGCATTTCGCTGATGACTGCATCGGAGTCGTCGAAACCGTATGGTGTTTGCCGGAAAACACAGCGACCACCATCGATGCCACCATGGAAGTCATCGGCAGCAAAGGCAAGCTGACGATCGATTGTGCTAACACGGGACTGACCATCCTGGACGAGGACGGTATCAAGATGCCCGATACGGTTTATTGGCCGATCCAGCACGGACGTCAAATCGGCGCGCTCGCTTTGGAGCTTGATTACTTTGCCCACTGTATTCGCAGGGGACAAAAACCGACGGTGATCACACCCAGCGAAGCCGCCCACGCAGTCGCCGCCATGGAAGCTGCGGAAGCATCATCACGACTGAAGAAGCCGGTCAGGTTTTTGCCGACATGACTTTGACTGAACAACCGTAGTGCTTTGTCAGGATTTAGAATGGGGCCTTAACACGTGTTGAGAAAAAGGGGTCAGACACCGAAAGTGCAAAGCACCCGCAGGGCCGTCCCGGCTTTTGGTGTCTGACTGTCTGACCCCTTTCCCGGCCTAACGTTGATGCTATGCGATGTTGATCCAGGCTCTGAAATCTTCCTCATCCACATTCCTTCCACTGACCACGATCACGATGTCGCCTTTGCCCGCGAATTTCGCCTCACCTCGCAAGGCCGCCGCGATCGCGATCGCACCCGACGGCTCGGTGCGCAGTCCGTGTGCTTCGTAAATCCACTTCATCGCGCGGCGTGTTTGCAAGTCGGGGATCGGAATGGACTCCCGCACCAAGCGTTTCAAGATCGGCCAATTGTGTTCGCCCACGTCATACGACAGTAAGCCATCGCAAATACCATCCGGATGATCGATGCGGACGCGTTCTCCGGCGGCCAAAGATTGGCGAAAGTCATCTGCGCTGTCAGGTTCGACGCCGATGATCGCGGCGTCCGGAAAGCCCTCCGCAATTGCCAGGGCATGACCCGCCATCAGGCCGCCGCCACTGACCGGACAAATGAAATGCGATAGGTCGCGGCCCAGCCGTTTTAGTTCTTCCACGATCTCCAGCCCCCCGACGCCGTTGCCTGCGATCACATCATTGTCGTCGTAAGGGGAGGCTTGGATTGCGTGTTCTTCTTCGGCGATCTGGCGTGTCATGCGATCTCGCACACCGGTGACGTGGTCGGTTGCTTTATCGTACGTCCGTACTTCGGCGCCAAACGAGCGAGTCCGCTGGAACTTGATCTGCGGGGCGCTGTCAGGCATCACGATGATGACTCGTTTGCCATACCGCATGCCGGCAAAGGAGATGCCGGAGGCAAAGTTGCCGGACGAGTGTGCGGCGACAGGCCGATCACCAATTTGATCGACGTGATTGGACATCCAATTCAGAGCGCCCAGCAATTTAAAAGAACCAACGGGCGTCCAACCATAGTCCTTCAGCCAAACGCGTCGGCCGCTTTCCAAGTGTAATTCTGATTCCAGCGGATAGGAACGGATCAGCGGCGCCGGGGAGACGTGTTGACGAATGATGGATTCGGCCGCGCGGATGTCAGCAAAGCAGGCTTGTTTGATTTCGGTCATCGACACAGTTTACTGTCGATCCGGTTCACCGAAACGTTCGGGAATCGCCGGCGCCAGATTCGTCGGCGGCAATTGACCATCCAACTGTGGCTGATTCTCGGCCTCGCTCGCCCCTTGGGGTGCAGGTATGGTTTCCAGAAAAACCTCTTCGGCTTCCCTGATTCCCGGTTCAATCGGCACTAAATCTATCGCCGTGTCTTCTGTCATGGCATCGCCAGAATCCGGCAGCTGCTCCGCAGCCGGCGGTGCCAAACCATCCCGGTCGCCCCGCGGTTGATCGCCCATGATTCGGCGGTACGCATTGCGAAAAGGAATCAGGGCCGGGTTCGGGCAGGCTGACTGGCATTTGCAACATCGCTCGCAAGTCTTGGTCGCCAGGCAAAACATGATTTCTTCGCAGAACCCCCGCGTCGCGACGATAACGCGATCACCGGGACGGAGCTGATAGTTGGTCGAACTATCACCCAGCTGAGTGATTTCGCGATAACAAATCGGCAGCGTGATCCGGCACGATCGCTGCTCGGTCGGCCGCGACAGCAGCAATTTGCAGGGAGACGCGTTGCCGGTCAGCCCGCCAGCAGCAACGATTGCGTCCAAGACGGTTTCATGACCTTGTAGTGGAAAGGAACCGGGCGAGTTGACTTCACCGAGAACGTAGTACCGGTGGACGGGCTCCAGGAGTCTGACGTTGATCTCGGTTTTTTCCCCGCCTGCTTGCACAATCCTTTGTTCAATCAGACTTTCAGCTTCTTCCAGAGTCAGTCCGGCAATCATGGTGCGGCCGAATTCGCCCAGATCCACGCTGCCGTCAACGAGCACCTTTTGGTCGGCGGGCACGCGGACGTTGCTTTCAAAATTGACAGGTTCAATCAGTAGTTCGTCACCGGGTTCCAGAAAGTGAGCCGGCAGTACGTCTTTGCTCAATTCGGTTGGCAGGTCCGCTTCGCGCGGCGATGCGTCCAGAACCTGTTCCGCTTGCTTGGTCAGAAAGTGACCAGCTGGATACAGGGTTAAACCAAGCGAGCTGCAACCGAGCGAACACGTTGCCAGCATTGCGATGACGATGACGCGGAACATGCGACGTCCCTTGATGCGGAAGAGATACTCAATTAGCGCATCGACATATCGAAATCAATAGAACTGGAAAAACAGTCAGGCGTGTCATTCTCGCTACAAGCGGTCAGGTATTCGCGAATCGCAAAGTTTGCCAATTGCTAGCGTCTCTGCTTATCGGTCGAGTGGATTCTTTGTGCGTGGCAGATTAACCGGGAGCACTGTCCTGAGAAAAAACTTCGCGGCCTCCTCGCCAACCGAAGCCAGAGGTTTGAGCCTCAGCCGGGGGTCGCTGATCGGACCCCGCACGGCGACATGAATCGTGCGATTGCTGAGTAATCGATTCAGCTCGATCCATAAACTGAGCGCGGGAATATCTCGGGCAGCGACAACTTGTAAGACGCCCATCAGCAGCGGGCTGACATCGAAATTGCCGGTGGCAATCACGGCATCCATGTTCACGATCTGTGACGCCAGCTGCATGTTGCCTTCTGCCCAAACCATCAGCTGGGCGCTTTGCAGTTGGAAGTCCTTGACGTTCGCGCGGCCGCCGGAGATCACGCCCCGCATGCTCCCTTCCTGGAAGCGAACTCCCGTTAAGGCGAGCGATCCGAGGAAGTTTTGTGCATCGGTCAGACCGGGAATTGACCCGGCACCCGAGCCGCCGAGTTGAAACTCGAATTTGCCGTACAAGTCATCCACGGTGGACATGGCGTCTGCGTTGACAACAAGCCGTCCACTGACTTGACCCTTGGCCCGCGAAGCAGACCCCGCGCCCGACTCATACATCAGTTTTGCGAAATCCACACGATCGACTTGCCAGTTGCTGCGCAGATCAAACTTGGTTGCCCGAAAAGCTGAATCAAATTCCAGCATTCCCTGGACTCGTCCGTTGCCAACCTGGCCGGAAATCGATGGTAGCAAGATGTTCCAGCGATCGAGTCGCTTCGTGATCCGACCCGAGATCTGGCTGTGAGCGGTTTGCACCGGTACTCCATAGGCACGACCATCCACAAATTCGACCGTGCCGCGTGCCGAGATGCGATCGCGCTGCTGGCCTGCGGAAATCGTCAGCCGTGCCGACAGCCGCCCCTGCAGTTGCCTGGCTGTCGATGCTGACAGAGGTTGAAAGAATTGCGAAGCATCGACGGAGATAATCCGCATGTTTAATTGGCTGTCCTCGGCATCCAACGCGACGATTCCATTGATATCCACGCGGCCGCCAGCGTAGTTGCCCGTGGCATTGTCGATCGAAATCTTGCGTCCCAGCGTGCGGGCGTCGATGCGAACGCGCCGCGAAAGCAGCATACGATCGAGCGTAAGATTCTGGGCGGTCAGACCGATGGTCGCCTCTCGCACCGCCCGGTTTTCCAATTCAGCGAAGATCTCGGCCGACAGTTTGCCGGACCAACGACGCTGCGCTAGCTGCGGCAAGCTTGCCGGCGGAATGACATCGAAGATCGGCCCCAGCGGAATCGAAGTCGCCGAAACCTTGGCGGTTGTTGGCGCACTGAATAGTTGTTGAATGGTCAGCTCGGGCGTCACCGGTGTCAGCGTCGAAATCGATAGCTCACCCCCGAATAGCTCGCCCTTCGCCGTCAGCTCGAGGCTTGTTGGCAATGCTTTGGCATCTACCGCCAGCGAGCCGATCTCAACTCCCGACACCTGGATTTCTTGCAGTTCAATGCTGGCCGTTCCTTGATGTTTCGATAAAAGATCTACCGAATCGGCGGCAACTTTCCAGGCGATGGTGCCCGCTGAAGTCGCTTGGATATCAAAACCGACGTCCATGAAGTTGGCCGTGTTAATCTTGGGCTTTAGCTGATCCCATTGCAGGTCGATTTGGTGCGTTCCGCCGGCCTGCCTGGCGATGTTCGCCGATCCAACCACCGAACCGGAAAATATTTCTGCGTCCAAGTCGCGTAGTTGAATCGCCGTTTCGTCGATCTGGTAATTGGCCCGTACCCGCCGCAAGGACGCTCTGTTGTCACTTGTTTCCGGGGCAAGCGGTGTCAGCTTCAACTCTTTTTGATCAAAGTTGACTTGATGTTCGACCAAGCCGAGTTCGACCCCGGCCACCTGCAGTTGCGGTGATGCGACTTGGCCCTGGACATTCCACTTGCCCGCCGCAAGTTCACCACTTGCGGTCACGTTCAGGTCGAGCATCCCCTTGGCCCACGCCGAAGTACCGGATGAAATAGCAGCCGAGATTTCTCCCAGCGGAATGTCGTTGCCGACGCAGCTAATATCGAATCGCCGGCGGCCGAGCAATTCCGCATGTGCCGCCAACATCAATGCGACCTGGGCGTTGTCGCTTGCCGATATTTGGACTTGGCGGGCGTCGATTTCGCCTTTCTTGAAGCTGAACGGCCCGGATTGAAAATTGACCGGTTGCGCATCGCCGATTTTCAACCGCTGTGCCGTGACATCACCATCCACGCTCCAGCGATCAATCTTTCCTACTTGCTTGACCGGTGCGCGAAAGTTGACTTGGCCATCAACTCTGCCGGAGATCGAAAACTCTGACTCATCGCCGATGGCAGCTTTATAAACCTGGTGTAGCGGCCCGATGTCGATCGCTTTCGCGGTCAGCTCAGCTTCCAAATCTCCCAGCGGCGAAATCTGCAACTTCGCATTTCCAGCCAGCGAGCCGCGCCCCGGTGAATTGGCTGTGCCCAAATTGCCCTTCAAATTCTTGATGGTCATGACTCCGTTGCGAACATCGATGTTGGCCGCAAAATCATCCAACGCGACTTGTTCGACTCGTAGCCGTTTGGAAGCAATCGTTCCCTGCAAACGATACTTGTTGCTGGCCCGCCACTCGTCGACGGGGATGGTGACGACGACATCGACAGAAACATCGCCGCTGGCATCGACCGGAACTTCTAATCCGATCGACTTCAGGCGACTCATCAGCTTGTCAATTTGAACGTCTTTCCATGACCAGTTCAGTTGCCAGGTTCGCGATCCTTTGGCGACCGGTGCTTGCGCCTGGACCGTGCTGACCGAGACACTCGCGGCAAAGACAAGCAACAGGATCAGTGAGCGGGACAACATTCCGAATAGCTGCGATTGTCAGCGTGGCAGTGAGTGGGAACGAACTGGAGGCGGGTACCTGCATCTGGGATCGTCGTGGGAACCACGAAATCTGCTACCGGTGCGGCGAAAATCCAGTTTACTCTCAGAATCTTTGCCGGTTTTGCCAACAATGTCGGCTGGGCATTTTTGACTCGTTGAGACGGTGACCAAAGCAGCGGGAGGGGGAGGGATTTCGACCCGGCCCGGCCCGGCCGGAAGTCTTGACAGGTGTCTGGCCTCCGCGGTGGCGAAAATCATGCTGATTTCCGCCCCATCGTCCACGTTGACCGGCAGCCGCCACAAGAGCGATCCACCCAGATGGCAATCGGGAGTAAGATAGGATTCTTCCCACCAGGTTGTCCCACCCAAAATCCAGCTTGATGTTTGGCATTGCTGCAACCATTCGATTCGCGCGAGCCAGCTTGCTGGTTTCGTTCGTTGCCATACTGAGTACTTTGCCGGCGGCGGCGGACGATTCTGATCCGCAGGAATTGGAGTTCTTTGAAAAGACGATTCGCCCGCTGCTGGTCCAGCGTTGCTACGAATGCCATGCGGCTGACGAAGTCAACGGGGGCTTGTTGCTCGATTCGCGCGAGGGCTGGCAGAAGGGTGGTGACAGCGGTCCGGTGATTGTCGTCGGCGATCCCGACAAGAGCTTGTTGATCGAAGCGGTTCGCTACACGAATCGTGACTTACAGATGCCGCCGCAGAATCAGCTCCCGCCAGACGAGATTAAGGCACTGGAAAAGTGGGTGGCGATGGGTGCGCCCGATCCGCGTCGGGGAACCTCCGCCACTCCCGTCACGACCGGCATGAGCATCGAAGAGGGTCGCGCGTTTTGGTCTTTTCAGCCGGTCAAGAATCCCGCTGTCCCGGTATTGCCAGAGAGCGACTGGATACAGACGCCGATCGACGCTTTTATGCTCGACAAGCTCAGCGCGCAGGGACTGCGGCCGGCACCGCCTGCTGACCGAGAAACATTGATTCGCCGCGTTACCTTCGATTTGATCGGCTTGCCGCCAACGCCAGCGGAAATCGATGCCTTCGTCAATGATCAGTCGCGCGACGCATTCGATAAACTCATCGAGCGGCTCTTAGCGTCGCCGCATTATGGTGTTCGTTGGGGCCGGCACTGGTTGGACGTCGCCCGCTACGCTGACTCCAACGGGCTGGATGAGAATCTCGCCTTTGGCAACGCCTGGCGTTACCGCGATTACGTTGTCGACGCTTTCAACAATGACAAGCCGTTCGACCGGTTTTTAATCGAGCAGATTGCCGGGGACCTGCTACCTGGCGCCAACCAGGAAACCAAAATTGCCACCGGATTTCTGTCGCTCGGTGCCAAGGTGTTGGCCGAGCCCGACCGCGAAAAATTGGTCATGGATTTGATCGACGAACAACTCGACACGACCGGCAAAGCGTTCTTGGCAATGACGTTCGGTTGCGTCCGCTGTCACGATCACAAGTTCGATCCGCTCAAACAAACCGATTACTACGCACTGGCTGCGATCTTCAAGAGCACAAAAACGCTTGGCGATACGAACACCGGCGCGATCAAACATTGGTACGAACATTCCTTCGCTGACGACGAACAAAAAGAGTTGCTGAAAAAAGTCGATGCGGAAATCGCAGCGAAGAAGAAAGCGGCCGCTGATTTCAAGAACACGTCGATCGTCAAGTTGCGCACTCAAGCGCGGGCCAACGCAGCCAAGTATCTGGTCGCTTGTACGAAATTCCCGCCCACTGCGCCGCTGACGACCGTGGAGGAGGTCGCTGCACCGCTTGGCCTTCATCCGCGGATCTTGCATCACTGCCGCCTGCATCTGCATTACAAACGTGACGACGCATTCTTTGGAAAATGGGACGAGCTGAAAGAGGACCCTGATGCCGTGCAGGCACACTTTGGGCCTTTGTTTGTTCGCGCGGAGGAAGCGTTTACGGCGGCGCGGAAAAAGGACCCCAAGGCCAAAAACATTGACGACGAAATGTTGGAAGCCGCTCGAGCGGCACTGTACGACTTGACCGGTTTCCTGTCCGTGCCGCCGAAACCTGAATTCGCCTTCGACGAAGAAACACTCCGCGAGTACTACCGACTGATGGAGGAAGCCCGCCTTGTTGAAAGCCGGGCTCCGGATGAAGCTGCTGCCATGGGCGTTGCCGATGGCGAAGTCCACGATCGATTACCGATTCACATTCGCGGTAGCCATTTGAATCTTGGCGACCCGATTGCTCGCGAATTCCCCCACGTAATGCGGACCTCCACCGTGCGGCCAATTCTGCCGGCCAATCAAAGCGGCCGATTACAGTTGGCCCATTGGATGGCCAGTACCCAACATCCGCTGACCGCGCGGGTCTACGTCAATCGCATTTGGCGATGGCATTTCGGTCGCGGCATCGTCAAATCAACTGAAAACTTTGGTCTGCTTGGTGATCGCCCCACGCACCCTGAATTGCTGGATTGGTTGGCTTTTCACTTCATGCAATCGGGCTGGTCGACGAAAGATTTGCATCGCTTGATCTTGAAGTCCAGCGTTTACCAAATGAGTTCTCAGGCAGACGCTGATGTGTTGACGGCCGATCCGGAAAACCTGCTGCTTTCCAGGTTTCGCCTGCAAAGATTAGAAGCGGAGCAAATTCGCGATTCGGTCTTGGCTGTGTCGGGTCGCTTGGACGAATCGTTGAGCGGTAAAACGGTCCCGCTACGGAATCGCCAATTTGTCTTCAACCACACCTCGGTGGATCACACCAAGTACGACAGTTTGCGACGCGCCATCTATCTGCCCCTGATTCGCAATAATGTCTACACACTGTTTGAACAATTTGATTTTCCCGACCCGACGATGCCGACCGGTAACCGCAACTCCACCGTTGTCGCGCCACAAGCACTATTGATGATGAATTCGGAGTTGGTGATGGATTCGGCCTCAGCGTTGGCGGAGCAGTTGCTGGATTCTGAAGCCGATGATCAGTCCCGTATCACAGCACTCTACCGCCGCACGTTCGGCCGCAAGCCGAGCGACGGGGAAGTCGGACGAGCTCTCGCATTCATTGCCGAGATGACGTCACAGGCTCTGACCGGTTCGGCAAGTTTCGATCCCGATCAGCGCAGGCAGGCGTGGTCGCTGCTTTGTCAAGGATTGCTGGCAAGCAACGAGTTCATTTACGTGAGGTAACGCATGTCGTTGGAATCAACTCTGCAAAGCCGACGAAGGTTGCTGAAAACGAGCGCCATCGGGTTCGGGCATTTGGCGCTGACCGCGATGTTGCAGCAAGAAGCCGCGGCCGACGTTTCTGCCGATAACCCGCTTGCCGCCAGGCAGCCGCATTTCCCGGCCCGCGCCAAGCGAATCGTGTTTCTGTTCATGAAAGGCGGCCCTTCGCACGTTGATACATTCGACCCCAAACCGTTGCTGAATCGTGATCACGGCAAACCGCTGCCCTTTGATCTGCCGCGTGTAACGTTTGCCAAGCAAAACAACTTGCTGCGTTCCCCCTGGAAGTTTCGCCAGTATGGCCAGAGCGGGCTTCCGGTTAGCGACTTGTTCCCGAAAGTCGCCCAACATGTGGATGATTTATGTATCCTGCGGAGCGTTCACGGCACCAACCCGGCGCACGGCGGTGCCTTGATTAAATTGCATACCGGCACCGACCAATTCGTGCGGCCCAGCATGGGTGCGTGGGTAACGTACGGACTGGGGACCGAAAATCAAAATCTGCCGGCCTTCATCACCATCTGCCCGACATTGGCTCATGGCGGAATGAACAATTGGGGTGCCGCCTTCTTGCCGGCGCATTGTCAGGGAACTCCGATCGGCAATGCCAGCTTGGCGGCCGCCAATTCAAAAGTAAAGCACATTCGTAATGCACGGATCGACGCCCACACGCAACGGCGACAACTTGATCTGATCCAAGCGATGAATCGCGATCATATCGATGCCGTCGGTGGCAACCGGCAACTGGAAGGCCGCCTCGGGGCTTTTGAATTGGCCTTCCGCATGCAGGCAACGATGCCCGAGATACAAGACTTGTCCACCGAGACCGCCGCCACTCATCATTTGTACGGCATCGACGACCCGGTCACCGAAGACTTTGGGCGACAATGCTTGTTGGCTCGTCGTTTTCTCCAACGCGGCGTGAGGTTCGTTCAAGTCACCCACAGTGACAGCGAAGTCCAGTGGGACCAACACAGCAATCTATTCCAAGGCCACACCAAAAACGCTGCCGAAGTCGACAAACCAATCGCGGGATTTTTGACCGATTTGAAAACGCATGGATTGCTGGACGACACCTTGGTTCTGTGGGGCGGTGAATTCGGGCGAACGCCCACCGCTCAAGGCACCAACGGACGCGACCACAATCCGCATGGCTTTACGATGTGGATGGCGGGCGGCGGGGTCAAAGGCGGCTATGCTTACGGGGCCACCGACGACTACGGCTACTACGCTGCTGAGAACAAGATGCACGTGCACGATTTGCACGCGACAATCTTGCATCTGTTGGGGCTCGATCACGAGCGGTTAACCTACCGTTATGCCGGCCGCGATTTCCGGCTCACCGATGTCTCCGGCCAGGTCGCCACCGACATTCTGGCCTGAGCGGATAGTACGATTGCGGTTTTTCTACTCTCGAAGATTGATATGACGAAATGATGCGGCTTGTTCCTTTATTGACTTGCTTACTCTTTGCCTTCATCGCCGGCGCCGCTCCGTCTCCCGCCGCCGATACCAAACCGAACTTCATCGTCGTCTTCTGCGACAACCTCGGCTACGGCGACATTCAGCCTTTCGGCTCCACGATCCATCGCACGCCGAACTTGAACCGGATGGCAAAGGAAGGCCGCAAGTTCACGCACTTCTGTGTCACCGCCGGTGTCTGCACGCCCTCGAGAGCAAGCCTGATCACTGGCTGTTATTCGCAACGCGTCGGGATGCACACCAACGATCGCGACGGCTGGGTGTTGAGACCGCTTTCGCCGTACGGCCTGAATCCCGATGAAGTCACCATCGCCGAAGTACTCAAGGATCAAGGCTACGCAACCGCGATCATCGGCAAATGGCATCTGGGTGACCAACCGGAATTCCTGCCCACGCGTCAAGGATTCGATTGGTTCTTTGGCGTTCCCTATTCCGATGACATGACCGCGCGCGTGTGGGACGCCGATGGATCCAAATGGCCGCCGCTGCCGCTGATGGAGAATGAAACGGTCATCGAAGCCCCGGTCGATCGCAACGGCCTGACCAAACGATATACCGAGCGTGCGATGCAGTGGATTGCCCAACACAAAGACGAACCGTTCTTTCTGTATTTTCCCCAGGCGATGCCGGGCAGCACAAGCACACCCTTTGCCAGTCCCGAGTTCAAAGGCAAAAGCAAAAATGGCCCCTGGGGCGATTCGATCGAAGAACTCGATTGGTCGATCGGCGTGATGCTCGATCAACTTGTCGATCTCGGCATCGCCGAGAACACGCTGGTGATCTGGACTTCGGACAACGGGGCGCCGATCAATCCCAAGCCGGGCGATCTGTCCCGCGGATCGAATCTGCCGCTGCACGGTCGCGGTTACACAACCGGAGAAGGTGCGTTTCGTGTGCCCACGATCGTCTGGCAACCCGGCAAGGTTCCCGGGAATTCGGTTTGCGATCAGCTCGCATCGACCATCGACTTACTGCCCACGTTCGCCAGGCTTGCCGGCGGTCAGCCGCCCGCCGATCGCATCATCGACGGCAAAGATATCGCCTCACTGTTGTTCGGGAAAGAAGACGCCAAGACACCGCACGAGGCCTTTTATTATTACCAGCAAGATCAACTGCAAGCCATCCGCTCCGGTCCCTGGAAGCTGTTCTTGCCAGTCAAAACGAACCGGCATCCACACTTCAAGAAAGGCCAAAAACCGGAGCCGCTGCTGTTCAATGTGGTCACCGACATTGGCAGCAAACAGAACGTGGCAGCAGAGCATCCCGATGTTGTGGCCCGGTTGACACAACTTGCTCAGCAGGCTCGTGAAGATCTGGGCGACACCGACCGCCGCGGCAACGGACAACGCGAGCGCGGCAAAATCGCTGCTGGAACAAAGCCGCAGCCACAAGTGCTGCAGCAAAATGCCCTGCAGATGATTGAATCTAATCGCGGCGGCCGGCATTGGGTGGATGCCGAAACAGCACCACCAAAGTCTCCCCAGGAAACACTGAAATCACTGCAAGTGGAACCGGGAGTTGAGGTTCAGCTCTTTGCCGCCGAGCCGCTGGTGGTCGATCCGGTGGCGATCACATTTGATCAGCATGGTCACATGTACGCGGTCGAATATGGCGACTACCCGATCGGTCCACCCGAGGGCGGTGAACCTTTGTCGAAGATCGTGATGCTGGAGGACACGGATCATGACGGCAAGGCCGACAAACGCTACCTGTTTGCCGATAAGTTGAATTTTGCCCACAGCGCGATGGCCTACCAGGATGGTTTGCTAGTCGGGGCGCAAACGGAGATTCTGTATTTGCGCGACACGGACGGTGATCACGTCGCCGATATTCGGGAAGTTCTCTTCGACGGATTCACGCCCGCGCATCCTCAGATGCAGATCGGCAATCCTCGTTATGGGCTCGATAACTGGGTGCACTTGAACTACGGGCCCGGCAAAGTCACCCGGCATGCCACGGCCGACATGCCCTACATTGATCTGCCACTGGAAAGTGAAACCAAAGAGATGCCGCGCAAGGAGTTTCGCTTCGATCCGCAAACGGGAGAGTTCCAGGCTGATAGCGGGCTCGGCCAATTCGGCAACACGATCGATCGTTGGGGCAATCGGTTTTATTGCACCAACCGCAATCCGATCATGACCACGCTGATTTCTCCCGACGACGCCAGGCGAAATCCGTTTCACGTGATTGCCAAGGCCCACTACGACGTCGGCAAATCGGGCGGCGAAACGCGGGTCTACCCGTTGGTGGCAATGAAAAGCAATTATCTCTCACACGCCGGCACTCACACGTCAGCGTGTGGCACGACTGCCTATCTGGGTGATCTGTTCAGCGGCGACTTTCAAGAGAGCGTCTTCGTCTGCGAACCGATCGGCCACCTGGTAACGCGTTCGATCATTGGCTCCGACGGCCCGCTGTTGAAAGCGACACGGGCCCGCGAGAAAGCCGACTTTATCGCTTCGTCCGACACCTGGTTCCGTCCGGCTAGTCTGGCCAGCGGCCCGGACGGCGCGCTGTATTTGGCGGACATGTATCGTTTGTGGGTCGAACACCCGAAGTTCTTGCCGCCGGAAATCGCGGAGAAACTCGATTGGCGTGCCGGTGATGATCGCGGTCGGATTTACCGAATTGTTCCCAAGGGCGCCACCACCAAGCCGTACGATCCTCCCAGATCAACTGAACAACTGGTGGCATTCTTGGACGATGCGAACGCTTGGCGTCAGACGTTGGCCCAGCGATTGTTGGTTGAACGCCGCGATAAAAACGCAATTCCCGCGGTGCGCAAGCTGCTGGCGACAGGCCAGCGGCCAACCAGCCGACTGCGTGCACTGTGGACACTGGACGGACTTGGCGATTTACAACGTGATGACGTGTTGCGGGCGATCAGCGACGAGAACGCCTACGTACGTCGTGACGGAGTTAAACTGGCGACACGTTGGATCGGCGAAAATGACATCTTCAACAAGATTGCCGAACGCGTTGAGGATGACGACGCACGAGTACGCTTTCAGGTAGCGCTCTCGCTTGGCGCAAGCGACCGCCCCGACGCATCGATTTTATTGGCGAAGGTGATCGCGTTACGCGACGGACGTGATCCGTGGTTCGCCCAAGCGATTCTGTCCTCCGCTAAGGATTGCTCCGGATACATCCTGCGAGTCCTCGCCGGTGATTCCGATTTTGTCAACGAGGGCAGCGAGGGCCAAGTCAACTTGATCAAGCAACTGGCCACGGTGGTTGGTGCGCGAGGCGATGTTGACGAGCTAGCCGGCGTGTTCGCGGCTTTGACGGATAACGAAGCCGATGGCAGTTGGTGGCGGTCGGCAACGATCAGTGGTTTAGGAACCGGCCTGTCCCGCCATCGCGGCAAACTCGGACGTACAAATCTGCCGAAGTTGCTGGCAAGCCCGCCGGACGCTTTGGCCAAATCGGCTGAACGGGTCAAGTCACTACTTGATCAGAATCAGCAAGTCGCGCTGAACGGGCGGCGTTCGGTTGCTGATCGTGTCGCGGCGATCGAGTTACTGGCGTATCAACCGTTCGCCAGCGCTTCCGGTTCTTTGGGAACGTTGTTGGCGGCCGAACAACCGAGCGCTGTGCAGGCCGCCGCGATCAACTCGCTGAGTACCAATGGTTCGATCGACGCGGCCAAGATCGTGCTGAACGCATGGCCGGGACTCGCGCCCTCGGTGCGTGGTGCGGCGGTGACGATGTTACTGCGGCGCGTCGATTCGACAAAGCTCGCTCTCGATGCAATGCTCGACAATAAGCTCAGCCCGGCAGTCATCAGCATTGACCAGCGCGTTCGCTTGCTGAAACACAGTGACGCTGAGATTCTGGCGAAAGCAAAGAAACTGCTGGGCGGTGCAGTTTCATCCAACCGTCAGCAGGTTGCCAGCCAGTACCGCAAGGCACTCGAGTTGAAAGCGTCAGCAGGCGCCGGCCAGCAAGTTTTTAAACGCGTCTGTGCGAATTGCCACAAGATCAACGGGGAAGGCTACACCACGGGGCCCGACCTGAGTGACACACGCAACCGGTCCAAACTGGCCTTGCTGTATGACATTCTGGATCCAAATGCGAAGGTCGAACCGAGATTTACGGTCTGCACGGTGCTCACCGATGACGGCAACGTGTTCGCGGGCTTGATCGGTTCAGAGACCGCCGACGCCATCGTCCTGAACATGGCCGAGGGCAAACAGCAGACGATCAACCGTGACCAAATTGATGAAATCAGCATCGGTGATGTATCGTTGATGCCCGAAGGCGTCGAGAAAGATGTCAGTGTTCAGCAAATGGCCGACTTGCTCGAGTTTCTGAAACCGGGCGGCTAAAGCGGGAAGGCGAGGCTCCCGCCGAGCCACGTTTTCTACCGGCGAACGGCTCAGCAGGAGCTTCGCCCTCCCAGACTGTTCCCCTGTTGAGAACATTATGTTGCAAATGATCTTTGGGATACTCGCTCTCCTCTTGTCTCTGTCGGTTTCGGCGTTCGGTGCGCCACCGCCCAACATTCTGATCATCACGGCGGACAATCTTGGTTACGGTGACCTGCAAAGTTACAACGCCGATTCGATCATCCTCACACCCAACTTGGACAAACTGGCATCCCAGGGTGCGCGACTGACGAGTTTTTACACAGCATCTTCCACTTGCACGGTTTCACGCGCTTGTTTGTTGACTGGACGGATCGCGCAGCGCCATGGGCTTGTGAATCAGCTGCCGGGAGTCAAAGGGAATTATGGCGTCGGCCTGAATCAGCAAGAAATCTTGATTCCGCAAGTTTTAAAATCGGCGCCAACGCCATACGCGACCGGCTGCTTTGGCAAGTGGAACATCGGTTTCGCAAAAGGTTCACGGCCGACCGAGCGTGGATTCGATGAATTTATCGGGCACGCATCGGGCAACCTCGATTATTACCAACACAATTATCGTGAAATGCATGATCTGTACGACGGTGTCAAGGAATTGCACCGCGAAGGCGAATACAGCACCAATATCTTTGCCGATGCGTGTATCGATTTCATCCGCCGAAATACCAACAGCAAGACCCCGTGGTTCGCCTATTTACCGTTCAACGCGCCGCACTTCCCGATGAAAGGCAACAAGCGACCCGGACAGCCGAATCAGTGGCAAGCGCCCGATTGGGCCTTTGAGCCTTACGGTTGGTCAGCGGATGAAAAGGACCCGTATCGGCGTTTTTGCGCGGTCGTTTACGCGCTCGATCAGGCGATCGGTCGGGTGCTGGATGCGCTTGAGTCCAGCGGCACCGCTAACAACACATTCGTGTTTTTCATGTCCGACAACGGCGCATTCATGCTCGGCCGCAAGGGATTGGATGTTGGTTCCAATCATCCGCTCCGCAGCGGCGGGATCACCTGTTGGGAAGGCGGCATTCGAGTACCCGCGATCGCTCGTTGGCCGGGCAAAATCAAGCAGGGAACCGTGATTGATCAAGCATGTTGGTCACCCGATCTGTTAGTGACCGCAGCGGCAATCGCTGGTGCGGAGCTTCCCCAGGCTATCGTCTACGACGGACAAGACATCACCGATGTTCTCTGCAACGCCGCACCATCACCACATGAATCCTTCTTCTTCAGTTTTCGCACTCACAGCGCCCTGCGCAAGGGCGATTGGAAAATTGTCCGCGAGCGAGCCGCCCAGCCATGGCAACTGTTTAATCTGGCGGATGATCTTTCCGAGTCAACAAATTTGGCCGCCGAGCGTCCGGAAAAGATCGCCGAATTGCAATCAGTCTACGACACGTGGACGTCAAGCCTAGGCCGGGCGAAGTGACCGTGATTCTCACGTTTGCACCCCGGTGCGAAGTCGTTTCCACGGCCAACAGCGAGAAATACCCCGTAGTGTCGCGGGAAACAAAATTGCCATGGCCAAAGGCACAACTGCTCACCAAAATCATCGATTAAGATGGCGGTACTCGAATCCTCCCGCGAAAAAAGTCGAACACAGGGAGGTGTCGAAGTCTTTAATGATTCCTCCATTCACGACATGCATAGGTTGGCAGCATGAGAAGTGCACTATTGGTTTTGGTCGCGGTCACCATTACCTTAACGTTTCACTGCACTTGTGACGCTCAGCGCAATCCTTCGGC
>JBFJVZ010000090.1:0-19843 GCA_041623895.1 Pirellulaceae bacterium | reverse complement strand
GACCTTTTGCTCATCAGGAACGGGATACTTGACGTATTTTTCGTAAGGCAGCTTCTGGCGTGACTTGTCGATGATTCCAGTTTCCGGATCTTTGGGATGCCGAAACTCGTCAATAAAGTCCTCGCGCAATTCCTTCGTCTTGGGCCAGGTTAGAATGCGTCGTTGATCTTGATAAATGCTGGACCACGCTCGCAACACCTCGTCTTCCCGCGCGCTGATCAATTCCTCCATCCTGGCGTGCGACTTGGCGTTCGGTTGATCGGACATTGAATCGCGCAAATTCTTGACTTTTTGCACATTGGATTCAATGCTGCCGATTTGCCGATCCGCCTGCTGACTCAGTTCACTGGAGGCCATGTACCACACCGCCACCGAACCGATCAGCACGATGGCGCTGCCAATCCAGAAACCGTACTGCAGTACGACGGCGAGTTGCTTTTTTAGTTGGTCCATGGCTTATGACATTGTGAGGAATGCGATGGGTCTTTGTTCTGTTCTAAGTGTCGTACGCTTACTGCATGGCGACTGATTGTTCTTGCGCTGCCTTTTCGGCGGCTTCTTCTGCTGCTTTCTTGGCGGCTTCCTGAGCTTCCAATCGCTCGTTGAGCGTTTTTTCTTGCCAAACGACTTGGAACACGAAGTCCAATCTCAGCACGTTCAGATGCGGGCGTTCGATATCAGTGTCCTCATCATCCGATGATCGCCCCAATGAGACACCGGTCTCAACGGGTGCCAAGGCGGGATCGTAGTCGGGGTTGGGGACGGACGCTTCTTTTGCGCGATTGTCGTCCAGCAGCAGGGGAAAGATCAAACCCATTTGCTGAGGCGTGAAGGTGAGGGTTTGGCTGGAATCCCGAGGGTCAGGCAGTTTGATCGATTTGGGCTTGCCGTTTTCGTCATAACCCAAGAACGAAGACGTCAAGTATTTGCGAACGTGGTTGCTGCCTTCCTCGCCCGGTCGTTCCGGATTGTTGAAGTAATGATACCCTTTGAATTGAATCACCCAGCCGGGTCCGGAGGGGCCCGATTGCGCCGCGGCCAACGCGTTTGCGGCCACCGTCTCGGGGACTTTGCCGTCCATGATTCGAGCCCAGTCAGTCATTTCTTCCTTGTATCGCCTGGCAACATCATCCGTCCACCAGGTTTTCACGTCATCGTACTTTTTGGTTTCAACTTGGGTGATGTGGAAATCAATTCGATCCTCAAAGGGCACTTCTTTGGGACTTGGTAGTTTGCCCTCGGGATAATCGGTTCGTGGGATCAGTCCGTTGATTCCTCGCATCAGCTCCAGCCACGCGAGTCGTCGTTCAGCGTTGCCGGAAACTTGCTTGCCAAGTTCGTTCAGGTACGTCAGCTTTCTGTTTAATGATTCGTCTTCGTCCCGATGGCCGGCGGCGTAATCGTCAGCTTGTTTTACCTCACTGGCGGCCGGTCCCCAGATATCGTCGTGGCTCTTGGCCCAACTTCGTTCGGTAAACGCATAGTGCCCGGACATGCCGATCAGCAGGGCTGCCAGCCCGGCAAGCGTCCAGGGTTTTTTGGCTCGGATCATCCGCGCCGTGAGGATTTCCTGCGGTACCAGGCTCGCGTGGACCTGTGACAGCCCCAGTCCCTGCAAGCACAATCCGTAACTGACCGCGAAGGTCGGGGCGTTATCCCGGAACGTCGGAATGGTTAGCACGTCGTCGCCGGAAAGCCGATTGAAGCGGTCCAACACATGGACCTCAAAACCGAGGTTCTTGCCCAAGTAAGCGGCCAAGCCCGGCATCTTGACCGTGTTTCCCGTGATCAGCAGTTCGGTAATCTCCGCTTTCTTGTCGATACTGCGAAAGAAGCCGATCGATCGCTGAACTTCTGTCACCAAGTCATTAAAGACAGGCCGCATCGTCTGAAAGATCAACTTGGGGTCGACGGCCTCACGAGCATTGCGTTTGAGATGCTCCGCCTTCGCAAACGTCAACTTCAAGTCTTTGGTCAACTGACGCGTGAAGTGGTTACCACCGATCGGCATGCTTCGTTGCCAAATGCGGAAACCATTGGTGACGATCAAGTCGCTGGAATCGGTGCCAATAGAAAGCACCACGCTGGAGTGGGGCGGATTCTCGGCGTCAAACACCTCCTGCTCTAATCGCTCGTGCATGCGGTCATACGCAATCATGTTGTAAATCGCCAGCGGCGCCATCTGCACCACGTCGACTTCGATGTTGGCATCCGTAAACGGTTCCAGCTGCCGATAAGCCTGCTCTCGCTTCATCGCGAACAAGCCGACTTCACTTTCCAAGGCATAGCCTTCCTCGACCAAGCTGCCCGGCATCATCTGAAAGTCCCAGACGACGTCGGCCAAATCAAAGGGGATCTGCTGCCGAGCTTCATAGCGGACGATATCGGAGATCTTTTTGACTTCGACGGGTGGCGGCTTGAAAAACTTGGCTAAGCCACTCTGCCCGGGGACACTGATGCAAACCTTCTCCGAAACGATTTCGTTGTGTTCCAGCAGCTGGGTGATCGCGTCGGCAATCAACTCCTCCGCCACCGCCTCCGGCTGGCTCAGAATCTTTGGGTACTCGATGTAATCGAAGGCATCGGCAACGACTTCACCATCGACAATGGAACACCGCAAGGCCTTGAGCGCCGATTGACCGATCTCGATTCCCCAGACGCCAGGAGAAGTAGCCATACTGAAAACTCTGCTCTACGTGAAATGTTGTGCGGGTTCAGAGAAAACGTTTGGGGGAACCGACATCTCGATGAGAACTCGTGAAAGTCGTCATGCTCGTGTAAGATATCGAGTCAATTGCGTTTTCGCTGGAAAATGTGGCGTGCCAATTGTGTTGTCAAAAAAACGATCAAGCCGGCGCGACTAGCCCGCTAGCCTCGAAACTTGATGAAGCCAACCGACCAAAAACAGCGCAGATTCATTGCTCAGATTACTCTACGGCCGCAACTCACTCCATCGACCGATCGTGCGAAAGCCGAATTTGTGATCTTTACTGAATCAATCCGCGAATCCTGTTTTGGGTACGGCCCAGGTCCGATCGCAACTTCGTGATGGGATTGGGTTGCTGACCGAGTCTGAACGGGGTGGACAAAATAAGGACGGAAAAGGAGTAGAAAAGGAAGCCAATGGCCGATTTTTCGCTAAAACGATACCGTAATTGGCTCTGTCCTAGTTTATCAATTCTCGCACGCCTCCGTCAAATTAATTTTCAATATGGCCCCATTTGACGAGTGTTGTGTGCTGATTCCTGCGGCGACACTGGAAGACTTTCCTTCCAATGCTGCCGATTTTGACGCTCGAAGCATGCTGGCGGGCTGGACGGTCCTCTGGCATCCCCGGCTTTTGGCCCAATCCGAGCAATTGCCCACCTGGTATCGAGCCGACTCGCCCCCCGATGTCGATGGCCCCAGAGTCGTGGTCGTGCCGACGCTGAGCGGCGATCAGATTCCCCGCGGCTACGAAGCGAAGTGCCGCAAAAACCCGGATTGTTGCTGGGTCAGCGGGGAAGACCGCGAGCAGATGCTGCAGATCCTGAAGTTGGACGAACTGCCGATTCTGAAGTGGGAGAATCGGTCAATCAGCGTGCAGGACTTCTTCGCTGCTGGCTTCGTCTCGCTGCAAATCCAAGTCATGACTCGCCGGCTGCGCTACACCAGCAACCTGGACGAGATTCATTTGCAGGGCCGCGTCGTTGCCGCCGCAAAGGCATTTGTCAATGGTGATGCCGAAGCGACCGCTGAGGCACTGCATGATGTCTTCGACTGTTTGTCGGAAGAACGGGATCACTACTTTTCCTCGGACCCGCACCTGATCGATTTGACCCTGTTGACCCCGTCGACGCTGGATACATTTGTCGATCAACAACTTGCGGCGATCCTGCAATCCCCAGCAGACGCAAATCCGGCTGATGATTCCGTTCATCCGACGCCCTGCAATGTTTTGATCGACCATGATGTCGCCATGGCGCTGAAGAAAACCGATGGCGAGCAATACCGTGAATTTTGCGCCTCGATTTGCGGCGGACAGATCGGCTGGGCCGGCGGTGATCCGGATCCGACTTATTGCCTGGACGCGATGTCACTGGATCAAGCAGACCAGGCGATCGCTGCCGGCCACAAGCTCGCAAGCGAAGCGATTGGCTCATCCCCCACGGTTTATTCACGTTTTTCCGGCGCCACACCAGCCGACGTGACACCGGCAATCGCCCGTATGGGTTACCAAGGAATGATTCCGATCGACTTTTCCCGGGGGTCGGGGTTCGGAGACGAAGCCAAAGTCATTCGCCAAGGTGGTGGTGCAGAGATTCAAGCCTTGACCGCCAAGCCAATCGATGCCGGCAGCGACGCATCCTTCTTAAATCTGGGAGCGCGATTAGGCGAATCGATCGACAGTGGAGAAATCGCGACCGCCTTGCTGGTGCACTGGCCGGGTAACGAGTGCGAAAGTTTTCGGGATCTAAAAACTGCCGCGTCTTGGTCGCTGGCACTCGGCAAGTTTTGGAAACTGGAGGATTACTTTACCGCCGGCGAACATCCGTATCACCATGGCTCCGCACGCGCCGTCTCGCCCAACGCCTGTAGCTTGCTTACCGATTCGGTGCAGCAACAGGTAGCCAATCCGATCTCCAGACAAGCCACCGCTTTTGCTGATTGTGTCAGGGGCGAGACCGCTGGGCTGTTGCGCGGGATGGTTGATCTGGTCGCCGGCAAGCCCGACCAGCACAGTCACGGCGATCTGACCCAGTTGGCGTCTCAGTTTGCCCGATCATCGGGTGCCACACCTTTGTCAGGCAATACGGCCCAGAAGGTCACGTCCATGCTGTGCGTGAATCCGCAGGGCTGTGGCTGCCGCGATTTGTTGCGACTAGATGGAAACCCGCCGGCAGCGGCCAAGCATATCTACGGCGCGTCGGCCGAAGGCTCCGCATCAATGGTTTCGATCGATATCCCTGCGTACGGTTTCGCCCGCGCCGAAGTCGGCAGCTCATCAGGAAAACAAGGATCGCTGTGGGGGCGTTTGTTTTCGCCGCGGAAAGAAATTGCCGATGGCACGGCGCTGAGAAATGAATTCATGGAAGTATCGATCAGCCCGCAAACCGGCGGCATTCAAGGTGTCTACAGCGGGCAAACCCGAGGGAATCGGTTTTCCATGCGGTTGGTGCGGGTGACGTCAGAGGCGGGCGAAGCTGGCGAAGATGCGGCCCACATGGTGGCTGATCAAGTTCGCGTGGTTTCTAGCAGTGAATCTGCGGGTGAAATTGAGGCCCGCGGCAAACTCCTGGATGCCGATTCCAAAGTCATCGCCGCCTACAGCCTGGTTTATCGCCTATCCCGTGGCAGCCGTCAGATTCAAGTGTCCGGTTCACTCACATCGGAATCTGAATTCCAAGGTGACCCCTGGCGCAACTACCTGGGCCTTCGCGTCGCCGTCTCCTCGGAGGCGGCGATTGTCCGTCTGTTGGTCCGCGACAAGATTCATCGCAGCCGCAGCCAGCGGATGGTCTCACCGCTGGGGTTGGTGATTGACGAGGCCGAGCGGCAAACCTTGATTTCGACCGCAGGGCTGGCTTTTCATCGCAAAGTGGGAGATCGTTTCATCGATACGTTGTTGGTTGTGGAAGGGGAAGCCTGCGAAATTTTCAAATTGAGCTACGGTTTCGATGTGCCCGCGCCAGTTGCGACGGCCAAAGCGTTCATTACCGGGTCGCTCCAAGTACCGGTCGAGAAACCGCAATCGTTGCCGCCGCGTGGTTGGATCGCCTTTGCGTCACCCCCCGACGTGATGATCACTCATCTGCAAATTCGGCAACGCGAAGACGGACGACTGGCGGCGACGATCCGCGCCATCCAAACGCGTTCGCAGTCCGCCAACATCACGCTGCGATTTTGCCGAGATGTTCAATTCGCGAGTATTCTGGATGGTAGCCACAACGACCCCTGGAATTTGCCGATCGAATCGCCTGCCGGCGAAGACGAAGCGAAACAATCATCGGGCATCAAGTGCAGTGGCGATTCGATTCGCTTTGCGGCCGGTAGCCATCAAGTGACCGATTTGGTGGTGGTTTTTGCGGACTGATGACTCTTGCTCGCTGATGACCCGTTGCGACCTGCACGTTTGGCCGCGATACGCATGAACGACACTCAATCCGAACCGGTACTGACCTTTGGCGAAGCCGCTTTGCGTAGCGGCCTGGTCACGAAACGGCAGTTGCAACGCGTAATCGAGCTGGCGAAAACGGACAAAGAAGACGTGATCGCGGCGACGTTGGTCAAAAGCGGCGTGCTCACGCAGTATCAAGCACAACAACTGAGGGCGGGTCGGACCAAACTGAAACTTGGTCCTTACGTGATCACCGACTGGATCGGCCAGGGTGGCATGGGACAAGTTTTCAAAGCCGTGCATGACGTGATGGGTCGCGAGTGCGCTGTGAAAGTACTTCCTCGCGAAAAATCCAACAAGGAATCTCGTGCCGCATTCGCCCGCGAGATTCGCGTGCAAGCCGGCTTGGATTGTCCTTACCTGGTTCGCGCGTTTGATGCGGGCCAAGACGGCAATGTTCATTATTTGGTCACCGAATATGTGCCGGGCCACGATTTACGCCGCGTGATCCGCAGTAGTGGACCGCTGCCGATGCATCATGCGGCGTTGATCATTCGACAAGCCGCGCTGGGACTCCAATACGCGCACCAATTGGGGCTTGTCCATCGTGATGTCAAACCGGGAAATATTTTGGTATCGCCCGACGGGCACGCCAAAGTCTCCGACATCGGCTTGGCGGCTTGGAGCATGGGGCTGGACGATGATCCACGCGCGGGGAAGATCGTGGGCACGGCCGACTACTTGGCTCCGGAGCAAATTCGCAATCCTCGTAACGTTGGTCCGGCCAGTGACATTTACGCGCTCGGTTGCACGCTGTATTACGCTGTCACCGCCAAAGTCCCGTTTCCCGGTGGCGACGCAAAATCCAAATGCAAGCGCCACTGCGAACAAACACCCTGGCATCCACGCAAATTTGCACCGGATCTTTCCGAAGAATTCGTCGACACCATTGCCGACATGATGGAAAAGGACCCGGTCCGCCGCATCAGTTCGGCCGCCGAAGTTGCCGAGCGTCTGGAGCAATGGTCACAAACCGTCTTTGAAGCGGTCGATCAGCCGATCGACCGGCAAGCCTGGACGCCGCCGCCACCTCCCAGTGAACCTCAGGCGATTGAGCCACCACCGAAAGCATCCGAAAGTGTCGGCGACTTGCAAACCTCGGGCGGCTTGAGTGTTTCAGGAAACGTCTCTGATCCAGGCATGCTGCCGATGGCCACGGCGTTGGAAAGTGATTTCCAAGTGGCGGGGCCGCCCAATCACACCATCCCGATCGCAATCGCGCTTTCGGTAGCGATCCCGATCAGCATCCTGATCGGCGCGATCATCGGTTTCGTGGTCCGTGGTGTGTTGTAGTTTGAGCTTCCCCTCTGTCCGATAATTGACGACTGCAATTATCGGTCAACAAAGGGGTGACTCCACCACCATGCCATCCCCGTCCGCATCAAGCTGGTTTCTGCTGCAACCACAGGTCGCGGCTCAACGCTGCCTCCTGCCTGCCCCGCCAAGTCAAGCTTTTGCCAGCATATTCGGCAATGCCGCCCGAGTTTCGTCTTGCCGCCGCCCGCCCAGATCTCTACCCTCCGAGAAATCCACCGATGTTTCACGCGATTTGCTAGGGAGGGCGAGGCGTGTTACGAAGAAGTTCAATTCGCACAAAACTGCTCGCGACATTGCTGCCATTGATGGCGGTTTTTTTCGTGCTGGCTCTGGGCGGCGTGTGGGGCTTGTTCCGCTACGGTCGTCTTGCGGAAGCGGTCAGCCAAAGGGCCGAAGAGATTCCCTACGCCCATCAGCTGAATGATTTGGCCGGCAAGATCCACATGATCTACAACGGTGAAGATCCGCTGGTTAGGGACCCCGGAATGATCGAGACAAGCTTGTTTGGGGATACCGACAAGCAGCAGTTTCGCTTGAACAACGCGTTCTTGGACTTCGATTTCGCACTTGGTGAATACGAAGCTCAAATTGGCGACAGGGATCACGCCGACGCCGTTCAACTCTCCGATACGAAACAGCTGAATCAAAACCTGGGCGAGATCCGGGAAGCATTTGACCGGCTTGACTGCGAGAATCGCCAAGAAAACCTGCTGTCGGGGACGCGATCGCCCAAAGTCAGGCGGCAAATCGATTCCATGTCCGATCAAACCGAGGCCCACCTGCGAGCAGTGCAGCAAGGGATCGCGGAATTCAGCAACGATGTTCGGCGACAGTATGAAAAGTCGGTTTACATGGCTTGGGGTTGCCTGGTTTTCGCTGTTTTGATGTTCCTGGCATTGTGGTGGGTCTTCAGTTCGCAAGTCGCGCAGCCTTTTCGCACGCTGCTGGACGGGTCGCGTTTGGTGGCGGCCGGGCAATTCGAGCATCGCATCGACCTGGGAACCAATGATGAGCTGAGCGAACTTGCTAATGCGATGAACGGAATGAGCGACCGCTTTCTGGACGTGGTGGAACGTCAAAAAGCGATGAACGCCGAGCTCGATCAATTGGTCAAGCAACGGACCCGCGAGGTGATTCAGAATGAGCAATTGGCCAGCGTTGGATTCCTGGCAGCCGGCGTCGCACATGAGATCAACAACCCGCTGGCGAGCATCGCCTGGAGTGCCGAAGCGCTGGAACGGCAAGTTGACGAACTGGCAATCGGTCATGTCGGTTTCGCTGAACACGATGCACAATCGTCTCAGCCGATGAAAACAAATCTTCGCCGCATTCAGGAAGAAGCCTTTCGCTGTAGTGGAATCACCAAACGTTTGCTTGACTTCAGCCGCCTGGGCGAGGTTCGGCGAGCGTCAACGAACATGGGAGAATTGGTCGACGACGTGGTTTCGATGATACGGAAAGTCGGCAAATACCGCTGCAAAACGGTGCGTACTCACTGCCAGAAGGATGTTTTCGCGCACGTCAATTCTCACGAGATGCGTCAGGTCGTGCTAAATCTGGTGACCAACGCCATGGAGAGTGTCGACTGCGACGGCGCCGTGGATGTGTATGTTCAAAAGCAGCAAAGCAACGCAATTGTCCGTGTCGACGACGATGGTTGTGGGATGAGCCAGCAAGTGCTGCAACATCTGTTCGAACCTTTCTTTACCCGCCGACGTGATGGAACGGGTACCGGTTTGGGGCTCAGCATCACCTACCGCATCGTTTCGCAACATCATGGATCGCTGATTGCACGTAGCGAAGGTGAAGGCCGCGGTTCAAGCATGGAAATGATTTTGCCCAGCGAAGCGTGCAGCGACGACGAGAACGAACACTACCAAGACACTCATGGACGAAACGATGTCGCCAAAAAAGTTGCCTGAAAAGCCATCGATGAAAATCCTGTTTGCTGATGACGAAGTCAATCTGCAGGAGATCATGCGAACCGAATTGGAACGGATGGGACATTCAGTCGTCGTCTGTCCTGATGGCCTGACAGCCGTTGCCGCCCTGGAGAAAGAGCCCTTCGACTGCCTGATCGTCGATATCGATATGCCCGGTTTGACCGGCATCCAGGTGATTGCCAAAGCGCGTGAGTTACGGCCGGAGATCGAAGCCGTTGTCATGACCGGCAAACCGACTCAGGACACCGCGATCGCCGCCGTTCGCTATCAAGCCTTTGAGTACATCACCAAGCCATGTCCGTTCAGCGAGTTTGCTGAAATGCTCGGTCGCGTCGCACAGCGCCGCAAGACCAAACGTCAACTTGCCGCGCTGGAACATCGCCTCCGGCAGGCCGAAGGCGATCAGCAGCTGATCGGCACGGCGCCGGCAATGGATGCGGTCCGCAAGCTCGTCCTCAAGGTAGCTCCAACCGATAGTACCGTGCTGATCCGAGGCGAAACGGGCTGTGGCAAAGAATTGGTCGCCCGCGCCGTGCATGAAGCAAGCCTGCGTGCCGAGCAACCGTTGGTGGCGATCAATTGCGGAGCCCTGCCGGAAAACCTGATCGAAAGCGAACTGTTCGGCCACTGCAAGGGCGCCTTCACCGGTGCCGATACCGCCCGCGTCGGACTGTTCGAGGTAGCCGATGGCGGCACCATCTTTTTGGACGAGATTGGTGAACTGCCGCTGGCGATGCAGGCCAAACTACTGAGAGTCCTGGAAACCGGAGACATCCGACGTTTGGGTGACAACCAAACCGTACATGTCGATGTCCGCGTCGTTTGCGCGACCCACCGTAACCTGGAAGAAATGGTCGAAACCGGCGACTTCCGTGAAGACCTGATGTTTCGCATCAATACCTTTGAGATCCAAGTGCCAGCGCTCCGCGAACGTCCCGGCGACATCATCCCCCTGGCCTCTCACTTGCTTCGCCGCCACCGGTGCGACGGATCCGATGATCAACTGTTTACCGACGAAGCGATCGCCGAGCTTACGGACCATCGGTGGCCCGGAAATGTCCGCGAATTGGCCAACGTGATCGAGCACGCTGCGATCCTTTGCGAATCAATGCCGATCGATGTGGATCACCTGCCTCGCCATTTCAGCCGCCGCCAGCTACGCAGCGAAGTCCGTGACTCCGGACCAATGACTTTGCGAGAGCTGGAGATGATCGCAATCCAGCGTGCCATCCAACGACACGATGGAAACAAACCGGCAGCTGCCGAAGAATTAGGCGTGAGCCTGAAGACACTGTACAACAAGCTGAACGCGGCTGAAGAAAAGAGACAGGCAGTCTAGGTAAGAACGGCAGCCCAGGCACTGCATTCTTCCCCCGTTAGCCCAGACATCGCAGGCTACATGCTTGACCGGACGACGCCGACAGCAACACCGAGCACTTTCGCTTCCTTCACGTAGATCGGTTCCATCGCCGAATTTGCTGGCTGCAGGCGAACACGATCGCCCTCGGGATGCCAGTACTTCAACGTCGAATCACCATTTGGCGTTTCAGCAACCACCATCTGTCCCGGCTGAGCAGAGTTTTGCCGTTGAACGACCACGTAGTCGCCATCGGTGATGTGGGCATCAATCATCGAATCCCCGGACACGCGCAAGATGAAGCGGTCGTCCTTAAACAACATTTCGCTGAAATCAAGCCGATCATTCTGGCTAAATGCGAGCGCCGTGGGACCGGCTGCGACCATCCCGGCCAGTGGCAGACTGTTGCCATTGCGGTCGGCCGCATGAGTAAGTTCGATGGCGCGAGATTTGTTTGGACTGCGACGTATCAAACCTTTGCGTTCAAGAGCGCGTAGGTGACACATCACCCCATTGGGACTCTTGATTCCAAAGTGTTCTCCGATTTCTCGGACGGTTGGCCCATAACCGCGCTCGACGATCAACGATCGAATCATGTCATAAACGTTTTGTTGACGTTCGGTTAGCTGGGCGGTAGCCATGTCAAACCTTCTGCGCGCGGAGCAACACATGGGGGGTGAAAAGTGACATCGATTTTACCACATGCTAAACGCGTGTCCACAGGAAAGATGGGTGGTTCACAGTTTTCTCAAAACCCCATTCTTCCCGTCCAGCACAGCCCTAACACCAGGAGAGCAAGGGGGATACACCAGGCTGCGAACCAGTGCAGCCGGTCTTGGCGACTCCAGACGATCAGCCATCGAAGCGCCACAATTCCTACGACAAATGCTACCAAAGCACCTGCCGCTAACTCGATCGGTGTGTGATCCATGGTTGTGCCTGCTTGGACCTGAGCAACGACATCCTTCAAGGCAAGCACCGAGGCACCGGCGATCACCGGAATCGCTAGCAAAAAAGAAAACGTGACCGAGTCTTCATTGTTCAGTCCCATCAGGCGGCCACCCAGAATCGTCGCGCCGCTGCGACTGATGCCGGGCAGAATCGCAAACGCCTGAAAACAACCGATGACAAAAGCAACTAGCAGGCTCATCGATCGGTACTCACCGTTTCGCGATGTCAGCCGACCGAGTACCAGCAAGAAAACGCCGGTGACCAACAACATCAGCCCGGCAAGCATCGGATTCTTTAAGATCGACTCGCACTGCGCTTTGATCAGCAACCCGACCATCGCTGCCGGAATTGTTCCGATCACCAGCAACGGAATCACGCGGCGATCACTCGACAGCAAGTCAACGATGCGACGCCAGTAGACAACCAGAATCGATCCGAGTGTGCCGGCATGAAGAATGATCTCCAATGTTGCCGACTCACTTTGCTCGCCGATCACCGAGCCCAGGATCACCAGATGGCCCGATGAACTGATGGGTAGGAATTCGGCAATGCCCTGCACGACGGCAAGAATCAGTATTTCAAGCACGATGCTTGCCTTTGATGGAAGTACAGTGGTTCCGTTGTCTGGGCTCGCTCCGCGATTTCATTTTTCATGATTGTTGAGCTAGCCCTTCTTCAGCCGGACGCTCTCCTCGTCTTGGTCTACAAGCATGCGTGCTCACGTGAAAATGAAATCGCTCTGATCCTGTTAATCGGCAACCTTTGCCGCTGGGGCATGGATCTTTTTCGATTGAAGCGATTGGCATGATTGCGCCGAACATCAGGGCAGCCGGCCCTGCCAGGACTGGCCGCCGGCCTTGCCAGGACTGGTCCTGGCCAACATCGATGATTGAATGTTGCCGAATCATTAGGCCTGACAGCTCCGGGACGCGAGCTTTGGTCATTCCTCTTCGCGGCCAAGATGCGCGATCCCCAGAGTCACACCCAAACCGATCGCGATCAGCCCTAGCGACCCGGCGAGCTGGCTGAATCTGGGCTGGAAATATCTGGTCGCCCAATCGTCAGGTTCGATCTCCGGCAGCGTTTCGGCGGTAACGATTTGTCCTTTGATCGTGTCACCGATCTCAGGGGGCACGGGACTTTGGAACGGCCAGAGACCTACAGTCGATCCGAGCAGCAGGCCGATCAGCACACCAAGCGTCGCCTTGCGGTGATGGTGAAGAAACCATTGCAACAGGTTTCCGACCACCACGACTCCCGCGACAACGCCCAATCCAACCGGCAGCACGACGTTCAGTGCCGGATCCATGGCCGCGCCCACGTCTCTTAATTCGAGTGCGGATTTGAATTCGTCGATTGCGGCCAGAATCGGAACGTATTGGCCCATCAACAGCAGTAGGTATCCGCCCGAGATCCCGGGAAGGATCATGGCGCTGGCTCCGGCCAGGCCGGCAATGAACAACGTGATGACGTTGGAACCATTGCTTCCGACCACACCCATCGCTTGCAACGCAGCCAGCATCACCATGGCAACGAACGAAACGACCGCGGCAACGACAAGCGTCTTTGATCCCGGTTTGGCTAACTTCCAAACGACAGGCAAGCCGCCCAGCGTCAGTCCAATGAACACGCTGTACATCACCCAGCGGTGATCGACGACCAGATTCTTGAGTGTTCCGGCCAACAACAAGATGGCGATACCCGCGGCGCCGACAACGCAGGCCAGCACTAGTAAGGATCGATAGCGGAAGCGAAACCTTGTCACTTCGGCAATGGCATCGATGAACCTTGGGTAGATTCCGGCCGCCAATAGCATCGTGCCGCCGCTGATCCCGGGCACTAGATTCGCCAGCCCCATCAAGGCCCCGCCAAAGGCGGATCGAGACACCAGCGTCCCGGTGGTCAGGTGATCGAATTCATCCGGATCGAACTCCGCGGCCGTATCTTCATTCAGCGTGCTTTCCAGTTCGCTGGCCGGCTGAGGGGGAACGTTCAAGAAGTCAGACTCCAAACCGAGACGGGAGGAAATGGAAGCGGCGTAATGTGATTGAAGCTGATCGCGCTGTCAAACTGTGATGGCTGATCATGACAACTTCTGGCGCAGGGCTTGCAGAAACGGTGGAGACGGCGGCGCATGAAAAACCCGTTTGCCGAGACCAAGGTAAAATCTCGACAAACGGGACATTTTTTACTCGCAATATCGTTTCGGATGATCGCGAGCGGGGTGGCTGTGCCGAAGCATCAGCCCGCCGACTTTCAGCTACGGGTTACCACCCCGTTGGCAAGTACAGCAATAATCCACTCGATCACCTCCTTTCTATAAACCTGGTTAGACGACGACAAACTCAGGTGCCAACCAGAGCGAGCTTGCCAATCGTACGGAAAGGGTCCGTCGCAACGCGTCATTGCGACCCGACTACTTCATTATCCTTACAGCCCACAGAAACTACAAGGCAAATCCGCGACTAGAGGAGACGCCGGCAAGGGAAATCAGGTTCACTCCGTGAAAAAACAGCCGGAAATTGGCGGACTTCCGTGATCACAAACCAGCGACATCGCTACCGCAAGCCGCCGAAATTCCTGCAGGTCTTTTCGAAATTTTTTCAGACGCTTGCCAAATCGGCTGCTGTCCACCGAATCACCTGGGCTGATCGATCTCGTAAAGCACAATCACCAAGATGTCGCTGGCGACGAAGCTATTCAGCGGTCCGCCACCCCCGCTTTGCTGATTGGCAATATTTCCGGTGATGGACAGGACCCGGGCTCCGCTCTTTCGCATCCAACGATTGATCTCCTTTTCCAGATCCGCAATTTCGGTATCGACACTTTTGAACATTTTTACTTGTTGCATGATGGTCGGTTCCTAGCTGGCATCACCAATGTTAATGATCTCTCGGAGCTTGCCGCGGTTTCTACGAATCGGACCTTGCAAGCCTACGGAGGCGCGAATCGGAAAAACGCGAGGGCACACAATTATGGAATCGAACCTACCTTCGTGTCGACTGGACTGGATTCGACGGCAAGCTTTGGTCCGCATTTCGCTCGCTTAACGGGCGAAACGGAATTGGCGCCGGCGGCTTTGGTTCCCAGAGTTGCAAACGAACCTCGTCGATGGTCGCCTCGCCGGCTCCCAGTACCTCAAACATCACATGTACGTCGCTTTCCACCGTCGCCTGGCGGTAGAGACGGACCGGCGTCCAATCCGTTCCACCCCGAATCAACAGCCCCATTTCTTGCCCGCCCGTCGTATCGTAAACCAGCAGCCCTTGGTGTGGTCCGCCAAAGCCCAGGGTGCGAACCATCGCATCGATGCGAAAGGCTTGGCCCGCAGCGAGTCGCACTGCAGGACTACGAATTTGAATCACGGTACCCTCGTAACCGCCGGGCAAGTCGTCTTCCTCTTTTGAAGTCACGGTCGTCCGCAGTGCGCCGGCTCCGCTAAAGACACCGCGGCTGACGAAAGCAACTTCACTGCCAGCGCGATCGATCATTCGCCGTCCAAAACTCCATCTTTCCGGATTGATCAAGTCGGCGCTGTCCAATGACCCGCTGGTTAGTCGGTTGATCCCCCAACCACTTTCGCTCATCAGCGGATGCCAGGCGATCTGCACCGGCGCCGCATTGCACAGCAGCGGCGGACAACTGGTGGGATGCGGCCAATCCGGCATCAGGGCTTCAGAAAGTTGCCAGCGACACCTCAGCGCCCAGGCATCGGCGCGGCGAGCCATCCGCAGGCTCGCATCAACATCTCCGGCGCGATACAGCGGTTCAGCATCGGCCAGCGTGCGCTCGGCGACCCTCAGCAGGCCAGCGGGTGCCGAACGATTGGTCGCGCGGGAAGAAATCGCGAGATTCCAATCGTCGCGCGTCTGCCGAACATTACGGCGGGTTAACTCCCAGCGGTCCGATCCTGCCTGTCTGGCGAATCGTTGTGCAGATGTGCTGAGTTTTGCCCCGATGCTTGGGTCACTGCTGAGGACGATGATTTCTACGACATCGGGAGAAACGATTTGGATTCGAGCGCCAGTGTCGGTTACTTCCGGCGCGATTCGTTCAGCTGAAAAATGCGTCAGCCGCCAGGCGTTCTTGGAAGATTCGTCGGGCGACAAGGCGATTTCGATCGTTTCGCCGTCACCGGACAACGCTTCGCCGCCGCGTGACGCTGTGGACGTTAACAGCAACAAATCCGCGTCAGCGGTGGCCAAACGTCCGCATCGATACGGGCCGGACACCGGTGGTGGAGGCGACGGGGTCGCTTCGACAACCCAGGGAGCGAGCATGGCGATCATGCGATTGACGTAACTGAGCGACATCGCACGCTGGCTGTCCAGTTCGCTACCGGATGCCAACGACCGGGTTGAACGAAACAGAATTGCCTTCGGAGTCGACTCCAGACTACGAATCGCCTGCAACCACATCGAATGCCAGTGAAACGAGTCCGGCCGCGGTGCCCCAATCGCATCGGCAATCGCTTCGGTCTGCAACAGTGCCGATGCGGGCGGCATGCTGGCAATCCCCACCGCGTTTTGAATGCGACCGCCAACTTGTCGCTGCCGGTGCATCATCTCGGCAACTTCCTCGTCACCCCGGACACCACGTGCACGAATCGCCAGGTCGTCAATCATTGCGTCCACCAGTGGTGCATAACGCTGCCAGGTTTCGGCCGGCGCGGCAACCAGAGGCCGCCGCCAAACCGACGGCCACGATTTCAATCGCTGTGAAGTCACCGCGGTTTCGTCGACGTGTCGGCTATCAAGGGCGACGTCCGATCCGATGTACCAACCCAACACGGGATCCAACAGCGGCTGGATACTTGCATCCGGTGCCGTGGGAGGCGGTGAGTAAACAGCAATGCGACTACGGATCGCTTCCCGCAAAATTGCCGCGTCAGCCGGCTGGGCCAGCAAGACGGCATCAAAACCAAGCGAACGTACCCAGGTCAACGGCTCGCCATTGTGTTGCAAGATCCGTGTAACCCGACCGACGGGAAACGCTGTGTTGCCGGCAGCTTCATCAATGAGTGTCGATGACGTTCCAGCGGATGAAACTCGCGAAGCCGACATCGGTGCCGGTTCCTGTTCCGGAAGACTTGGCACTCGGCCGTAGTCTCCCACCGTGACCATGCCGTCCACAGAAAGTTCATCCAATCGCAGCGTCGTTGTTCCCGGTCCGCTGTAGGCGTTGATGACGACCGCATCAACATACGGATCACTCAAATCAGCGGTGGCACCGTACTCGCGCCGCACGGCAATCATTTTCAGCCGCAGGTCGGCTTCGATCAGCCCCACACCAATCGATGCGAACGATCCGGTGTCGTCGTAGTCGGCGCCGTAAACAATCACGGCAACGGGGCGGTTCGATTCTTTACTGCGCAAATAAGGAAAGCGAACACGAAAACCGATGCGTGCTCCCTCGCGAGCACTCATGACGGATAGATTAGCCGTCAAGTCATCTATCGCTCGCACCGGCTCGATCGGGTAAACCAAGATCGCTTCGCTGCCGTTGGTTGCAGTCAAGGTGATGATTTCACAACCTCGACCGTCGACACCGCCGTCTGCTAAATGCTTGTGTGCGGTCACGCGTGCGTCGCAGTCAGATGAATCCAAATGCCAGCGTGGTGGATGCGCGTCCAATGAATCATAAAGCTGGCCTCGGGCACAGGATGTCCAACCGGCCGCGATCAGCATTAGTTGGACAGCCGTGGCGATCAGAGAACGCAACGTTTGCCAAGCCGGAATATTCCGAGCTGAATATCGTTCGGATTTAAATGCGACGGACATTGATTGTTGACTCGACTGGCCAATAGCGAAACAATCGCTCGCACGACGCCCAATCATCCAGACTTCCCCTGATTTGGCCGATCGTGTGACAAGGTGTGTGGTGAAAGCGACAGGGTGTTGACAAAACACCACGCGGGGTCGCAAGCCAACACCACACGCGTAAAGTCTTTCCATACCAAGATTTAGGCTGTTGAGCCAAGCGGAAACGGCGCTGCAAAAACACCACAGGGCTTTTTTGCAACCTTGCCAGCCCAGTTGCCGTAAATCATTGTGACGAAAGGGTTTCGGACGCAATCGCAAGATTGGCTGCAGGACTGCGGCACCGTGAATGCAATGGAAGGCATCAAAACCTCAAATGCTTTCAACCAGCTGCACCCGGAGTGACCCCGCATGCCCAAGACGAGTCTTGAATCTTCCAACAAGCCCAACAGCGATACTCCCGTCGAGCTTCAAGAGATGGTCAGTGCGATCAACGCCTTACCAGCTCGGTATCGCGACGCCGTCACCCCGGCCCTGAATCGTGTGGTTGAATGCAGCACGCGTCGTCGCAGGATCTTGAATCTGGTTCAAGAAGCGTTGTCGCAACTCCGCTTGGACATGAAGTATCTGATCTTCGACCTGGAAGCGACCCGGCGAGAGCGAGATCAGTACCGCGAGCTGCTGGAAAAGGAAGACCTGCTGTAGGGCGTCCGCGTGCCATGCGGCTGTAGGCCACGCGCCCGGTCGCGCACTCAAATCGTCTGTCATCTAACGCATTGCGGCTGATGAAAGTAGCGCTGTCCAACGAGGGTTTGTCTCAAAACGGGAGGGCGAGGCTTCCGCTTATTGTCGTCCGACGGTCCGCGTCGGAATGGGAAAAAAACGTTCGTTCGCGGGGCGTTCTCCGCAAGGTGCGTTGCATTGGAAGTAAGCCTTACCCAGGCACCCAACAATAACGCTCTGCGGCTACCGCCGCCTGGCTGGGAGAGAACATCCGTCTGATAGCCTTTCCAGGCATCTGCGCCGATCTTGGCGGGAGTCCAGTTTCCGGATCTTCAACGCAGCTGAGATAAGTTAAGATGGATGTCGCACAACACCAGGCGAGCGACCATCACATGAATCCAGTTCTTGAGCATCTTCAGCTTCGTACCAGGCGACATTTCCTGCGCCAGTCCGCGGCCGGTATTGGCGGCATAGCGCTTGGCACACTGCTTGCCAGCGACGCAGCGGCGTCCACGGCAAGTGATCCGTTGGCGCCCAAACGCCCGCATTTTCAGGGCAAGGCAAAACGAGTGATCTATCTGCACATGACCGGTTCGCCCCCGAATCTGGACATGTACGACTACAAACCGGAACTCGTCAAACACGATGGCAACGATTGCCCGAACGAATTTCTGGAGGGACGCAGGTTTGCATTCACCAGCGGTGTTCCCAAATTAATGGGCTCGCCGCGCAAGTGGTCACAGCATGGTGAAAACGGGATTTGGATGTCCGATGCGATTCCCAATTTTCACAAGATTGCTGATGACATGTGCATCATCCACTCGATGCACACGGACCAGTTCAATCACGCGCCGGCCGAATTGATGGTTTACACCGGCTCGCCGCGTTCGGGACGGCCTTCGATGGGTGCCTGGGTGACTTATGGATTGGGTTCGGAGAATGAGAATCTGCCCGGATTTGTTGTTTTGATATCCAGTGGTGTGCAACCCAATGGAGGCAAGAACTCGTTCGGTTCCGGTTTTCTTCCCTCCGTTTTCCAAGGCGTGCAATGTCGTTCGCAAGGCGATCCGGTCTTGTATTCATCGGATCCGCCGGGGATGGATCGGGCGATGCGGCGGCGGATGCTCGATGCGGTTCGTGACTTGAACGAAATCCAAGCTCACGAAATGGGACATCCCGAAACGTTGACACGGATCGCTCAGTTCGAGCTTGCTTTTCGCATGCAAGCGGCTGTGCCGGAAGTAATGGACATCACGCAGGAATCACAACAGACTCTCGACGCCTACGGGGCCAAGCCGGGCGTGTCCAGCCTGGCCAACAATTGTTTGCTGGCCCGACGATTGGCCGAAGCCGGAGTGCGATTCGTGCAGCTGTTTGATTGGGGCTGGGACTTTCATGGCACCAATCCAGCCGAGGACATTCGCGATGGCTTGACGAACAAGTGCGCGACGATGGACAAACCGATCGCCGCCTTGTTGGCTGATCTGAAAGACCGCGGTCTGCTGGAAGACACGTTGGTGATCTGGGGTGGCGAGTTCGGACGGACACCGTTCCGCGAAGGGCGGACCGCCAAGGGCAGTGTGCTGGGGCGAGATCATTTTCCTGATGCTTTCACAATCTGGATGGCGGGCGGCGG
>JBFJVZ010000089.1:0-20032 GCA_041623895.1 Pirellulaceae bacterium | reverse complement strand
TTTGTCATCAGCCTCGGGTATATCCATGCGGCCGGCGTCGGCCGGCCCGGCCTGACTGACATCACCGCCTTGCGAAGGAAGAATGAATAGCGGGACAGAAACTCCAGTCCCGACACCGAGCACGAAAATGACGCCCCACACCAACACTCTCGAACCGAGAACACCGGCGGATTGTTTTTCTTTCTGCTCTTCGCTCTCTGCTTCTGACATGGGACGATTCCTGAAAGCTTCTGCAACGCTGATACATCTGACGCCTGAATCAATCAACGGTGGTCGGGAAAAGGGGTCAAACACCAATAGTGCGAAGCACCCTTCCGGCCGTGGCGGCTATTGGTGTCTGACCCCTTTTTCCGACGATGCCGATTCTGGAAATGCGCTCACCTACGACTGCTGCAACCCGTCGGCTCCGCGGGACCGTTAAAGCTTATCGACGTGGCAATCCAGCGACTTGACTGCGCCACTTCTTACTCGCGGGGAATGAGGGTTAACCCCTATGCGTTCAAGAGTTCCGCGAATAGCTGTTCGTCTGATTGCAAGGACATCGCGTAACCCCATCGTACAGCAGTCATCAACCTGACCTCGGTGTCGGGATAAACGATTCCAACGCCGCACCGCGGGTTAACCCCATGAAGTTTGCACCAGTCGCAACGCGATACTATGGCTGACACGCAGGGATGTTGGCAGGCCGCGTAATCAAGGAAGTGCAGGCATGATCGATGGCATTTACAGCGGTGCAGCAGCGCTAGATACGTTGGCCAGGCAACAAGAACTCATTGCCAGCAATTTGATGCACGCCAACTCCAGCGCTCACCGCCGCATTCAGGCGGGCGTCAAGCAGCGTTTTGAAGTGGATCACTTGGACGTCAATCTTGACTTGGGACCTGAGATCGAAACCTACAAAACAGATTTCACACCGGGGCGTCAGGTGCACACGGGGCGGCCGCTTGATGTGTCAATCGCCGGCGATGGCTTTTTGATTTTTGACAATGATGGTCAGGAATATCTTGCTCGCAACGGCAGGCTTTATCGCGATCCGGATTCCAATCTTCTTGTCAGCGAAGAGGGTTTTCCTATTCAAGGTGAGTCGGGGCCAATCACGATACAGTCCAACATTGCAGATCAGGATTTAACGATTGCAAGCGATGGAACGATTTCCGCAAATGGTAACGTTCTGGGCAAAATCAAAACGGTTGCTTTCCAAGACAATCAAACGCTGATCCCTGTTGGCATTGCGGAATTCTTGCCGGGCAAAAACTCCGTGGAAAGTGACCGAACTGTGGAAGTCATGCAGTTTCGGCACGAGCTTTCCAATGTCCAACCCGTCGCGGAGCTTGTCGCCCTGATCGTCAACACCCGTCAGTATGAAGCCGTTCAAAAAGCGACCCGCGCGATTTCGGATTCATTACGCGAACATATTCGCGGATAAGCTGACCTAACGATCGGACCCAGTGATGTTAAAAGCTTTCTATTCCAGCGCCACCGGTATGCGCGCACAGGAGTTGTTGATCGACAACACCGCTAACAATCTGGCCAACGTCAACACCACCGGATTTAAAAAGAAGCACATCAACTTTGCTGACTTGATCTACGACACTTTTTCGCCGGCTGGTGCCGCCACGGATGACGGACAGATCAAGCCAATTGGAATTCAAATTGGTAGTGGTGTGCGGGCCGTTGGCACGACAAGCATCTTCTCGCAGGGCACGCCAACGGAAACCGGCATCGACACCCACATGGCAATTGAGGGTGCCGGCTTTTTCAAAGTCCTCAAAGGCGACACGGTCGCTTACACCCGAGACGGATCGTTCGCAAGGACTGACCAGGGACAAATCGTAAACTCAGACGGCTACTTGCTTGATCCGCAGATCACAATTCCCCCCGACGCAACAGAACTGGCGATTTCTTCCTCGGGCATCGTCAGCTATCGCGTCAATGGCGTGCCAACGACGGGACCGACGATTCAATTGGCTCGCTTTGCCAATCCCGCCGGGCTGCAAAACCTGGGGAGTAACCTGTATGCCGAGACCGCCGCGTCAGGCCCCGAGACGCTGGGGGAACCGGGTGAGGACGGCTTTGGACAACTCCGACAACATTTCGTTGAAGGCGCAAACGTGGAAGTTGTTTCCGAACTCGTTTCGCTGATCACAGCGCAACGAGCCTACGAAATTAACTCGCGAGCGATTCGCGCTGGTGACGAGATGTTGTCGTCGGCAAGTGACTTGGTGCGTTAGATGGCTAAGAAACTCGCTCCATCCCTTAGCGCTTTCCTAATCAGCATCGGACTGTTGCTGATTCCCCAGCAATCGCGCGCCAACGATTTAAAAATCAACTTGAAACCTGCTGCGTTGTCCGCTCCACAAAGCCGGGTTACCGTTGGTGACGTTTCCAGCATCACCGGTGGCACAACGCAGCAGCGGCATCGAATCTCGGGACTAGACCTGGATACCTTAGACCCCAATGTCGGGGCCTGCCTGATCACGCGGCGGCAGGTCGAATTGCGTGTTCTCGTCGATGGTTGGCGTCGAGATCAATTTCAGGTGGTCGGTCCCGAACAAGTGAACGTTCGCTGTTCGTCGGCGAAGCAGTTGCGTGGAAAGCTGGAAGCGCTTTTGACAAAGGAAATCGGGCGGCAATTTGGTCTCGATACCGATACGGTGGCTGTTCGACTTGTCAGCCACCAGCAGATCAAGTCAGCAGAGTCGGCCTTAGTGTCGGAGGATTTCTCCGCCACCGTTCTCTTTCCCGCTCAGTTACCGATCGGAAAGACTCGGATTCAAGTCGAATTCCAGGAATCGAACGGCAACCGCTTTCTTCAAGAATTCGAATCGCAAGTGATCATTTCCAGGCAAGTCGCCCTGGCAAACCAAGCCATCCCCAAAGGTACGGTTGTCGATGCAAACATGATCACTGTGATCGAGAGGCCGATCCAGAATCGCGAACATTTCGCCGATTCGAAACAGGTGATCGGACAAGTCGCCAGCCGCGATATCGCCAGCAACGCAGTCCTGCTCAGCAATGATGTCGCTAAGTCAAGTGCCAACCGCACACCCATCGTTAAACGCAATGACATGCTGGATGTCGTTGTCAAACTGGGCACTAACGAAATCCGGCTAAAGAATGCGAAAGTCATGTCCGCGGGTGCGATTGGTGAACCGATTGTCGTCTTGAACACGCGATCGGGCGTTCAATTCACCGCGACCGTGGTGAATCGAAATCTCGCAGAAGTCTCCTCTTCGCTCGGAGTCCGCAGGTAATGTTGCAAGCAGACGATCGAATCAGATCGGAAACTGGATGGATTCGGAACCGCATCCTTCTGGGTCCATACAGTTTCCGCTACTCCAACCCAATGCTTTTGTTCGGCATGGTCGCTTTATTTGTGTTGCCGAGTCAATCAGCCCGCGGGCAAAGCCTATTCGAACGGCGGTCCGCCAATCAGATTGACCAATATCGAAATTACGCGGCTCGCCACCGAGGTGACGTGCTGACGATCTTGATTAGCGAGAGTACGGACGTTGAGAATCGAGACGAACGAAAACTGGACAAGGCAGGCAATTCGTCCTTCGCGGGCGATTTCAATTACGCACTTGGCGGTGAATTCGGAGACTCCGCGGCCAGCGCCGCCTTGGGGCATTCGACCGCCAGTCAAAGAGGCTTTTCCGGTGATACCGAATTTCGCAGCGAACGGCAATTCAGTGACAAGTTCGCCGTGACCGTTGTCGACGTCTTGCCGAATGGAAATCTGGTCGTCTCAGGAAGACGACTGATCACTGTTCAAGGTGACCTCCGCGAGCTGCAGCTATCGGGAATCGTCCGACAGTACGACGTGCTGCCAAACAATTCCGTGCCCTCATATTTAGTTGGCAACCTGAAGATTCAGTTGGATGCGGAGGGTACCGAACAGGCGTTTAGCAACCAGGGGTGGCTGAATCGAAAACTAAATCGATTCTGGCCGTTCTAACGAACGATTCGTAAGTGGCGGGAGAAAACAACACAATGAGCTACCAGAAATTCGCAAGCATGGTTTGCACAGCGATTTCGACTGCTTGCTGCTTGTTGTCCGCTCCACTATGCGCACAAATCCCAAACCCGGCCGTTGCGCCGCCGTTTCCATCCGGCAGCGCACTCGCTGCCCCGGCAGCTAGCCAGCAAAGCGCGGGGATGCTGCCGGGAACAGCCCCGAGACCATTCGACAGACCCGACTTCGATCCAACGGTTCGAATCAAAGACATTACCTTCGTCCAGGGAGATCGCATCAATCATGTTTCCGGCGAGGGGCTTGTCTTTGGTTTAAGCGGCACGGGCGGCAAATCGGAACAGACCAAGACCATGGCGGCCAACTATTTTCTCCGCAAAGGAGTGCGGCTTCGCAACGTGGACACCAAAAACATGTCGGCCGTGTTGGTCTCCGGCAAGATCCCCGCTTATGCCCGCAAGGGTGAAACGATTCATGTTACGGTTTCGGTTGCCGACGACGCATCCAGTTTGCGTGGCGGAACATTGCATTCAACTGCGCTTCGCGGTTTGGACGACGAAATCTATGCAATCGCTCAGGGTTCGATCATTGGTGGAGGTGTATCGGCGCAGGGCGATGCGGGCAGTCTGAAGAAGAATCATCCAACCGTCGGTGTCTGCGAAGCGGTGCTGGAGCGAGAGATTGGCTGCGACAACCTTGCCAAAGACGGGCGCATTCGGCTGGTGTTGCGGAACAAGTCTTATTCCACGGCCACCCAAATCAACAACGCGTTGAACACGGCGTTTCCCGGCCACGCCCGCGCGCTTGATTCGGGAACGGTCGAGATTGTCGTTCCGCGCACGTTTCAAAAGGGCGTGCCGGCCTTCATCTCGATGATCGGCGGCTTGCGCGTCCGTCCCGATCAACCAGCGCGGGTGGTGATCAATCAGAAAACGGGAACCATTGTGCTCGGCCACAACGTCAAAGTCTCCCGTGTTTTGTTTGCCAGCGAGAATATTGTGATTGCCACCGGCGAAACGCCCATCGCGTCTCAACCCGCACCGTTTTCAGACGGTCAAACGGCGATTCTACCGCGGACGAACATCGACATTCTCGAGACGGGCGGTACCTACAACATTTGGCGTGAAGGTCTGACCGTGGGTGACCTGGCCAACGCCCTGAACACGCTCGCAGTTTCGCCCAACACCTTGATCAATATCCTGACGTCGTTGCAAAACCAGGGTGCATTGCAAGCTGAGCTAATCATCGAATAGCAAGGGACAGGAAGGAGCACAATCATGAATCCGATTTCAAACGGACTTTCGCCACTGATCGCCGACCCAATCGGAGCAATGAATTCCCAATCGAAGCCGGGTCGCATCGAAGCGGTGGGAGTCGAATTTGAGAGTGTGTTTCTGTCAATGATGATCAAGGAAATGAGAAGCTCGCTGGAAGGAGGCGGTTTCTTTGGCGAGGAAACAAGCGACACCTACGGAGGCATGTTCGACCTGTTCATTGGCAAACACCTGGCAGAATCGAAACCGCTAGGCATTAGCGATTTGCTGCTGGAGCAATACGGCAAGTCCACTCCAGGACCGGCTGCTGCCGATCCAATACCGCCAACTTCTTTCACCGCATGACCAACACCATGAATCATCAATCAAGCAAACTGTTGGCCCTCGTCCGGCGGCACCTGGGACTTGAATCTCGTTTGGCCGCATCATTGGATGAACTAAATCAAGCGACCGCCAAAGTACTATCAACCGCGAGTTTGAAGGCGCCAACACTGGAAGTCCTGGAGTCGTTGCGGCCGATGAGCGAGAGCCTGAAACACACGGCCAGAGAGACCGGACATGCCCGCGAAGTATTGCTCAGCCGCATTAATCTTGAATCCGCCACGGACTATTCGAGCATTAAACAATACATCCTCTCCTTGCCTCCTGGTGAAAGAAATTCATTAAACGACATTCGGGTTAGCATCCTCGATCGCATGACTAGGGCGCAAGCCAACCTGATTCACAACCAGGCGATGCTGTTCTACATGTTTGACTTCCACAGAAAGTATCTCTCAGGCATACTTGATTGCGATCTGCACAGAAAGAACTACGGTAGCGATGGCCATCAACAAGATGTCCATCCGGGTAACATTTTTGGAAAGACTTGCTAGCGATGCCCAACTTCTCTCTTGGCCTATCCGCATTGCGTTCCAGCCAATACGCGTTGGAAGTGGTCTCCAACAATCTCGCCAATGCGAATACCGACGGTCACCATCGCCGGCAAGTTCATTTTCAGGAATTGCCACCAAACCAGCTGGGTAGGTTTCGGATCGGTAGTGGCGTTAACATCCATTACATCGAACGAATTCGAGACCAGATTACCGAAGCTTCATTGACAAATGTAATCTCGGACGTGAGCCACGTTGACCAGTTATTGGTATTGGAACGTCAAATTGAAGCAACGCTGTTGAATGGTAATTCGTCCGTCGGTACAGAACTTGATCAGCTGTTCGCCGAATTGACGAAGTTGACTGCTGCGCCGGACGAACCGGCGCAACGCGCCGCGGTCATCGAAACGGGCCAGCGACTGGCTGGAGTTCTTCGTCAGGCGGCCAGCCAGTTAAGCGAGTTAAAAAGCAGCGTACGGTTCCAAATCACGCAGGAAGTCGGCTTGCTGAACCAGCACATGGACACGTTAAGCGAATTGAACATGAAAATTCAAAACTTGACGGCTCAGGGATTCCAGGCCAACACCGAACTCGACCAGCGTGATGCACTACTGAATGAAATCGCCGAAATGATTGGCATCTCTCGTAACGATTTTCGAACCGGCGAGTTGAACCTGATGATCGGAAGCGCTTCGATACAGCAGGTGAATATCTCAAATCAATTCACCGTGACCGAGCTACCGGATGGCGAAATCGGACTCGTCTTGGATAACTCCGATCGGCCCCTCAAACTGGAGAGTGGCCGAATCGTGGCGCTGCTTGAAGTCTTCAACGAGACGATTCCCAAATACGCAGCAAAGCTTGATCAGCTGGCCGGGGAATTGATGCGGGAGTTTGATTCCATTCATGCCACGGGCATCGGCACGGACGGATCTTTTCAACATCTTGTCGGCAACCGGGTCGTCGATAACGCCGCCATTCCGCTTGCCGAAGCGAATGCGGTATTTCCGATGCAAGCAGGAGAACTGACCGTTTCGGTTATCGACAGCGATGGCCTGCGGCGCAGCGAAGTGATCTCGATCGATCCCACTGCTGATAGCCTGGATGATGTAACGGCGCGGTTGTCAGCTATTGACGGACTGAGCGCCGCTGTGAACCCGAGCACGAATCAGCTGCAGATACTTGCTGCACAGGGAATTAGTTTCGACTTTACCGGCAGCCTTGAAACGCACCCGCGACTAAACAGTTTTTCGGGCACGAGCCTGCCGACATTCTCAGGTTTGTACTCCGGTGCGACGAATCAACAACTGACATTTGATGTCGAAGGTAGCGGCGAAGTTGGGATCTCGGACAATCTATTCATCAATGTCTACTCGGAGAGCGGGACATTGGTGAATCGGATCAATATCGGCAACGGATACGAAGCCGGAACAGAGATCGATTTAGGTGACGGCATTCAATTGAGCCTCGGCCGTGGAACCGTTGCTGCCGGCGACCAGTTTACGACGCGGTTGACGGCGGAGCCCGATCAAACCGGATTCCTGGCAGCCCTTGGCCTGAATTCCTTCTTCAGCGGTGTCGGTGCGAGCTCGATTGAGATTGATTCAGACATCATTAAACACCCGGGGCGTCTTGCGGCCGGCTGGTCTGGCGATTCCGCCGACACGCATAACCTGTTTCGTTTAACGGCGCTGGAAGACTCTAGCGAGATGCCAGGCAATCTGACGTTCTCTGAATATGTGAACGAGATCAATAACGAGATCGGAATTCAAATCAACACCGATTCCGCGCTCAGCTCAAGCTTGCACGCCTTGCAAGTTCGCATAGAACAAGAACGCGACTCCTATTCCGGTGTCGATTTGAACGAAGAAATGGTCTACTTGCAACAGTTTCAAAAATCTTATGAAGCTGCTGTGCGTGTTATTCAAGCCGCCGATGATGTCTTGAACGAACTTTTCACAATCCTGAGGTGATCCCATGTTCTACCGGGTTACCGCCGGATCTTTTGCGCAGCGAGCCATCCATTTTTCTGCGCTTCACAGTTCGAACATTCTTCAATATCAGCAGCAAATTGCCTCCGGATTGCGATTCCAGCGGCCGTCGGAAGAGCCGATTTCCTTTCGCCAAGTCACGTCTCTGAAAACGCGATTTGCCGAATTGCAGGCGGATCGAAATACCATCGACCGAACGACGTCGGTGTTGAACGCGAGTGTTAGTCAGATCCAAGAATTTACGAATGTCATCAATCGAGCAAAGGTATTGACCCAGCAAGGGATTCAATCGCTGGACGATGACGAACGTAACGCATTGGCGCTGGAAGTAGACGGCCTGCTTAACCAACTGAAGGCGATCGGCTTGGCGCAGTTCAATGACAAGTATCTATACGGCGGCACCCGATCGGAAAATCCACCATTTGAGTTTGCAGAGCCAATCCGAAACGACGGGACCTTGCACGTTCAGTACCACGGCTCGACCACTCGCAGCAGAGCAAGTGTAGGAGATTCAATCTCCGTGGATACTTACTACAACGGATTGGAGATTTTCGGCAGTCGCGGACGCGGCGCCACGGTGCTGCTGGGGCAGACCGGTGCCAGGCTTGGAAGTGGAACAGACACGATCATCGGTCGCGCATCGCTGCTGGTCACGCATGACACGACGACCTATTCCGGTGGATCCGGAATACAACCGGGTACGGATTCCGCGTCAGCAGACACGGTGATCGGTCCGCCCGGATCTCATCAATTGACCATTGTTGATACATCAGGCGACGGCAGCACGGGAACGATCACTTTGAATGGCGGCCCGCCGGTAACATACACCAGCAGCGACACGAATCTTCGTATCGAAGACAGTTCCGGTCAGCTGGTTTATGTAGATGCAACCAATATCACGGCGGGCTTTAGCGGCACGATTGATCTTGGGTCGACTGGCAGGTTAAGCGTTGATGATGGCGAGAGTGACATGATCATCGACTTTAGCACAAACCAGATCGTCGAAGATCCGTTACTGGGCCGAGCTGTTACGGTAGATTCGAGCCAGATCCGACGAACGGGAACCGACCACCTGGAGTTCCCGGGTACCTCAAACGCCTTTCAGGTACTGCACGAGTTGGCTGCGGATCTGCGAAACGCACGCCAGCTTGATGGGCAAGGATTCGCGCAGGCGCTTAACCGGCGGCTGGGAGAACTGGAAGCGATCGGCAAGAACGCTTTCGAGGCGATGGGCGAACAGTCAACGTCACTGCGAACGCTGCAATCGTTGGGCTTTCGCGTCGACGACTTGATGCTGTCGACCGAAACGCAGATCAGCGAAGTGCAAGCCACGGATCTTCCCGAGGCTGTGTTACGACTGGAGAATTCGCAGGCCTTGCTGCAATACACATACGCGGTTACCGCCGAGCTCACCTCGCTGGGCTTGCTGGAGTTCTTGCGTTGAAAACGCAGACACGGAATTTGGGCCAAGACAATAACGGGCGTGCTTAGCGCGGACGGCGACCGCGTACCGTCTATGGCGTTTCGTTGATCATGGCTCGTTTTGGCTGACCGGCATCGGGAAACCTGCATTCGTTGGCAGGTCTACACCGCGAAGATGCCTGGCTTTGTGTTCTCGCCCCAATATGCCAGCCATTTAGAGGTCCCCATCGCGAGCGTCGCGTCAGTTCCGCACACGGAATATGCGCGATACCAACGCCGTTTTCTGATACTAAATCGATTTGCGATCATCTCCTCCGATATCCGTTCACGCATGTCGTCCTGCAAAAAGATAAGATTCAGAACAGCGGGACGTTTCTTCGATTGCTCGGGATTGAACCGGAATTCGCGTCCGAAATTTGGACCGACGGTAAGTTTTCTGTATTCTCTTTATCTAGATAGCCCGCTGCGGGCCGATCAACTTACGCCAATACATCATGGAACCATGAAATACCGATGCATGACCTGTCAATCAAGTAATGTCCGGCGATATTTTGTCCGATGTTCTCGCGTCAAGACAGAGAAAGCGGTCGATGATCGGTGTTGGGGGGAGCTGTATGTTCCGCTTTGGTTGCCGATCGTTACCTGCCTTGTGCTTGTCGTCTCCTTAATGGGAACAGCCTATTCGCAAGATGATCAGAGAGATGAAGCGCCGGTGGATCCTGTCGCTATCGTGCTGATCGAGATGGACTTGCGTGATGCGGTTGGAATCATGACGCGATATGACCGTGATGAAGATGGCATCATCGACCGCAATGAACAAAAACGATTGAGCTGGGACGACGAAAAGTCAAAGAAGTTTGATTTGAATCGAGATGGAAAGTTTTCGCATTTGGAAATCGCCCTTTGGGTTGCCAAGCGACGAATCGACGCCGGAGTACTGCAAATCGATGGTACGCTCGCCGACAAACACCTTCGTCGCTATGACTCAAACAAGAATGGTCAACTGGATCCTGCTGAAATTGCGGCTCACAATTGGCCTCCCGATCCGGAAGAATACGATCAAAACACCGATGGCATCATTACGCGGCGCGAATTGATCACCCAGAATGCTTTTCAACGTGGCCTCAGGAAGGAGCTTGGAATCATTGGCGTCGACCAAGGTGGTGCGATCAAGGCCATGAATCGGTTTGACGAAAACTCCGATCATCGGTTGAGTCCGGATGAGTTCGCCAATGCAAAGTTACCGGGGACACCCGATCAGTTTGACCACGACGGAGATGGTTTGCTGAGCTTGATGGAAGTAGCAACGGCGTTGGCTAAGCACCGCATGGATTTGGGATTGACGCCAGCGGACCAAGCGAAAGCTCGAGAGATCCTCGGTATATACGACCAAGATCGTGATGGCGTCATCTCGGCGGATGAACTGGAAAGTGCAAACGCTGCAAACAATCCAATGTTAGCCATGATTGACGCAAACCGAGATGGAGACATTTCGTCCATTGAGATCGAAAAATACTTGAGCAAAATGCGTAAGCAGAAAGGCTATGACGACAGCCATCTTGCCGCCGCACGCCGTCTTCTGGCTCGACACGATCGCGACCGAAACGGCTCAATCTCTGAAGATGAACTGGGCGAGACTGCTGGCCAAGGCGAATTGTCGAAGAGTTTGCTGAAGACAATTGATCTCAACCGTGATAGCACGATCGATTTGGATGAACTCGCCAAGCATGTCTTCAAAACCGATAACGAGACCAATTCAAATCAGACCAATCGCTAGCCACCTAATTTGAATCCTTGGGGTAATGGATGAGCATTGCTGAAAATTCACTGTTGGAAATCGTGGGCGAGCCCTATTCCCATGGTTGGGCCGACTCTTCACGAGCCCTGCTGGGCGACTCTCTGGCGCGAGAGTTGGGTATTTTCGCGGTCCCTGCTGATGTAACTCTGTCAATCGTGATACCTGTCTTCAACCTGCTTTGGCTGATGAAGGGATCGAAGATCAGTATTCAAGCTCTTCCATCAGCAGTGGTTCGAATTTTGCCCCGCTGACATACCATCCGTTCGCACAGGGTGTGCACCAACAGATTCTTGCCAGAACAGCCTGCGCGAATACATCGTCATCCGCGATTCGCAGCAAGACCTGCTGCTTATCCAGTGGCACATCGTGGAACAGTCCGATCCCCGTCGATGAGATATCACGGCAAAACACGGACGAAATCATTTTCTGATTGCTGCAAAGTTTCAACGAGATGGGACGAAAGAAGGGATATCTCTGTGCCAATCGCTGGTTCAGTTTATCAGCGGCCGTTGCTATCGCCAGCTTGGCAATTTTAGACGGCGAAAGGCATACGAATTGTCCGTAGCTAATATGCCAACGAGCAGATAACCGCCGGCATCGATTGACTTTGACGTTAAGCTCAATCTTTGGACTACTCAGCTGCAGCTCTTTGGGGGCGAGTGACACAGGCGCATCGTGCACCATCCCAATGCCGACTCGCGAAATGTCCCGTGAAAACGCGGAGATGACTTTTCCATTGTTTTCATTGTCCTTAATCGTAATTGGCTGAAACATCGCGTGCCGTTTGAACCGTCGCCGTTCCTTGCCGGACGCATCAACGGCAAGGCGGAGCCAGTGTTGGATCACTTCGCCTCTGGTGAATCGATTACCACGCTCCAGCAACAATTGGTTCATACACGCGTCTCAGTTTGTTCGTTTTTCGACTTTGAGTTTACAGTTGAAAAGTATCGTCGCCGGGCACCGGGGGAATCATTCCCTCTCTTTCAAGCCGATTGACTTCATCGGCAACAGCCGCGAAACCGTCCCTTAATTCGCGGAGCACTTTGGCGGCTGCTTTGAAGTCCCTTTTTTCGATGCAAACCAAGACAAAATGCAACAACCGCGCCACGTTAAACGCGACCTCGTGTTCATCCGGTTTCAGACCGGCGTGGATTGCGAGGACCGCTTTTTGGGCCTGAATAAAGTGCCGAACGTAGGCGGATTCGTCGTTTTCTTTGAACGCGATTTCGCAGGCATCAATCGATGTAATCGCGCGTTCATAAATCTGCAGCAGCAGGTCGATCCGCGTCCATCCTGCTAGCAGGCTTTGCTTCTGATACGCTCCGATAGCGTTCATGTCACTTCCTATTGATTACGATTGGATCTGAAGCTGCCGAGTGACTGGAGCTGTGTGGTAATGAACGAGCTTGTTGTTTGCAGATCGCTCATGATGCGCTCCAACGCCGTAAATTCGGCGATCAGAAATTCACGTTTCGCGGCCGTGATGCTTTCCACGCGTTTAATGGACTGATCGATCGACGCGATCCTCGCTTCGAAATCATCATTGACGTTTTTGAGGAGTCCTGTTTCACCGTCGATCACGCTGCCTATGTATTTATCCAGACGGCCCGAGGCACCACGGGAGACTTGGACTTCGCCCTCGCTACCATCGATCAGTTGGTCCGCTGTTAATGTAATTCTTAGTTGAAGATCCGCGGTGAATTGATTATCGGGGTGGCCAATCAGTACTCGACCAGATCCGTTGGCAATCTCTTCCACGCCGTCGACGATAAATTTTCCGGCAACATTTTTTCCGCTGCCATTTTCGCTACCGTCGAAGCCGAGCTTCGAAGCTGCGGAGCCGGAAACACTTGCGACTCGCGAATCCGAGCCGTAGGCTTCTGAGGTAATGACCAGCTTGTTCTCAGCGTTCAAGCTGACTGTGACATTGTGATTTCCCAGTTCTTCGGACTGATTGATCACTTCCTGGACGTGGGCTGCAAACTCAGCGCGTGTATATTGGCCACTGTTCAACGTCAGTGTTTCACTGACGATGCCATCGATCGTGATCTGGAAACTATTGTTGTTCTCGTCGATGGTGGTATTCTGCTTCACTTTCGACGTACCGGTGACCGAGCCTTGTTCTGCCGCCTGTGTGATGTCCACCTGGTAAGGAGTTTTTGAACCCGCGGTGCGATTTCCACCGGCCAAAAACTGGATGCCAGTAATGTTGGAAGATCCGTTCAGTCCGAACAGCTTGCGGATATCTTTGGGATCAATATTTTCGATTTCGCCTGTGAGCGCTTCGGTTAGCTTGTTGGAGTCGATCACGAGCCGGCCTTGCGCATTTACGTCGACCCCTATTTGCGCAAGCCGGCTGACACTCGAGTTGGTTGCGACCGTATCGGTCACGGCAGCAAATAGCCGATCCCTGATTGTGTTCACCGACCGGTTTCCGAGTAGCGGGCTGGCTTCATTGGTTTCCGGATTGAATCTTGTCTGGGCGTCAATGAATTCCATCAGCGAATTGAAATCGGCGACAAACGATTCAATCGCCTCTTGAGCCGTTGACGTGTCGGCCGCAATATCGATCGTTACCGTGGTATCCGCCGCCGCAGACTGTAGATCGATGGTGACGTCTTCAATCAGGCCTTCGACGCGATTGGATGCATATTGAGCAATGATTGCGCCGGGCCCCGAACCGAGCTTGATCACGGCGTCGGCCGCTTGTTGCACGGGAGCCCCCGAAAAATCGGGAACGATACCGGGGCCGCTGAGGTTCGCGGTGACGGAGATCTCATTCTCAGCGCCGGTGTGGTTTGACGTCAGCAACAGTCGATATGAGTCAGAACCTTGATCGAATATGATGCTCGCGCTGACGTCATCTACCTGATCATTGATTGTGGCTGCCAGCCCGGACAAAGTATTGTTGCCGGCGTCGATGGCAATCGTTGTTTCGGTTCGATTGCCAACCTTAAATGTGATATCACCGCTGGCAATCTGGTCTGACGTGGTGCTGAATCCCTGTGACCCAACCTGGTGCGCCGTTGCCAGGGAATCAATTGTCAACTGATACTTTCCGCTACTGGCACCGTTATCGGCTACGACGGAGAGGATTTCTTCGTGGCTTGAAGTTGCCGACCTGACGTCAAAGACAGACGCTTGAGTTCGATTCAGGCGACCCAACGATGCTTGCAGGGTCAACAGCTGTGCTTCGATTCCTTTGAAGGCGCTTTGCCTTGTCGTAATCTCTGCTTTGCGGGAGTTAAACGTATCGACTTGGGCTTGTTGAAAACCCAAGAGACTTTCGATGATGCTCGAGGTTTCGAATCCCGAAACGATTCCATCAATTGAAAACATTTCACCAGCTCAGAACTTAGAGAAAAAGAGAGAGGGGCCATGACGGCCCCTCTCCGAACGTGCCCAACGTGCCCCATTAGTCGGGCGGCTTGTCAAGAGTTTACTGCAGCAGAGCCAGGATCGACTGTGTCGTCTGGTTGGCACTCGAAAGAACCGACGTTCCTGCTTGAACCAGAATCTGGTTGTTGGTGAACGTGGAAATCTCTTCGGCAAAGTCTGTGTCACGAATGACAGACTCTGCGTTAACCGTGTTCTCCAAAGTCGCTCGCATGTTGTTGGCGATCGACTCGAGAGTGTTGGCTTGGAAAGCCCCCAGTTCGCCTCGAATGTTGGACAGCTCATCAATCGAAGCATCGATGACCGCCAGCGATTCCTGAGCCTTTTCGGCGCTGGTTACATCGATTTCATTGAGACTACCAAAACGGCTTCCAGTGACTGCCAGACCAAGTCCGTTGGCAGCGACCGAGTTGATCGCTACCGATGCGGTTTGGTTTTGATTGGCACCGATTTGGAACACCAGAGAATTGTTTTGAACACTAACGTTCCCTTGTGTTGAATCGACAGTCAGCACAGCGTCTGTGGAAAGCTCACCGATGCTGACGCTCAGTCCCGTCGAGGCGCCAGAGACGCTGGTCAAAACATTTCCGATTCCGGTCGCGGCAACGCCGTCAATGGTGCCTTCGATATTTCTGCCAATGTCGGAACTTAGCGACGTTCCGAAACCGGAGGTTGTGCCGGCACCACCAGCAGCTGTATCGGAAATGACCTCAATTTTCGCATTGGAACCGAATTCGATCGACCGAAGACGTGTGTCCCCTGCGACATCCTCGGCAACAACACCGGTTTGACTCGTAAACTCGTTGATTCGCGAGATCACACCCGTTTGGCTGAGGCCGGCATTCAGCTGAATACTGATGCCGTTGACCGTCAGTACTTCGTCGGCGGCGAGGTTGCCCGTCTGTGCCGCGCCAACGTTGTCGACGTAGGCGCGTTCGCCTTGCGTGGTGACTTCGAGCGCGTAAGTTCCGGCACTCGTTTTTCCCGTTGCCTTCAGGAACGTCACGTCGCCTTCGACATCATCCGGAGTGCCGGTAATTCCGGCTGATCCGTCGAGCAATCGCTTTTCCCCGAACTGCGTATTCCGGGAAATCCGATTGATCGTGTCGAGCGCATTCTCGATCTCAGCCTGATTGGCCGCAAAGGCATCATCGTCGTTTACGCCGGCGTTAGCAGAATCGAGAGCAAGCGACCGAACCTTGACCAGAATGCTGTTGATCTCGTTCAAGGCACCTTCCGCAGTTTGCACAACTGCGACAGCTTTCTCCGTGTTATCAATCGCCTGCCGCAAACCGGCGATTTGCGCACGTTGTTTTTCGGAGATCACCAAAGCGGCTGGGCCGTCAGCACCTCGGTTGACTTTGAAACCGGACGACAATCGTTCAATGGACTTGTTCAACGAATTCGTTGAACGCGTCAGATTGTTTCGGGCATTCAGGGCGCCCACGTTATTTACAATTCCCAAACTCATGACTTAAAGAACCTTGTGAAAGTGTGAAGTAAACCTCCGTGCCGGGCGTTGCGAGTCCATTCCAGCCGTCGTGAAGCTATTCCACTATGGCTTACAAATTGAGAATGGAACTTGCCGTTTGCAAAGCTGATTCTTTAGCAAGGTATTCTCCAGTTTGTATTTTTAACCTGATTTCATTGATGACTGACTCGCGAATCTCGTTGCCGCTTACGATTGACTGCAGCAAGCCTTCGATGGAATTGGCGTTCACGGATGTCAGTGAATCATGTGGCGTACTTCCGACAGTTGTCCCGTCGGCTTTAGGTGCAGACTGCGTTTGCTGTGGCGGGACATTTGGCTGAATTGGATTACCGCCGTTATCGATTCTCATTCTTCGTTCTCCAAAGACTGGTGATCAAAGAGAGTTGTCGATGGGCGGCGAGATAACTTGCTAGAAAATTTCAAGCAGAAAAGCTTTTTCCGTCGAATAGCTTGTAACGAAACTAAGGGCTCTCCAAAAATCGCCGATTGCAACGGTTGCTAGCGGTGAAGCTTTCAGTTTTTGATTCAGCCATTCGTATCCATTACCGGGAAATCAGGGTGTTTCGAGCCGAAGCGTTGTGGACAGCTGCCTTGCTGACGACCGGAATGGTCGGTGGCGTGATCTACAATTGGCCTTCGCAAACCTCGCAACCTCCGGTTACCGATGACGTCACCGGAGCCAAAACAGATCCCAGTTCGCGCGTGCATGAAAGAGGGTTATCCCTCATGGCCGATCGGTCGAGTGACCTCTCGTCGACCGACTCAGTTCAACTGGACCCATTAAGACTTGGTGATCGCTTGTTGCTGGGAGGCAACTATATCGGTGCCTACCAGCAGTTCGCGAAACTGCACAAGCAAACCAGCGGCACACCGGATAATTCCATTTTGCTGAGACTGGGCTTGGCCTCTGAACTAGCAGGGTTTTTGGAACAGGGGGAGCAGCACTATCGGAATGCGATTCAAAGTTCCATTGCACGATCACGCGATCAATTGTGGGCGCTGGTCGGTACGGCCCGGATCTGGGAGTTGCAGGGCAGACTTGACGATGCGATCGGCTTGCTCAGCGAACTCTACGTGACCTGCGGTCAAGATTACTATCCCGTCGAAATCCGATTGTCGATTCATCGGCATCTAGCGGATTGTTTGCTGAAGCGGTATCTGCAAGCCTTTCCGGCGGCGGATGATTTGCTGTCGACATCGATTGAGTACTTTTGGGTCGAAACGAGAATCGAACCGATGATCGCCAACGGTAAAGACGTACTCCCTGTTCAGGCGACACACCGCGACAAGCTCGAAGTGATACAGCGTCCAATCGACGATGTTTCCCTGATCTTGATCGATGCCGAGTTGACTTCGCGACCACTCTTGATGCTGATTGACGATCTGGCAGGAAAAACGAATCTGCAGATCGAAGTCAGTCCGCGTGCCCGGTCCGTATTATCGGGACGGTCGACTGGAGTTGAATCCAATGCCTTGCCGGTATCCCTGTTGCTGGACCAGACGTTGGGACCGCTCGCACTGGCATGGGACCAGGTCGGCCGTCGTCTGAGCGTTTGGCACGCGGACGACTTGACCGCACAGCAAAAGCGCAACTATGAAGTCGATCGAATCCAGAGATTATTGCGACAGTTGGCAATGAAATTCGAACATGGAATCGAACGCGTCTCGGCATTGATGCAGGACGGCAACACGTGTTTGCTGCGTGGCAATCTTGAAGACGCCGCAACCAAGTACCGGTCGGCTCGCGAGCTTCAGCCCGTCGGTGAATTGAGCGCGATGCTGTATTTCAATCGCGGCTTGCTTGAATTGGCACAAGAAAATCTTGAGCAGGCTCTTAAAGAGTTTTACCAGGCGCTCGACCAGACACTGTCGCCGCCGCTGCGGGGTTCTTGTTATGCCATGATTGCACAATTGGAATTGCAGCTTGGACGGCCGGATAAAGCGATTGCCGCAGCGTCACGTGGGCTTCGTCTTTCAGGCAGCGGCAGACATGCGGCTCAGAATCTATTGACATTGGCAAAGTCGTATCTGTTTGAATCAGATCCGTTCTCCGCGAATCGCGTTCTGTTCAAGAACGCGACAATGTTGACCGATTCGCGAAACAACCGGCTGGCAAGCGTGATTGCAACGTACGCTCGGTTTCAAGCGACAGGGCCAGCGAGCGGACTGCAAAATGAGGGCGAACGATTAGTGTTATCGCTGGCAGCTTTGCGGCCGGACGACGCCGAAGACTTTGTCGATCATGTGCTCATTTCACGGGCTTTCCACGCGGTCGGTTTTCGCAGCAAAGCCATCGAGCATTTGAGAATCGCTGCAGAAGATGTCAACGACGGTTACTGGGAATTACGTGTTCGTCTTGAACTTGCCGAGATGCTTTATCTTGCTGCTGAGATCGAAAAGGCAAATGAAACTTTGGAGTCAATGCTGCTAACACCTGGCGATGCGCTAGCCGTTAAGTTCAATCTCTTGAAAGCGAAAGTAAAATTCGACTTGATGTTGACGGCAGAATGCGAATCGATTTGTCAATCGTTGCTGAAATTGCAGTTAGACGAAGAAGACAAGAAACAAACGCTCAACTTGTTGGGCCACGTATACGAAAAAACTGGAAAACATTACTCAGCGGCGTTGTGCTTTGCGGGCCTGCTTCCCGAAAACGCAGTCACCTCAATTCAGAATCCGGAACTTAGTCACTGATCTTAAGATGATGATCCAGCGTTTTGCTGCACAACCGCTTCAACTGGGCTATTCAAGGCAATGCCTTGGCAGCCTCCGCTTGGTGGCGCTGATGATCTTTGTCAGTGGTTCTGCGCTGGCTCAGCAGCAACCTGCAAATCAATTGCGATCAGATCCAATAGCGGCGGTGAACGACGATCAATCCGGCGATCCCGCCGGTCTTGAAGAACAACTTAAAAAGCTGATCGAGACCACAGCAAATGTCCACCAGCAGATTGAGTCAGCAAGCCGGCAAGTCAGCAACGGAGAATCGGACGGATTTACTGCGCGACTTGATGACAGCCATCTGCCAGAGCAAGACGCGTCAAAAAGCGTCGCCGCAATACGAGAACGAATCGAGTTGTTGAAACGATTGCGTCGACGACTGCAGAGTTCATCCGATGATGGTGCTGATTTCTTCAGCGCGAGTGCTGATGCTGTGTCGGATGGTGCGATGGTTGCCAAGCGTCGACATCAGGTTGGTCCTGCGATGCCGGTTATCGAGCAGAACTTCGAGCACAACTCGCAAACTGCTTCGCTTAAACAAGCAAAAAGTCGTGCTCCGCAGGTTCAGGCGACTGTAATCCTGCCCCATCCGGTCAGTCATCTTCAATTGGGGCAAAGCCTGTATCGCACTGGAAATTATGCCGCCGCACTGAAGGCACTCCAGGATGTCGACGTCGACACGCTTGCCGAGTCCGACCGCACGTGGCTGGAACTTCTACGAGCGCTGTGCCAAAGAAGACTCGGCGATATCGACTCGGCTGAGGCGAGACTTCGCGAGATCGCCAATGTCGCTTCAGAAGATTATTCGATCCCGGTCGCCAGATGGTGGCTCAAGCAAACTGAAATCATTCGTAACACGGAACTGATTTTTGAGCAAACTTCATCCGAATTGGAAACACTAATCGAGAGGTCGAAAGATAGAGATGTTGAGTGATAAAGAATCCGATTTGCTCACCGAGCTTACGGAACAATTGAAGCAACAATACCAATGCTTGGATCGAATTGTGGACTCAATGGACGTTCATTCCGAGCCCACCAACGAAGGCATTAGCGAACAGCTGAAGGCAATCAAACAAACAGAATCCCTGCTCGTTCCCCT
>JBFJVZ010000088.1:0-20082 GCA_041623895.1 Pirellulaceae bacterium | reverse complement strand
TTTTCTCTTGAGTCACGGTAGTTGCAGGCATCGACGTTTTGATTTGTCACAACAATGCGACAACTGCCGTTGGTTCACGCCAGGCTTTACGCTGCCACCACTTCGTGGTTCTTTTCATGATTGTTGCTCAGCGGTTCCTAAGCCGGACGCTCTCCAGGTCCTGGCCTACATTTGTTGCACATCGATCAAAGCTTCGGAATCTTGTCAACGAATTCTTGCCACTGGGCTTCACTGGAAAACATATCCTGGCGCGCGAGCAAGACTTTTTGTGAACCCTTGCGGCCGATCAACATCCGGTCAGCGGCAGCAGCCTTGACCGCCAACTCTGACCAAGCCACGGTTGTCACCGAAACGAAGAAATCCGTTGTGATCCCTTCGTTGGTGGCAAACGCGATCAGATAATAAAGCAAATGATCGGCACTGCTAAACTTTGCTCGGCGACGTTGCCTGAGCAGCACAAGCAAGATCAAGGGAGCCGGGGCAAGCAGCCCGATCAGCACGATGGCGGGGTCCAAGGCTTGTCCAATCAGCAACACCAATCCCAATGCGACGAGCCCCGCGCCAAACAATAGCAACAACCGAATGACCTGGGTTCGCGGCGGTCGGCCCGTCAGGGACAGCTGCTGAGAAAAAGGCTTGAGGTCCTCACCGGTGACCGGCCCCCGGAACTCAATTGCTCCGGCCGGTGGGACCGCCGATCGTTGCCGCTTCGGCTCTCGCATCACTTGCTGAATGGCCCATTGGATGCTCGCGTTGGAGACTTCATTCTCACAGATAACTTTTGCCGAACGCGCAAAGCCCTTTAGCCGCGTAAAGGTTTCAGACTCGGGCAGCATGCTGGTGCTAATCAGCAAAGGCATCTCAGATTCTTGTGCCGGCACAAATCCAACCACGCTGTCGGAGATCACGACGCCCGAAAACCAGCTCCATCGATAATAGCAGGATTCGTGTTGGCTGTTGATGCGAATTCCGTCGGTGGCCAATTCACCCTCGACACGCTCGGACCAGTTGGGATGCTGCGAACGAAACACCAACGCCCGGTACCAACGAGTCGATGTGATGATCACCAGCGAGAAGATCAGATTCCCCCCGGCGACTGTTAAAGCGAATGCCCCGCTGACGACGATCGCCCAAATTTGCAGCAGCGACATGAACGTCACGATGAAAAAGATCGGCAATGAACCGAGCGTTTCGTAATTTTCTAGAAACTGATTCAGATCATCTTCCGTTGGCACACCCGCATAGGGAAGAGGGTGCTTGTCATCAAGATCCAAGTTGACATCAAGATACGCAAACTCGCCGGGAACGGCATCGACCATCGCCGGCGGCTGATAAGGATTGATGGCGCGCTGTTGGTCGTTGTTGGTCATTCACTTTAGAAAGAATCTTGATTCGCAGTTGAACGCAGGCAAAAATCAAATCCTACGGACAACCAGAATAACAGATGAACGAAGATCCCATCGGCGTGCGCACACGGAACTTCGAGTTTGTTGTAACCTTTTGGACTGAGTGTTGTATCTGTCTGCAGTGGGTGCGTTTGTCCGCCTAGGTCGGATTGCGAATTCATTCTCTATTCACGATGGAATTGGCGTTGGGTGAGCGGCAAAATTTCGGCTTTCAGACGACCTGTTGGTCCGATGTGCTTCAGGCTACCAGCTTGGACAAAGACGCTCGGACGGCGTTGGAGCGATTGTGCGCCCAATATTGGTATCCCTTGTACGCGTATCTTCGTCGCAGTGGACATGATGCGGACGTCGCCCAGGATCACGTACAAAGTTTTTTCGCGGATCTGTTGTCACGGGAAAGCCTGAAGTCGGCCGATCCCGATCGGGGCCGCTTTCGAACGTTCCTGTTGACCGCCTGCCGCAATCACGTCGCCAACCGGCATCGCGCGGCAACGACACGGCGGCGCGGTGGTCAGTTCCATCAAATCTCCCTGGAGTCCGCCGCTGGCGAAAAACGATATGACATTGAACCGGTCGACCAGTGGACACCCGAGCGATTGTACGAGCGGCGTTGGGCTTTGGCCGTCATCGAATCCGCGATGCAGCGGTTGAGATCCGAGTATGAAGCGAAAGGGCGATTAGAAAGATTCGAGGCTTTGAAATTGCTGGTTGCACCGTCGGGCACTCCGCCGACTCAGGCAGCGGTTGCTGAGCAGCTCTCGTGCAGCGTCAATTCTGTCAAGGTTGCCGCCCATCGATTGAGAAGACAATTTGCGGAAGCTCTTCGCGAGGAAGTGGCGATGACGGTCGACGTTTCTGACGCGAACGACGAATCCCTGGTCGACGAGGAGCTAAAGCTGTTGCTGGCGGCACTACAGCCGTAGCGGAAGTCGGAAGACATCCAAACCGTGCTGGAACTTTCCGGGACCAACGCCAAAGGCGGATACCTGATTTGAAATTTGAGATAGAGATTTGAGATTGTGCAGGCCCGTGTTTGTCAGGCAATGAAAACCGCCGAACATCCAGCAAGAAACGTCGAATGAGAAAGTCAAAAAAGCCTGCTTTCCCACCACCGAACCACACCAATCCCCGCTGGGCAGAAAAAAATGCACTGATCTCTGTAACCTCACGCTGCGTTCGGTGTAGAAATCAATACACCGACAATTAGCGGGGATTTTCGCCATGACTCCAACCTGCCAGCACTGCCAAGCGCCCATTCCAGCCGGCAGTCCCGATGGGATTTGTCCAGCCTGTTTGATTCGCCTTGGTCAAACCGATGCGATGGCCAATGCGGGCAACTTCGCGCCGCCGGCAGTCAGCGAGCTACAGGGGCGCATTCCGGGCATCGAGTTTACTTCGCTGATCGGACGCGGGGGCATGGGTGCTGTCTATCTGGCTCACCAGCACGACCTGGATCGCAATGTTGCCGTCAAGATTCTGCCTCAATCACTCTCCCGCGATCCGGCATTTGCACAACGGTTTCGCCGCGAAGCTCGTGCGCTGGCAAAACTTGATCATGAAAACATTGTCCGCGTATTTGGCAGCGGCGTCTCGGACGGTTTGTGCTACATCGTGATGGAATACATCGAAGGAACCACCCTGCGCGAAGCGATCGATGCCGGCGCCGTGGATTCGGAATCAGCGATGAAGATCATTCCGCAAATCTGCTCTGCTTTGTCGTATGCACACGGGCAGGGTGTCGTGCACCGGGACATCAAGCCGGAAAACATTTTGTTGGGTACCGGCGGGCGCGTGAAAGTCGCTGACTTTGGACTCGCCAAGATCTCGGAATCTGATCGTGCCGAAACGATGTTGACGGCGACGGGAGCGCGTCTGGGAACCTTGCGTTACATGGCGCCAGAGCAGTTGGACGGCACCGATGTTGATCACCGTGCGGACGTTTATTCGCTGGGCGTTGTCTTTTACGAACTGTTGACCGGCCAGGTGCCGATGGGCAAATTCGCGCCGCCAAGTGAAAAGAACATGCTGGATCCAAGAATCGATGACGTCGTGATGCGAACCTTGTCGCGTGAACCAGCGGATCGATATCAACACATTGAAGATCTGGAAAGTGAACTTCAGTCGCTCTCCGATGCCGAGCCGTACGATGGAAGTGCGCCTTGGGCACCCGCCGAAATCCATCATCGCCGACGGATGGGCGGGATCCGTACTGGCCGAGAATGGAAATCCAATGCGAAACTATTCGGTTGGCCCGTGCTGCATGTCGCCTACGGTCACCACCCACGGACGGGGCAGAAGCTGGTGGCAAAAGGGCTGATCGCAATCGGTGATGTCGCGATTGGCGGCATTGCATTGGGCGGGGTCAGTCTAGGCATCGTCTCTGTTGGTGGCGTCGCAGTTGGGATCAACGCGCTGGGTGGGGTTGCGATCGCATTGCAAATGGCATGCGGCGGCGTGGCGCTTGCGCTGGGTATCGCCACGGGAGGCGGCGCGGTTGGTGCCATCGCATTTGGCGGCGGAGCCGTTGGTCTATTCGCTTACGGAGGAGGTGCGGCCGGCTACATCGTCGGGGGTGGAGGTGCAGCCGGAAAATACCACATCAGTCAAAGCCCGATGACCGAGTGGATCATCGATCCGGCGATGCCGCTGCTGGTCACGATCGCAACAACGCTGCTGACAATCGGCCCGATCGCACTGGTGCTTGCGCTGGTGGCGATCGCGATCGTTCGTGCTCGTCAAAAAGGCGTAGCCGAGAGAAAGATGCCAAGAGACTTGCGCGGCCATGTGGCCGGATCATGCGTCACCGTCGCAACGTTGATGTTATTCTTATTTCCGGTTCAGGCTTACACTCAATCCAAGATGATTCAACAGTTGACGTTGCACGCGGTCAAAGCACGAGAAGCCGAACAGGAGGCGGCGGCGCGAGTAGAGCCGCGGGCCGTGGACGATCTCGAATTGGAACAGCAACCTTAAAGCCGAAGACTCTCACTCCGGTGCTTTTACGAAGATCGGATTGCTGACAACGACAGGCGGCATCTTTCCGTAGCCCGTTCCCATCACGCGGCCAAGTTGCATTTTCTCGCCGATGGCCGCGACGATAATGAATGAGTCGCCGGTGATCTCGATTGGGAGTCGCTGGTCGAACTTCACCACGCCGCTGGCAAAAGCATCTGGATGCGTCGAACGTCGACGAGACAACTCGGGTTGAATTTCTCCGTTAACGAACACTTCGACACGGTTCACGTCCAGCCAATTGGCACATTGAATCGTTACTGCCAGCTCCGCTGCATTTGCATCGATGGTAACCTGGTCGCCTATTTCCGCCGGCTGTTTCAGGTCGTTGTGATGCAACTGAACGGTCATGTAGGGGCCCGTTGACATCACAATCCGGCCCGCTTCCAAACTGTTGATCATCTCTTCGGTCTTGATATTGGCTGGGTCATCGCTGCTGCTGCGAAGCCAATTGCGGAGCCAACCGCTGCCATGCCAATTGTAGTGGGCGTCCGTGTTGACAACGCCCGGGATTCTGCGGCCGCTCTTAATCAACTCCATCCAAGGACGGATTCGATTCTGATCGCGTTTCTTGACGTCACTGATTGTGGCCGGGTCGACGAAAATATCTTGCGGCGGATGGACTTCGATAACGTCCATGTAGTCCAGCATCTTTGCATATCCACCATCTTCCTTGCCATCCAAGTTTCTATCGAAAAGCATCTGCCGCATGTTGGGGTGGTTGGTCTGCACAACTTTTTTTGATTCGTCATCCCACATCGCCAAGCGTGCGATCTGAGTCACCGGGTTATTGTCGATCCGCGGTCCGCCGCCGTCCTGTGCATACGGTTTCCATTTCAATGGAAAGGCGTTCTGGTGATTAATGGGCAACAGGCTTCCAGTCAATTCCATCCCGCTGCAGGTGGCCATCAAATGGGTCGCCTCGAGCACGCGCAATTGATCATCGTAGGACTCGACTCGCTGATGTTCGGTGCACGGCGAGAACTCCAAATGTTCGCAAAGCAAATTCTCCACGCGTCCCAGTTGCGATGACGTGTTATCACCCGACGGCGAGCTGTGGCTGTGAAGTTCGGCGCTGACCCAACCAGTTGTGTCGACCACACGATTCAGTTTCGCTGTTAGCTCCGTGTTACCGTCGACGGGCACGGTGATTCTCTTGAATACAGCATCGAATTCCGGTCCGTGACTGATCACGGCTTCGTAAGTACCCGCCGGGATTGAGCGCACGAAGGTTCCATCGGCGGAATAGACGGTGTTGCCGACGGATCCGTCTTGGCTATCCAGTCCAAAATTGGGGTCGGGTGTTTTCTTGCCGTCAACTTCCAGACCATAGAAACTGACTTTACATGGAATCTCGCCGCCGGATTCGTCCGTGATCGTTGCGGTCACTCTGGACGCAGTCCCGAGTTGAAAGGAATGCGTTGCCGGTTGGTCTGACACCTCGATCGATCGCTCGACGGGTTTGTGACCGATCGCTTCGACTCGGATGGAGTATCGTCCGGGCAAGAGGTGCACCACCGAGTTACCCGATGGCTCGGTCCGCCAAACTGCGTCCGGCTTCAGCGGCGAGATGTCGCCAGCGGACATCGTGAACTTGACTCGCGGCTGATCGCCTACCGCACCCTGAAGCTGAAAAGTCTGCGGAGCGGCACCTTTGGTCAGCCCAAGTAAATCGAGTGACGAACTGGCCGGATAAATCCGTGTTTGCCAAGAGACGCTGTTCCCGTCGTCCTGTTGCAGTCCATCCGGATAAGTCAATTTTCGTGCGCGGCCGCTTTCCCACTTTGGCGTCGCGCTGCCGACCGTGGCTTGAAATCCATACGTTTGCCGAAAGTACTCGTCCTCGCAAAACGCGGTCGACGTACCTTTCAGTGACGAAAAGTTGAATGTTCGATCGGCTCGCACCGAGTCAAAGGCCGCGATCTTTGTAAGCTGATCACCACTGATACGGACAAGGCAAGTGATAAACGGTTCCCCATCGCGGAGCCGATACTCGACGGTGCACTGCGTGTCATTACCGGCCAGCGAGGACGTCGATCGACAACGCCAGCTGACCGCGTCATCCGACTTTTTAAGTTGGACCAACTTGTCATCGACAAACGCGTAACGTCCGCCAGCTGGGTAAAACGCAGTCAGTTGATCCGACGGCACGTCTCTGCGCGTCAAATCGATCAATCCGGCCCCGACACCTCGGGTCGTCATGTTGGCATCGCGAGTCGGGGTTGGATGTGCAATCACACCAACGATCAAATCATTGCGAAACAGATAATCGCCATCGATCCAATCGACTTCTTTGCCCTCGATTTCCGGCCGATTCTGTTCCGTTATCTTTTCCAGCGTGGCTGCGCACAGAAACTGAGAATTGGCTGCACACAGAATCGCCACCAAGCAGGCGCGTAGAAAACTCATCATCAGACTCTTCGGGTTGGTGTCATCGCTACGACTTAGGGGTATGTTACATGGAATCCGCTGCCCCGGTAGTCACGACGGAAAGTGGCCAGCGGACAAGTTAATCTATCCACGGTTGTATTTCATGTCCGAGACGGCGGATCCTTTTTTCGAGCCTTACGACCGCGACGAGATTGCCTACGGCGAAACACCTTCGCGGCCTTTGGCGGCTTATCTTCAGCAAGTGGGCGGACGTGGATTCGCACTCGATCTTGGTGCCGGAGCCGGACGTGACACGATGGCACTGGCGGCATCCGGGTATCAAGTAACGGCGGTCGATTTGAGCCAGCGCGGTCTGGACCGTGTGCAGCAGCGTGCCGAGTCGATGGGACTGTCAAATCTGGTCAGTACTCAAGTCGGAGACGTGCGGTCGATTGAGATTCCGACAAATCATTATTCGGCGATTGTGGCCACGACCGTTCTCGATCACATTCCATCCGGCGATGCCCCGATCGTCTGGAAGCGAATGGTCGACGCGTTGACCGACGATGGGTTCTTGTATGCGGAGGTGCATACGACCGAGGACCCCGGTAGCGACCAGCTGCCCGGCCTGGCAAGTGACGCTCCGGTTAGTGAAACCGCGTCGGCCGTGATCAATTACTTTCGCCCCAACCAGCTTGCGCAGTGGGCACTGGAATCTGCATCGCGTCTTCGTTTACTCCGCTACGAAGAGCGGTTGGAGTGGGACTACACACATGGTCCTGAGCACTTGCACGGCAAAGCTATGATGCTGGCCGTGCGAGCCGGACACCATCCGCCGTGGTATGGGCAACCGGCAGCATTCCCCAAAAGACAGTAATGGTCGGACATAGAAACCGGTATCATCTTTCTACGGACAAACACAAATCGAGGCGCGGTAACGATGTCACTAGATTCAAGCAACTTGCATGCAGCCCTTAACCGACTTGAGGAACAGATCAAGGCGGCTGAGAAGTTGTTGAAAGAAACACCCGGGGCCACGCTGGAAGGCGTTGCGGCGAATCTGCTGCGCTTTTACGACGGTCGCATTCGGTTTGACGGGAACACACCATTGTTGGAACTGCCCGTCAAAGAGCGTTTGGAAGCAGCCACGCACCTGCCCGAGCTGATCCGCAAAGCAAGAGCTGCGGAGCCGGAGTTGGTGGCAAAAACCGATGCCGTCTCCAGGGCAATCGAGCAAGCGATTGCAGAGGCCGATAACTAACCTCCAGTCTGATTAGCCGCTGGGCGTTTGCACTATGCCGGCCGCGACTTTCGCTTGACCGACGTATCGGTTCGCCTCGCCGCAGCAATCTTAGCGTCATCAAATCGCTTATTGATCGTCGCCGTCTGCTTTCGGTAACAGTCGCTTTGGACAGATCACTCAAAGCAAAACAAGGTTTGTTTGCCGCGAACAACCAGTCGCTTTCCCGCAATGGCGGGCGAGGCCAAGACGGGTTCACCGAGTTCGACTTCGTTGATCACTTCCGCACCATCGCCTTGATCTTCAACGACCAGTCCCTTGCCGGATTGATCGAACAAGTAAATGCGTTTAGCGGAGACCACGGGTGTCGACCAGGTGCCTTTGATCCCTGACAGACGCTTTTGCCAGGCAATTTCGCCATCGCTTAGATTGCCGGCGACAAGCACCGATCCTTTTAGCGAATAGAGACGTTCATCGCGCACAACGACGCTGGCGTTTTGTGGTGCCAGTTTGTTGTTTCGCCACGCGGTTTCCGGCAGCGTCGCACTGTCACCGACATTCAACGCCAGCAGGTCGCCTCCCGGCAACAACAGCAATCTTCCGGTTGGAGTTGCCGAAGAAACCTTTCCGCGACCTTCATCAATCGCCCAACGTTGCTGGCCTGTGCGTGGGTCAACGGCAATGATGTTGTTACCGGAAGAGAGCACGACTTCGATCGAACTATCGGGACGTTTGATGGCAACCGGCGATGACCAATTCGAGCTGGTGGGACGATCGATTCGCCAAAGGTTCTTGCCCGTCTTTGTATCGATTCCGGCAGCAAATGAGTCGCCTTGCGCTTCGACTTGCACAATCACAGCACCATCGGCGATCACAGGCGATGATGCCATGCCGATATCGTTGCCGGCTTTGGGGTAGTCGTATCCCAGTCCGCGATACCACAACAGTTCACCCTGCAAAGACAAACAGCACAAATCGTTGCTGCTGAAGAAAGCAAAGATTCGCTCTCCGTCACTGGCTGGTGTGGGAGCAGCATTAGCGCTGGTCGGATGGCAAAACGGCCGCCCAGTCGCCCGAAACGATTGCTCCCAGCGAATCTGCCCGCTCGCCAAGTCGACACCGGTGACAAAAATCGCTTCGCCGTCCTGGCCGCTGGAACTGGTGCTGACGACCAGGTCGCCGATGACGATCGGTCCAGCCACGCTGCTTCCGGGCATCTCGCGCTGCCAGGCAATATTGCCGCCATCGCCAACAGCAAGCGTTAATGGCGCTTGATCTCCCGCGCTGGTACCGTCGCCGCGGAAGCCCAACCAGCCGCCTGGTTCCGCCGCCGATAGAGAGATCGGCAAGCAAGCAGCGACAGCGAAGAGAATTGTTTCTTTCATCATTGGGTACTCTTGAGGCCGGAATTCGTCAGGGACGGAATCAACAAGCGATCTGTCGGATTGCGGATCACGACAGAGGATGTGTCGTCTGTAACTGGTTTCTTACTTCGCGCTTGACAGCCCTTTGCCGGAAACGTCCGTGATCCGAAACTGAAACTCCCATTCTTGGGCCCACGGCTCGGTTTGTTCGTTTTGGCAAATTTTCAACAGGATTCGATTGATTCCTTTCTTCAACTCAAAGTCTGCGATGTACTGATCGATCATGCTGCCGGAGTGATAGACCTTATTTGCTGTCACTTCCTTTGCGTTGATCCAGACCTTGTTGGCGTTGGTGCAACCGAGACGGGCTTGGGCAGGAAGATGACTGGCTGACTCGAATTCGGTGTACAGATAACAGACAGCACCTTTTTCTTTGTTGTAGGCGTCTGCCAGATCGACAACACCTTCATCGGAAGCTCTGACTTCCTGCCAGCTGATCGTTCCCGCTTTGCCTTTGTAAGTTGCGGAAAGATCGAGCTTGCCTGTCGAAGCAAACTCGGCCTCGGGTGGATACACGGCGTCGAATCCGACACCGTCAACATTGTCAAACGCCGCGATGCTGTGCCATGAAGCGATCATCGAAAATGCTTCGGCTGGTTTGACATCGTCGCCAAGCTTCTTCAGAGCTTCCAAGATTGTTGACAGCTGTCGTGGGTGCCGGGCCGAAGTCAAAGCCTGCCGATATCGCCTTTTGGCGGCATCATTTTTGTCCGCCTTGGACAATGCCACTGCCTGGCCAATCGCTTGCTCGACCGCCATCTCTCGCAGCGGCAGGCTTGGATCATCCAAGCATTTCGCGATCAGTTCGTCAGCTTGATCCGCTGCTTGTTTGCCTATCAGTTCCATCGCCAATCCGCGGCCGATCGGATTGCGGGATTGGTCCATCACGTACTTGCGCAATTCGGCAAGCGGCGGCCCATTCGCTTTTCGAGCCAGATCAAACACGACTCCACGGATCCAATTCTCGGCAATCGGGTTGACATCATTCATCCCGTCCAGCAGTGTCGGAATCTGACTGGGCGGTAGTTCGCGCAATTGCTTTGCCGCAGGTATCGCGGCCTCAAACCCCGCGCCCTCGGGCCCAACGGTTCGCAGTGCGGCAATTGCCTGATCGGTTGAGTCATTGCCATATGCATGCGGCAAAGCAACCGCTGCGACGGTGATCAGCAGCAGGCAAGCAAGAGGATTGCGTGATCGACTGAGGTTCATGAAAGGGCTCTGATTTTGTCAATTTTTAGCCAGGTTCGGCCTGAATGAGATTCTTGCGGGATCGACATTCTAACGATGGAGTGATTGCCGGCGTCAAGGGCCGCGTGCCCAGGGCCCAGCGACTGCGGAGCCGGCGATCGAGAGTCGATGCCCGCAGAAACGAACATCAGTCGGACAGAGTATCAAATCTTTGCAAGCCTCGCTTACCCCGCAAATGTTGAACCAGTGTATCCTGTTCATCGTTGTTCAGTGGGCGGCTTTCGGCGAGAATGAAGGTGATCGGAAAATCCCCCCTCCGGAAGTGAAAGAAGAAACGGCGCTTACACCAGATCCTTGATCGGTTCTCCGTTGTCGGTGACGGTTGTCGGGCTGCCAAAATCAGTTGTGTATTCAGCGGCAATGTCCAAGCCCAACAGCGTCAGCATGGTTGCCATCAAGTCGGCGACGCTATGTTCAGTACCGACACGTGCGGTACCGCTTGAGTTGGTCTCACCGATCACGGTTCCGCCCAGATCGCCGCCCGCCAAGACGACGGGAATCATGCTCGGGTAATGATCGCGTCCGGCACGGCCGTTCAGCGTTGGTGTCCTGCCGAATTCACCCATCCAAACGATCAGCGTATCATCCCACAGTCCTGAAGCTTGCAGGTCATCCATCAACGCCACCCAGGGACCATCCAGTCGACGACAAAGCGCGGCTGTTCGTCGCTGGTTGTCCAAATGCGTGTCCCATCCGCCCAGTTGCACTTCGACAAACGGTACGCCTAGTTCCAGTAACCGTCGCGCTGTTAAAACGCGGCCGCCAAATGGATCGTCACCATAACGATTCCGGTCACTGGCAGAGACGGACTTCAGATCAAGTGCGGTTGTAAAGCCGGTGTCGATCAGACGGCGAACCGACTGGACCGCGGCAGTACGTTTGGACACGGCTGTATCGTCGTCCCCCCGCCTGTAGCCTTCATTCATACGCTGCAACAAGTCCAATGAACGGCGCCGACGTCCGATCAGGTCCAACTGTTGTCTTGCTGCTTTGATATCTTCGACCACAAACGGTCCGTGCTGGCTGCCCAAGAACGCGGGGCCGAAACCGATGCCGCCCAGAGTGACATAACGCGGGAATCCTTCATCGGCTCGTTCGCTGGCCACCATCGATCCGAAGGATGGCCTCGGAAAAGATGGCAGGGGTGCAAAGCCGGTATGCAGCAATTCGGTCGCCCGAGCATGTTCACCTTCGCCACTGCCGATTGAGCGCAAGATGCATAGTTTGTCAGTGTGACGCGCAAGCCCAGGAAGCGATTCGCCGATACGTATGCCATCCACATTCGTCGCAATGGACTTGCTGGTTCCGTCCCCCAGATCCTTGGGATCAAATGTTTCCATCTGACTGGGGCCGCCTTCCATCCACAAGACAACGCAGCGTTTGAACTTCCCGGACGGCCTTTGTCGGTTGATGGCGCTGGCGATCTGAGCACCAAACCAATGCGAAAACCCAAATGCCGAAGCTGCGGATAAGAAATCACGTCGTGAATGGTTCATCTTAAATCCGATTGAACGGAATTTCAGTCATTGAGGATGAATTCGTTGCTGTGGATCAGTGCAAACAGGGTTTCTTGCGAGCTGTAACCGTCGAGCATTTGATGTTCTTGTGCTGTCGGCTTTCTGGCCAGCGTCGCCAAATAAAGTGACTCCAAGTTTCGCAGCGGCGCCCGGATCGGTCCTGACAATTGTCGTACCAGAGTTTGACTTGTTTCCGTCCACAAGTACGGGTCCGCGGCGGGAGTGGCTTGCGGAGAAATGCCCAGCAACTGCCGGGACTGCTGCGCCAACTGCTCAGCGTCGGGTCCCGGTCGGTCAAGCACAATGGCTAACGAAGCGATCCATTGTTCGGGCATCATCGGACGTGCTGACCGCGCCGCGAAGAATCGTTTTTGCTGTTCGCATTGACTGGAATCGCCGCTGGGAACTTGACGTTGATACGCAGCGGACAAACAAATGCGTCGAATCAACGGTTCCAACTGAAAGTCGTCGCGAAAATCGGCGGCCAACGCTTCCAATAGTTCGGGCACCGTTGCCGGGTTTTCTCGGCTCAGACCATCTACCGGATCGACCATTCCGCGGCCCATCAACCAGCTCCACGTGCGATTGACCATGGCTCGTGAAAACGGCTTGGACTGCACGACCATCAAAGCCAATTCTCGACGCCAGGCAGAGGTTTGCGGTTGGCGGCCGGTCAAAAACACGGGCCGAGTCAAATCAGACACGACCGCATCATCAACGGCAACACCTCCTGATACTTCGCGAAAGCGAACCGGCCGATAAAAACGTTGCATTGCCAGGTAATCGTCATTGGTCCAGCGGTCATGCGGATGATTGTGGCATCGGGCGCAATCCAGCTGCACCGACAAGAACGTCCGCGATAGCCGCATCACGGGGTCTTCGCGACTGGCGACGATGTAATTAACTGGCCCATCAAGTGCCGTGACGCCTTCAGCGCTGATCAAGCGAAAAGCAATCTGATTTAGCGGAGACTTCGCAAGCAATTGCTCTTCGACCCAGTTGCGGAGCACCTCACGCTCGACACCGCGCTGCTGTCCGCGGCCAATCAACATGCTTGTCCAGAGCTGTGACCAAAACGTGGCGTGCTCACGGCTGCCCAGCAGGCGGTCCACCGCGGCGCGGCGATTGCTGTCCTGCAAAAACGTTTCCAACTCGTCGGTCGTGGGGACGCGACCGATCAAATCAAGTGAAAGTCGACGTAGAAACGTGGCATCGTCACATTCCTCCGTAGGCGTCACATTTTCCCGGCGGTGACGTTCGGCCAGAATCTGATCGATCGTCGCAGCCGGCACTGGGCTCGCCAACAACAGATAAGTGGCAACGATTCCGAACGCCTTAGAAGTCATCGTTAGCTGCCTGATCGCGGACTTTTTCGGCTTGTTCCAGCATCTGGCGAATGATCTCGCGGCGGTCTTCGCGAACACGCAGCTTGTTTTCCTCGTTTGTCGCCAACAGATCTTTGCGCATCAATTCAATCGGATCAGGACGAATGGACTCACTGGAGCGGCGGAGCTCGCTCAGTAGCAAATAGCGTCCGGAATCTCCCAGGCGAGCAACCAGCTGTTGATCGTCGATCATCGACAGGACGTCATCCACCGTACGAATATGCCGGCGGATCGCTCGGCAGACCCGCAATAGCTCCTGCATCTTGTTGCTGATATCTTCCTGTTTTTCTTTCCGAATCGACAGTTTGCCGTCATCCGATTCGTTCAGCACTTCGCTCAATTGGCCGCGCAGCATTTGTCCCGGATCAGCATCGGCGTAGGGCAATTCCGCGGCCAACATCACCGCGATCGGCGGTTCGCTCATTTGTTTGGCCAGGCGGGCGGCCAGCAGATCATCTTGGGACAAAGTCTCCGCAACCTCCGCCAGGCGTTCTTGGATTTTTGGCAATATCCCACCGGCGCGATCGACGTACCCGTAGATCTCTTCCAGCTTTTGCCAAACCTCGGCCTCTGTGATTTTCAATCCGTTTGCCGTATCGATCGAAGCCTTCTCCAAGTTGGTGAATAACTCCTCGACGGCCATCGCCGGGTTTCCGCGATGCTCCTTGGTCAGCACGACCGCGACGACAGCGGGCATCACGGGATTCTTCAAGTATCGAATAAACTTTTGGTGTTGTTCGTCGCTGGCATCAAGTTCATCAGCGAACAGCGGCAACTCGCGAGCCAGTTTCTTATGGATCTTGCTGGCGGATTCCAGTTTTCCAATTTGCTCCTCGGCGTTGCGACGTTTCGATTCCAAGATTTGAAATGCCCCATCGCCTCGATCCACCAGGAAGTTGCCGAGTGCTTTGGAAATGTACTGGGTGATCACATCGCCGCCCCCCTGCATCTCGAACAGCAGCAGCGCCGCCGGCGCCTGAGGATCGCTCAGCAATCGTTTCATTAATGCGCCAGCGTTGTTGCTGTCGTCCAAACGAGCCGCGATGTCCGCCATTGCAACACCCGTTTGCTCGAAGGCGGTCTGCAATCGTCCTGACTTTTGCTCCCAACGTAGATAGGCGGCTTGCTGATCCGATCGCGTTTGATACTTTCCGTCATCGGTCTTGGTAAAGTAACGAGCCAGGAATCGTGGCACCGCGTCCGCCCTGGCACTTTCCAGTTCCCGATTACGCAGCGCGTTCAGGTAGGCACCGATCGCCAATCTGCCGCTGGCTGAATCTGCCAAAGAAGCCAAGCGCGAGGTCGTTTCGTCATCTCGATCCAATTGTTGAACGATTTCTGTCAGCCGGTCGCTGAGCTCCTCCGGTAACACGGCAAGCTCTCTCTGAGCGGCCGATTCCGCATCTTCATCGGCGGCCGTCAATCGAATCTGGACAAAGGAAATACCGACGATGGCCAAGGCAAACAGCGCCAAAATCACTCGCTTCATGATGGAATCTCCGCTCGAATTCGGTTTAAGTAGTCTGGAAACACGCGAAGTCAAAGGGGGCGCCGCCATCGCTTGCAAACCAAACCCGCGATGGGCCGCAATCTCGGTTCCGCTTTGTTCGTGCCATTGAACCAGCTGCACCAACGCCGCAGCAAAACCGGCCGAAAGATGCTCACCCTCCTCCGTGACACGACTGTCACAGGCAAGCTCTGCCGCTTGCTCGTAGCGCTGCATGGCCCACCAGGAGATCGGATTGAACCAATGGATCGTGGCAACGAGACGCGCCAATAACTGGCGCCACACATCGTGACGCTCCAAATGTGCGAGTTCGTGAAGCATCACAGCTTGTCGTTGATGCTCACTCAAGTCGTTCCAATAAGTCTCAGGGACAATGAAAGCGTAATCGGCAGGACGTCGCAACATCATGGGACCAACCGATTCGGAAACCAGCATCCGACATCGCTTGCCTCGATGCTTCGATAGATTCTGCCACTGCCGCTGCCAGGCATCCGCCGCCGGATTCAATCGACGCGACAGTCGAACCATGCGGACATATCCGTAAACTGACAGACAGACAAGGACAATGACGCCGATCAGCCAAACCGAACCAAATAAAGTTTGCCAAGTCATGTCGGCGATCAAGACAACGGCCGCAGAGTCCCAGACGCCCACCGATTGCTCGGCCAAGATCGGATCATCAAGGCCGACTGAATCCGCGGTCACCGAGATTTCCATGGCATCGACTGGGGGGGTAAATTTCAAAGCGGTGCTCGGCAATCTTGATGTCGGTTTCGCCTTGATCCAGCCCAAATGCACCGGCGTGCGAATCAACATGATCCCCTGTAACAGCACGGCCGCGATCAAAAACGACTGCAGCCGCCATGATTGCACAGACAGCCGTGACAGGAGAAAGGCCGTCGCCACACCAGCAGCCGTCATCATCAACGTTGCCGCCAAGATTGATTCGGCAAGGCCCGTATCCAACAAGTACAGGGCGGCGCTCGTGTTCATCACTCACGCTCCTGGGACCGTAGGCCCGAATCGTCCAAATCGCGTTCGGCTTGTTGAACCAAACGTTTTAATTCAGCTAGCTCGTCGCGATCGATCTTGCGATCGCGAACCAAATGAGCCACCAACGGTACAACGCTACCATCCGATAAGCGTTTGAGCACATCATCCAAGTGCCCAGCTTGGACGGCTTCGCGATCGACTTTGGCGGCATAAACAGCAGGCCGATCGCCCGACCGCATCGCCAATCCCTTGTCGACCAACCGGTTCAATCGCGTCTGCATCGTGGTGTAGCCGATCCGCGACGCACCGAACGCTTCGTGGGCTTGAGCCAGCGTCAATTTGCCGTGCCGCCACAGCAAGTCCATCAAATCGACCTCGCCGCTGGTCAGCTTGATCGCACGTTTCCGAGCCGCCATCTGCGTTCCCCGAGCAAAATTTTATGACAACTGTCGTATTGTTTTACGAGCGCGGTAGTAAAGTCAAGGGGGAGGGCCAGCAAATAAGAAAAAAATTCTTCCTGGTGCGATAAAAGTGCAAGCGAGGGATCTCATTCGCTTGTCAGTGGGAAACTGACGGGCACTGGGTCAGGATTCGTCGCTGTTCCGAAACGACTCGTTTGAAGGAAATGCCTTCCAATGGGGCGATGATCAGATCCTTTCCATCGCGGCGAAGAATGACTCCTGAAATAGTGAGTGTATCTTCTTCGGTGAATGCGATTTCGCCGCTGACTTCATCACCGACCCCAAATTCATATCGCTCGGTACAGCGAATTCTCAGCCCGCCCTCAGAAATCTCGGGCACGAAATATTCTTTCCCGCCGATCCACATCAACGGCATCATCGTCATTGGGTATTCCAGGCGGTAGTATTTGCGGCGATTGTCTGACATCGTGACAAACCAGGAAAGGATTCCAGGATTCCGAGCATCAACTGTAGCATACGTCTTCGCTTGGCCGCCGACATCGCGTTTGTCTGCGTAAAAACCACACACCGCAGGTCACAGCAGAGTTGGTCATAACGGTCGTTGCACTTGTAGGTTTGAAGCAACCAAATTGCTTTGCCCACCGCGTGAACCGGCTTGGTCCGTCCTTTACAATCGCCACCGTTCACAAACCATCAAATCAGGTTCATACATGAGCAACGATACCAATCGTCCGTGGGTGCTTGCTGAGACCAATTACGGATTCATCAAGTCGCATGACATTCAGGTGGCTGTGCTCCCGCTGGGTGCCACCGAGCCTCATAACTTGCACTTGCCTTATGGCACCGACATCTTTGAAGCGTCGATCATCGGTGAAAGAATCTGCGCGGAGGCTTATGGCCGGGGCGCTGGGGTGGCATTGTTGCCGACGATTCCCTTTGGCGTGCAAACCAACATGCGTCGCCTGCCCTTGGCGATCAACGTTAATCCGGCAACGCTGGACCTGTTGATTACCGACATCGTGGATTCACTTTGCAAATCGGGCGTCGAAAAGATTCTGTTGCTGAACAGCCACGGCGGCAACGACTTCAAGCCGTTACTACGAACGCTAGCCGGCAAAGACATCCAGGTTTTTCTCTGTGACTGGTTCAGGATGATTGGCGACGTCTATCAGACGATCTTCGAGCATCCCGAGGATCATGCGGGTGAAATGGAGACATCACTGGCCTTGGCTTACTTTCCGCAACTGGTCGAGAAGAAAGCCGACGGAAGTCTTTCTGCAGATGAAGGCGCGACGCGTCCGACGCGATTCGACGCGGTGAATCAAGGTTGGGTCCAAATCACGCGTCGCTGGGACCTGCTAACGACCAACTGTGGATCCGGCAATCCACACCAGGCAACCGCCGAAAAGGGTGAGCAAATCATGCAGGTGATTGTCCGCCGGTTGGTAGACTTTCTGGTCGAATTAGCCGAGTCGGATCTTGATCAGGAGTTTCCGTTTCAGCAGCAATAGCTGCCGGATCGATCTTTGAGTATGTCGCCTGTTTCGCTACGATTCGCGATATGGCTACTGTACCGCTCCAGCCGACCATTTCTGACGCGCGGCCGCGCCGCGATCGGGTCGAGACGATCGCCGCTTACTTGAATTTCGTAAACCAGACTCGTCAGCGACTGAAAACAGAGCTCGTTTCCAAAGCCGATCCGGAAGTCGCCATGATCCGCGGATCGATCGAAGAGCATTATCAGGATGACCGGGGGCAACCGGCGATGTACCAGCGTTTTGAAAGTGCGTTGTACGATGACGCGCAAACGCTGGTTACCCTGTGGAGCGGCTTTGATTGTTATGATCGCGAAGATTTGAGAACTTTTCAGCGCTTGACGACGCTGGAGATCGACGGACTGGGCGGCGATCGTCACCCGCGCAAGGTTTTTGATCGATCACCGTTTGGCTTTGCCGCGCTGATCGTGGGCACGATCACCATTTGGATGACGATCTTAAAGACTTACACGGGAGAGGACTTGAGCGAACTGCTGGCACTGGTTCGGTTCAATGCGATCGCCGGAACGTTGTGGATTGTCGGCCTGTTCGTGGTCGTCTGGTACATCCTGAAAACCCATCGTAACAATTCGCAGTTGGCTTTCCTCTGCTCGCTGTCTCGGGCGCTCGAGTTGTATCTGGATGATACGCGAGGCAATTAACGCTGCCCAGCACGGTTTGGTGTAGGGCGCTGGTGGGGCAACAGGAGTTTTTACTTTCTCCTTCGACATTTCTGGTTGGATGTTCTGCGGTTTTCACTGCCCAACAGAAGAACATCCAATATCGAACAAGGAATGTCGAAGGGCGAAGTAGTTGACCAAAAAGACCGGGATCGACCAATCAACGTGGATTACGCTGGCCCGGATTATTCATGACATTTGTAGGCCGGACCAAGCAAATGCTTTGTGTGCCCGAACTTCGGTCGCGATTTTGAAGGTTGGCGCCGCGCAGCTTGCACATGACTGCAAATAACAGTTACGCCGTTCCGGCAGCAGATTGCGACCTCGGTCCGGCCTACGTGAATCATCCGGGCTGGGGCAACAGGTCAGGCGGAAAGATAGTGCGAAGCACGCTTCGGACCGCTGACGGCCATTCCTGCCTGATCCCTTCTGCCCGGCGCAATCGATCGGGATTTCTTCTAACGCGCTTCCGTTCCTTTGCTTCCGCCGGCGAGTAGAATGCTGATTGCAAGGTCGGAGATGCAATGAAATCATTCACAACACTGTACCTGCATTTTATGCGGAACCGTGCCAGCCGCCGCAACCTGCGGGTGCTTGCTCAGTTCGTGCTCTTTCTGCTCGGGATGATCCTCGTCTACAGCGTGATCTTTCATTACCTGATGGCGTGGGAAGGTCACCGTTACAGTTGGATCACGGGGATCTATTGGACGTTGACCGTGATGTCCACTCTGGGGTTCGGCGACATTACATTTCACACGGACTTGGGCCGGCTCTTTTCGATAGTGGTGTTATTAAGCGGAACGTTGTTCATGCTGATTCTACTGCCCTTTACCTTCATACAATTCTTCTATGCGCCGTGGATACAAGCTCAGGAGGCAGCGCGGGCGCCGCGTGAGCTGCCCGCCAATACTGCGGGCCACGTAATCCTGACTCATTACGGCCCGGTCGACGCCGCTTTGATCAAGAAACTGACAAAGTTCAAATATCCGTACGTGATACTCGCTCCGGATGTCACGGAAGCTTTGCGACTTCATGATCTGGACTTAAAAGTCGTCGTTGGCGACCTGGATGATCCGGAAACCTATCGGCGGCTGCGCACCGACAAGGCAGCGCTCGTGGCCACCGTCGGCACCGACGTTATTAATACAAACGTCGCATTTACGGCGCGTGAAGTCTCCGAAGACGTCCCAATTGTCGCTTCAGCCGCCGACGTTGCTTCGGTCGACATCCTGGAGCTTGCCGGCTGCTCGCGAGTGCTGCAACTCGCTGAAATGATGGGCCGTTCGTTGGCCAGACGTGTGATCGGGCGAGATGCCAAGACGCACGTCATCGGGCAGTTCGAT
>JBFJVZ010000087.1:0-20201 GCA_041623895.1 Pirellulaceae bacterium | reverse complement strand
TAGCCGATGTCGCCAGACTTCGGGGTATCTTGGAACGAACCGAATTCTGGCGAATCCGGCTACCCTAAAGTCAAAAGTTGACAAAGCACTAGCCAGTTTCAGAAGAGACAGCACGGCACAACGCAAGAAAAAACCTCCCGCGTGGTGCCGGGACGGTGATCGTCGGTTACTTAACACGACAATGGCAACATTCTCACAATCCCAGCCTTGCCCACCCGTGTGCCTTCCCCCCTCCGTCGCACTTACCGGGCGGAAACAATTCCTGGACAAACCGCGTAACGACAGGAGCGGGTTTCGAACGCTATTCTATGGCAAGGCCTGTTCTCATACTCCCGCCTCACCTGATGCTGATCGTCGACTCGCTGACAAAAATCTTTACGCTCGAGCACAGTGAACTGCGCGCGGTCGACCATTTGTCCTTTCAGGTCGCGCCGGGTGAAGTGTTTGGTTTACTGGGACCCAACGGGGCCGGCAAGACAACAACCTTGCGAATGATTCTGGGTTTGCTGGATCCCGATGGTGGCTATGCCGAAGTGGATGGCGTGCGGACGGCCAACGACCCCATTGGCGTCAAATCGCGGCTCGGCTTTGTCTCGGCTAGCGATGGCGTCTACCCCTGGCTAAGTGTCCGCGAAATGCTGTTGTATTTCGCCGATTTGTATGCGGTGGAGCCATCGGCTGCCGAGCAGCGTGTGATCGAATTGGCCAAGTTGATGGAGATTACCGCGATTTTGGATCGTCGTGCCGGTTCACTCAGTACCGGTCAGCGTCAGCGTGTTACTCTTGTTCGTGGTCTGATTCACGATCCCCCGGTGATGTTGCTGGACGAGCCCACACGGGGCTTGGATGTTGTCGGGGTACAAACAATTTTTGAATACATCGACCATTTGCGAGACGTCGGCAAGGCGGTTGTCGTTTGCACTCATCGTCTGGATGAAGCAGAACGTTTGTGTGACCGATTTGGTTTATTACACAACGGACGGCTCGAACACTCGGGGACCATGGCGGAGCTTCGTGAGTCGACCCATCGAGACCATCTCGCTGACATGTTTGTCGACTTGTTAAGGAACTGACACGCGATGAGCAGTGGCGGACTACATGGGCGACTCTGGCGGCTGTGCCAAAAAGAGCTGAAAGAAACGATTCGCGATCGCCGCACGATCGTGACGCTGCTGTTGATGCCGCTGCTGGTGTATCCGCTACTGAGCATGGGGCTGAACCGATTTTTGTTGACGTCGGGTACCGGCGGGGCCATCGATCAGCCCTACACGATTGGTGTGCAAACGGAACCAGAAGGGCTGCTGTTGCGATCGTGGTTGACCGATCCGCGAAGCAACCCGCCGGAATCGATCGTCAAGGCGGCCGAAGGCGGCGTGGCTGACTTTCGGATTGTGATCACTTCAGCAGAAACGCCCAAAGAAGCACTGTCGGAAAACAAGATCGATGTGGGCGCGACGGTCGAAATGAGTAGTCCGCCGAAAGTGACGTTTATCGCCTTTGCCGGTGACAACGCCAGCCAGATGTGCCAGCGGATCTTGACCGAGCGGATGCAATGGTTGCGGTTAGGATATGCCGAGTCCGCAGCCGGCCAAACTGCTCGGACATACTTGCCGCCCGTGGAAGTCCAGGTCGAGGATATCGGCGAAGCCCCCCAGGCCTCCGCGCTGGCCACCATCGTTCCGCTGGTGCTGGTGTTGATGACGATCACGGGGGCAGTCTATCCGGCCATCGACTTGACCGCGGGAGAACGCGAACGCGGCACGATGGAATCGCTGATGGCTTCGCCTGTTCCCCGCTTTTACGTCCTATTTGCCAAATATGTCGCTGTGGTCACGGTGGCGTTGCTGACGGCACTGGCGAATCTGTTGGCGATGTTTGCAACGCTGTGGGCATCACGATTATTGCCTTTATTGACCGGCGGCAACGAAGCCTTCCCCTGGATCGCAGTGCTGCAAATCCTGGGTTTGTTGATCTTGTTCAGCGGTTTCTTTTCAGCAGTCCTGCTGTCGTTGACCAGTTTTGCCAAGTCGTTCAAGGAGGCGCAGGCGTATCTGATTCCGGTGATGCTGCTGTCATTGACACCAGGCATGTTGGCGTTGATGCCGGGAGTCAATTTATCGGGACCGATGGCGATTGCCCCCCTGATCAACATCGTGCTGTTGGCCCGCGACGTGCTTTCAGGCAACATCCATTCGGCTTCGGCTTTGGCCGCCGTAATCAGTACTGTTGGCTACGCGGGCGCTGCGCTGGCGATCGCTGCGAAGTTGTTTGGGAGCGATGCGGTAACGCGAACGAGTGAACAGTCGATCGGCTCGTTATTCCAGCGGCCGCTTCGTGAATCGGATGTGCCCAGCGTGCAATCGGCGGCGCTGATGCTGGCAACGTTAGTGCCCATCTATTTCGTGGTCTCGAATGTTTTGATTCGAGTGGTTGTTGCATCGCGCGAATCACTATCGATTTCGACACAATTGTTATTGAATGCCATCGCCTTGATCGCCACTTTTGGCATGGTCCCGTTGGTCGCGGCTTACTTTGGCCGCAATCGCTATCGAACAACCTATCGACTGAAACGCCCCACACCGGTGGCCATTGTTGGCTCGGTGTTGCTTGGTCTGGGTGCCTGGGCTGCGGCCCATGAAGCTTTCGTGCTTGCTGACGCGATGGGAATCGGTGGCTTGGACGAAGAACGAATCCGCGAGACATTAAGCAAACTGGACGCTTTTACGAAGGCACCGCCGCTGATCTTGGTGGCTTGCCTGGCTTTGACACCGGCGATTATCGAAGAGTTGTGTTTTCGCGGCTTTCTTTTCTCATCTCTTTCCAAGGTTCTCTCGCCGGCTCGTGTGATCATCGTCACGTCGCTGATTTTTGGGCTTTTTCACGTTCTGACTGGCAATGCCTTGCTGGTCGAGCGATTCATTCCGACCACGCTGTTGGGCCTGCTGCTGGGCTGGATCGCGTATCGCACCGGCAGCGTGATTCCCGGCATGGTGATGCACTTTGTGCACAATGCGCTGTTGGAACTTGTCGCCCATTTCCACAAGGATCTCGATTTTCTTGGCGACACAGTGCAAAGCGATCGCCATCTGCCAACAAGCTGGCTGGTCACCGCGACCACGATCGCCTTGGTCGGAGCCCTTGTGATTTGGCTAGACACGCGGAAAAGCGTTCCGGTATTGGAAACTCAGGCGGGCACGACCTGATGATCGCGAACTTTTTCGCTACTGGCTGCTTGTGGTAATTCCTCGCCTCCTGCGCACTCATCAATGAACGACGCGCTAACACCCAAGTCACTCAACAACAGTCGACTGGTAATCCGACTCGATTCGTAGATCACGGGCAAGCCGCTGCCTGGATGCGTTCCGCCACCAACGAGATAAAGTCCGTCGATTTCCTCAAACCGATTGCGGGGCCGAAGATGAAGCATCTGGCCTAAATTGTGAGCCAAATTGAATGTTGCGCCCTTGTAAATCGCATACTTCTTTTCCCAGTCATCCGGTGTAATTCGGTGTTCGACGCGAATCCGATCTCGGATATCGGTCAGCCCGATTGCCGAAAGTTTGTCCAATGTAAGTTCGCGGAATGGATCAGTTGCCTTTGACCAGTCGACATTGGGATGCTGATGAGTGACGGGGACTAAGACGTACAAGGCACTGTGTCCGGCGGGCGCGAGCGTGGCATCGGTCACGCTGGCGTTCTGGAGATAGAAAGACGGGTCGTTGCTGAGCGTATGTGTTAGCTCGATTTCGCGTAAGTTCTTCTCGTAGTCCTCACTGATATGGATGTTGTGATGGGGCAACTCCTGGTAACTCCCTTCGATGCCCAAATACAACATGAACGTGCTGCAGGAAAAACGCTTCTTTGCGATCGACTGATCGCTCCAACGCTTGCGATTTTCATTTGGCACGGTCCGCGTGATCCAGTTGGCGAAATCGGCATTCACCACAAACGCGTCCGCTTCGTAAGTTCCCCGGTCGGTTTCCAGTGCGGTCAGTTTTTGACCTGACATCTTGACCGCCTTGACCGCTTCACCCAGACGGAATTTGACACCGCTGTCTGCGGCGATTTCGGCCATTCGCTCGCTGACGCGACTGCAACCGCCCGTTGGGTGCCAGACGCCGTGTTCGTACTCCAGAAATGAAAGAATGCTGAACAGACTAGGGCACTGAAATGGCGACATGCCCAAGTACTTTGCCTGAAATGCAAAAGCGATCACCAGACGGGGATCGGAAAAGTACCGCTGCAGATCCTTGCCCAGCGAACGGAAAGGATGCAGGTGCTTGGCTGCTGAAATCACAGCCGGTCGCAACAAATCAAACGCAGAGTTGAACGGAGATTCCAGAATCGGGCGAAACTTCTCAAGCTTGACACGATTGTCGTCCATGTAGCGACGCAGCGCTCCCACATCACGCGGAGCAAATTGCGCGATCTGCCGGTCCATCGCCTCCAGGTCGGGAGTGCAATCGAGTGTTCCACCGGCACCGAAAGTCAATCGATACTGGGGATCCAATCGCGTCATCGGAACATCGTCCATCAACTCGCGACCGACCGAGCGAAAGATTTCGCTTAGCACCCTTGGGTACAGAAAAAACGTTGGCCCGCAATCGAAGCGAAATTGGTCAATCTCAATCGCGGAAGTGCGACCGCCGACACGGTCTCGACGTTCAATGACCGTCACGTCACAGCCGGCGTAAGCTAGTTGCATGGCAGCGGCAAGCCCTCCTGGCCCGGCACCGACAATGACTACCTTTCGAGTTGCCAAGTTTCTCTTCCTTTTAAAAGTGAATGCCCCTTTGTACGTCGGAGATCCCCGTCTGTCGACGATCGCCGGAATCTACGGGACCGCAGCTTCCCCGGCAGGTGATCGCCGCGCGATAGAGTGTAGGAATCAGGGCAATCCCACTCAGATGCTGCCCTCTTTCAGGCCGGCTTCGATTTGCCGCCGAATGATCACGTTGATCTTCACATCCGGAAAACCCTTTTCCGGGATATCACTGCGGTCCGCGACCAACTTGGCGCGTTGAGCAACGTCCTTGGCCAGATCAGGGGTCAGTTTTTCGTTCAGCCGCCGCCCCATCGGCGAATCGTCAATCACCAGAGCCGGCTTGAGCACATCCTCGACATCAATCGACGTTGCCTTGTCCAGTTCCACGGCACGTCGTAGTCGCGACAGGTCACGAATAGCGGGGCCGGCGTCATCGCCGAATTCTTTTTCAATAAATGACTCAATCGCTGACAATTCACCCCATTGCAAAACGGGCAAGCGAACCAACCTCTGCATCACGCCGGCGGCTTGCCAGTTCTCGTACTTGCCGCGTTCCAAATCCGCGGTGAATTCCTCCAGCTGCGCGACGGCGGCTTTCTTCTCGCCGGGGTCCAGCAGACTTTGTTCGACCTCCGGAATGTACGTCGAGCGAAGCGTGCGGATAGCCAGCGGAACGCGTTTTTGAAACAGCAACCAAGTCGTCACGCCGCAGCCGATAAAGCCGACGATGCCCATCAATAACGTGGCGGCCAAGATGATCGGCATCCAACCGGGGCCTTCGTCCACCGACTCATCTGCGTTTTCTTCGTTGACCATCTGCTTTGCTGCAAGAGAAAGATCACGGATCAGCACGACCAAGAATCAAAGCATCCCAAGATCCGTGTTCGTGTTGGCCGGGAAAAGGGGGTCAGACACCAAAAGCCGGATCGGCCCGTTGGGGTGCTTTGCACTTTTGGTGTCTGACCCATTTCCCCAAGGTGTTGAAGCCCCATTTCTATTTCTGACAAAGCACTAAGCGTCTTTGAATTCGATCTTCAAGATCTTGAACTTTTGCGTTCCCGCGGGCACTTCGATCTCCGCTGTCTGGCCAACTTTCTTGCCGACGAGCCCCTGACCAAAGGGGCTGGTCACCAAGATTTTTCCGGCGTCATAATCCTCCTCGCCAGCACCCACCAGCGTGAATTCTTCTTCGTCGCCATAGGCTAAATCTTCGACCGTCACGGTACAGCCAAACACGACTTCGTCCTTGGGCAACTGCGAAACGTCAACGATACTGGCGCGGACCAGCTTGTCTTTGAGTTGGCCGATCTTGGCCGCCAGTTTTCCTTGATTTTCGCGTTGCGCGTGATACTCAGCGTTTTCCTTCAAATCACCTTCGGCGCGCGCGTCCGCGATTTTCTGCGTAATCTCCGGCATCACTTCGTTTTCAAGTCGATGGATCTCGGCTTTGATCTTGTTGTAGCCCTCGCGCGTCATCGGCACCGAATCGAGCATGACTCTGACCCCTTTCTGCAATGATGGTGTCAAACGGTTGTGTTCAGACACAAAAAAAGAAAACCTTTCCCTGGCGGGGGGAAAGGCTTTCGGTGATGGTTGATGTAATAGTGTCGCCTCAAGGCCAGCCGATGTAAAGGCTGAGATATCGGCAACGCGAGCAGTCTACACCGGGGAGGTGCAGACTAAAGCGGGGAAGTGCAGTGGCCGCATTTGGTGGCCTCGATGGGGATCTCCATCTTGCAGGCATCACACTTCTTGGTGGTCGGATCCGGAGTCGCTGCCTCTTGCTCGAACTGCTTCCGAACCCGATTCATGATTTTGACCATCAAGAATACGGCAAAGGCGACGATCAGACAGCTGATCAGGTTGTTGAGCAGAGACCCGTAGGCGATTTTGATTTCGGTGATTCCGGCGGCTTCGTCCGCTTCTCGAAGCACCCACCCCATCGTCTTGAAGTCGACTTTTTCGGTCAGCAAACCCAACGGAGGCGTGATCACGTCTTCGACGATCGATTTGACCACGGTGCCAAACGCGCCGCCGATCACGATCCCGACCGCCATGTCGACCATGTTTCCCTTGAGGGCAAATTCCTTGAATTCTTTGACCATTCCCATCTTGTTATCGCTCCTGAAAAGGTAGCCAGCCGATGCCGCTGGACCCGTCTAGTGGCGGGATTCGTATTTGCCGTTTACCTGGTAACCCGAAGCGTGAGCGAGGGAATTGCGTGATTTGTCGCCTCGCTCACGCTCTCACGCTTCGGGTTACCAATGGGCTACCGTCATGATCAAGGTTATTTCCAACTTCCGGCACTCGTCCCACGAATCCGTCACGGGTTCCGCTGCGTTCCCTGCCGCTGGACAAGTCGCGGGACCACCGTTTTTAGTGATCATCCGAGTTTGGTCGCTCTTCCACGGGCGAATCCCCCGGATCTCCCTCATGAGGAAGTCCTATCTCTTCATCCAACCAACGACCCAAGTCGATCAACTGACACCGCTCACTGCAGAACGGCGGTGTCGCGGTTTCAACCAAAGAGAAACGGCGTCCACATGTTGGGCAAACCATCAACACTGACTTATGGCTTGATGACCCTGCGTTCATATCCCTCTGGTGGCGAAGAGTGTACAAGGAAACAGGTCACAGAGAAAGCAGCAAATCACGGATTTGCTCGTGGACATCGCTAGTGGCTCGCACGACCAAGACTCGTCGCAGCGCAAAATATCGGATCGTGCCTGGGCCGCCCTGAGCATCCCAAAAGTCAGGCTCGACGATCCGCTGAATTAACTCTACAAGCTGCCAGCCGTTATCGAAACCACCAGCCGCCTGCCCGCCCTGGAAGGCAAGTTTGCCCAACTTCCCTGGATCCTCAGATTCGAGCGCTTCCCGGATCGCGGCATCGACATCGCTGGACAGGCTTGCGGACTTGGGAATTTCCGCCCTTTTCAGTTGAGCTTCGCGACGTGTGGAGATTGTCAGCAGGCGACGCCGAATTTTTGCGGCATCCTGCTGCAGCATTTCGCTTTCGGTGTAGCGGGCATCCTGCCTGATCAGCACGTACAGATCGCAAAGTGCCGCGACCGCATCATCTTTTTGATGGCCCTGAGGTGTGATGGCCGCCTGCCGCAACAGCTCACGGGTCTGGCGTCGCAGCGTCGTCAACGGAGTTTTTGCGAGACATTCTTGGGTGAAAAGCGTCAAAAAGACCAGAATCATCCAGATGGTCCAACGAGAAAACCGCGGCCGATGTGCCGCGGTGGTTAGACTACGATCATTACCTTGCAACAACAGATTGCTCAGCATGTTGAATCCTCATTTACGGATCATTCCGACCATCCTTGCCACCATCCTGTTGTGCTGCGACACAAACGGGCAGGGCGACAATGGACAACAGCAAACAGGAGGCCAAGCACAGCAAACATCGGGCAAATTCGGCCCCGATGTCGTCGCCAAGGCTGACAAGATTCTACAAGATATCGGGCTTGCACGGAGCGGGAAAACGATTCGCAGCACGGGCACCGCGGAAGTGGCTCGAGCCATCACCGCGCTTGCTCGACAAAAACGCGAGCTTCGACTGATTCACCAGGAATGGAAAGCGGCCAGTGATCGAGCGATGGCGATCCGAGCAGAAGTGAAGCGACTGGATCTTCAGCAGGGCGAGTTGAATCTTCAATTGGCCCGCGTTGCCGGTCGCGACACGGCTGCGAATAACCGAATCGTCGGTTTGATCGAAGCCACGCGGACAAAAATGCGCGCCCTGGCCGACCAAGAACAACAAGCAAAGTCCGATGCGGCTGAAAAGCGAGTGCAGCTGAATGAGGCCGAATCAGGTTACGCCGAAACAGTGCTGGCAATCCGCCGCGACTTCAATACCGCCAAGCGGGAACTCGACGCTGCGCTAAGCGATGCGAACGCAAAAATTGCCTTGAAAGTGATGCATCAGAATTTCGAGACGCCGGCCGAGGTCACGGCAAACGACGTCTTGGCCACCCTGGATAAACGGATTGAAAAGATAGAGCAGGAGATCTTTAGCGAGTCGATTCCGTTAGACGTTCGCTCAGGTTCGCTGTACGTCGACGTCGTTGTCGGGAATAAGACGGCGCGAATGGTCGTTGACAGCGGAGCAACCTTGATCAGCTTGCCCTCCAACACCGCAGCGCAGCTGGGGATCAAAGTCCCCTTGGAGGCACGGGAACTGCGTTTGATGATGGCCGATGGCCGCTCGATTCCGGGTAGACTGGTCACCCTGCAGCGGGTCCGCGTTGGCGAATTCGAGGCCGAAAATGTCGACGCGGCAATACTTGATCCTGCGGCCGTGGGCGCCGAACCGCTGCTGGGGATGAGCTTTCTGGGAAATTTCAAATTCGAGATCGATGCGGCAGAAAAGTCGCTGAAAATGTTGCGGGTTGCAGCGGAGTGATGGACGAGCCGAGTCGCGAACGGCCAACCACGATTTGAGTGCGAAAAATTTATTCAGGCGTCAGAGGCTGGGAAGGCGATCAATTTCATGAGTTTGGCCGTAGTGAATCGGGATATGATTTAGGATTCTGTGTGTGGAGGACAGCTTGCCATGAGCGAGTCGGAATTGAATCCTTATCGAACGCCGGCCCTGAATCGTCGCAGCCAACCGCCCGATCCGCTTGCCAGGACAAAATTCAGACGGATCGCCGGCACAGTCATTTGCACGGGTGCGGCGTTCTGGTGTCTGTTTCCGGCGGTCGCGTTGCTGGACAGATTCATACCGTCGTCTCCGTCTGATCAGCCGATCGACCTGCCCATCTTAGTCTTGCTGGCTGCCATCGGCGTCGTGGCATTCTTGCTTGGCTTTTGCATTCGCCGCGAGCAGAAGCGATACATTTTTCCGTTGTTCATGGTGATCGTGACCCTGTTCCTGCTGTTTCCCTTTGCGTTGGGCAGCTAGTGCTCGAGTTAGATTTTCGGGTAGCCGGATTCGCCAGAATTCGGGTCATTCGGCGATTCACTGAAGTCTGGCCAGCTACGTTAAAAGTGCGCCCCCAGCTAAGACGTCCTCACGATTCGTCGGACGCGGTTTCTGGCCGTGTCATCAACGAGACCACGATCAATGTTAAGAACGCCAGCGGAATCGTCACGATCCCGGGCTGGCTGAAAGGCGCGAGTGCATCTGCCGGATCCAAGCCATAAACACTCTTGTAGGTGTCGGCCGAAAGCAAAATCCAACCCAACGAGCTAAACAATCCGACAACCACGCTCCAGATGATTCCTTCTTTGGTCGTCCGCTTCCAAAACAACAGCATCAACAGAGCGGGCAGGTTGGCGCTGGCAGCAACATTGAAGGCCCAACCCACCAGATAACCGACATTCAATTCTTTGAACAGGATCCCCAGCACGATGGCAATGCCGCCGACGACTATCGCAGCGATTTTGGCAACGCGAACTTGAGACGACTCGTTTAGTTCGACTCCGAACACTCCGTCCAACAAGTCGTGAGCCACCGCGCCGCTGCTGGCCAAGATCAGTCCGCTGACCGTGCCCAGGACGGTGGTGAATGCGATCGCCGAAATAATCGCAAACAGCAGATCGCTGATGCTGCGAGCCAATAGCGGGGCCGACATGTTGGAGTCCGTCAAGTCAAGCGCACCGCTGGTCATCGCACCCAATCCCAGGTACAGCGTCAACACGTAAAAGAATCCGATACTGGCAATCCCGACAATCGTACTCTTCCGCGCCGCGGCGCCATCTTTGACGGTGTAATAGCGAATCAAGATGTGAGGCAACGACGCCGTCCCACAGAATAGCGCCAGCATCAATGACAGAAAGTTCAACGAGCCCATCGATTCTTCGCTGCGAATGCCGGCAAACTTGGGATGCTCACCCGGTCGAAGCACGGCTGGACCTTCTGTTTCTTTCTGAAAGTAGACCGTGGTGGTAGCAGCACTGGGATGGGCAATTTTCGTGTTCCGCCACAGCATCACTTTGCTGTCTCTAAGCGTTGTCAGGAACGATATTGGGCCCAGAGCTCCCGTCTCGCTCTTGCCCTCCGGCAGCTCCGAAAGGTAGCCGGCGGGCTGAAGTTGTTTCTCGTCGGCAGCTTTGCCTTTTGGTGCACCGTCGATGAATTCTTCGCCCCCTCGCGTCGTGATCGCTTGCGCCTGTCGCAAAAGTTTTTGATCAGAATCAGCGGTGGATTCAACGTGGAAGATGTCAAACCCGACACCGTCTTTGGCGGCCAGGCGGACAAACTCCGGATGTTCCTGCCAGCCGTCGTCGGCCCTGATCACGGCGCGACCATCAATTTCAGCGGCACTCAAGTCAGCTGCGGCGATCGGCCCGATCGTCTGGAAGGGGTCGCTACCGGTTGTGAATCCGCGGGCCAACACCATGACGACCAAAACGGCGCTAAAGATGACCAGCAGCGAACCTTTCAGAAACTGCACCCACGTTGTGGACACCATGCCGGCAGTCACCACGATCGTGATCACCACGATCCCCACCAAGACAACGCCGACCCAATGCGGAAAGCCCAGCAGCGGGGTGATCAACGAACCAGCACCAACCATTTGCGGGATCAGATAAAAGACGCTGACGATCAATGTGCTGATGCCGGCGGCCGCCTTGATGCCTCGTGAATTGAATTTTGCGTCCAACGCGTCGGCAAATGTAAACCGACCGAGCCGTTTCATGGGCTCGGCAATCACAAATAAAGCGACGATCCAGCCTGCTAAAAAACCAATCGAATACAGAAATCCGTCGTATCCGTACGAGGCGATCATTCCGCAAATGCCAAGGAATGAAGCCGCCGACAAATAGTCGCCCGCAAAAGCGACACCGTTGACCGCCCAGGGGATCTGGCCATGCGCCGCAAAGTAGCCGGCCGATGACTTGGCTTTCCGGCCAAGAAAGAAACTAAGTGCGACCGTGCCGATCACGAACAGCATGAAGACAATGACAGCGGTCCAGGATGCTTCGTAAATCAAGTGGATTCCTCCTGGTCAGTCGCCTCCGCTGCCGTCGGCTCGATTGGTTCGGGCTTACACATCGTCCCGTAAATCAGAGCCAAAACCAATGCAATCACAATCAACGCCATGCCGTATACGATCGCCAAGTTCAGACCCGCCAAGACAATCGTTTCCATCAATTGGGCGTTGAGGGCGTTGATCAGAACAAAGCCGAGATAAAGCGCGAGATAAATCGTGAACAGAATCAAACCCAAGCGGACGTTGTATTGCCGCTCGGGTGACGTCGGTGAAGAGGATGGTTTCATGAAGTTACCGATGGAAATGACCAATTCACGTAGCCGAACTTGGCCCTAAGGTAACCAGAATCAGCGAAGCCGTGTTACGGCGACAGCCGCAGCGGCACCCGCAGGCCATCGAATGCCAATTCAATCCCCTCCGGTAGTGACTCACTGACCGGGCCGTGATCCAAATCGTGCGATAGATGGGTCAGCAGCGTCCGCTTTGGTTTCAATCGCCGGGCAACCTCAATTGCCTCGTCGAGATTAAAATGTGTCGGATGCGGCTTAAAGCGAAGCGCGCCAATCACAAAAGTCTGCAATCCCTGCAGCAATTCCAGCGAACTGTCCGGAATACCGTTGGTGTCGGTACAGTAGGCGAAATCGCCGACGCGAAACCCCAAGACGTCAAAATGAGGGCCATGCGTCATCGGGATCGGGGTGATTTCCGCACCCAAGACTTGGAATCGCCGATGATCAATGGTGTGAATTTCCAGTTGCGGCTTTGCACCCGGGTGGGTGGGTTCGCGATCGCAAAATGCGTAGTCGTACGATCGGCGAATCCGCTCTTCTACTTTGCTTTGACAATACAGCGGCACCGGCGCGCCGAGCCGAAAGGGAAACAGCCGCAAATCATCGAGGCCAAAGATGTGGTCGGCGTGCTCGTGCGTGAACAGCACCCCATGAACAAGATCAATGTGTTCGCGAAGCAGCTGCTGCCTCAGATCGGGCGGTGTATCGACCAGCAGGTTTCCGTTTGCTAACTGGAACAACACAGCCGATCGGGTACGGTTGTTTTTGGGATCGGCGCTCTTGCAGACGTCGCACTTGCAACCCAGAGCCGGGACGCCAACGCTGGTCCCGGTGCCCAAGAACACCACCGTCGCCTGGCCGGAAGGGCTGGTCGGCGATTTAGGCTGGGAAATTGGTGGCGACATCGGATTGCTCCCGTTTGTCACGTCTCCCTCCGGGCTTGTCAAAAAAATCAACGTGGCATGCAGACGGCGGGTGACGTCCGCTTCTGATCGGCAAAAACACAAGCGTTTTTGATCTTGGGAACACGGAGTTTGCCGGCTTCCTGTGGACGCCTTCGCGCGGCAAATAAGCCCCTTGGCCTGAATCGGTTGATTCTGCGATACTCTTGGACTTGGAAACAGGGCCCTTCGCATACCAAAACTCAAGTTTCAACGGATATCCTCAGGTACACCTCATGCTCAAGAACTTTTCGCCCGATTCTCTGGGAATCAACGGTCGTCAAAGCGAATTAATTGAACTTGCTTTGACTTACGGCTTTCGCGGTTTGGACGTCGACATGGGGGATATGTTTCGACGTTCGCAACGCAGCAGCGTTGATGAAGCTGCGAAGTACTTGCGGGCAACGGAACTGTTGATCGGCGGTTTTGAGTTGGACCTCGACTTGGATGCCGACGACGACGTGTTCACGAGCGACCTTGGCTCACTTCATCCGCTAGCTGAGTTCGCTGGAAAACTTGGCGCCTCTCGCGCGTATATCTTTCTACCGCCCGCGACTGACCGTTTGCCGTACCACGAGTATTTTGAAATTCAAAAAACGCGTTTGTCGCAAATCACAGAAGTCCTGACCGACAAGGGAATTCGCCTGGGTGTGGGTTTTCAGGCCGGCAAAGAACTTGGTGAAGGCAAAGAATTCCCCTTCACGCGTAATGTCGAAGGCTTCCTGGCCTTGGTAACGTCGGTGCCCGGGGCCGGTATCTATCTGGATACTTGGGACTGGGTGGTCGGTGACGGCGCGATGGATCAGTTGAGCGAGTTGACTGTGGATCGGATTGTCGCCGTGCGACTCGGCGCATTGCCCGCCGATACGGACATCACCAAAGCGACAACGGCGGATCGAGTTTTGCCCGCAAAGGAAGGGCTGCTGAATCACGTCTCGGTCATCAGTCATCTCAAAGAGATCAGCTTTGACGGCCCCGTCAGTCCTTCCGCCTCGTCGACGCAATACAAAGGTCAAACTCGCGAGAGCACGGTTCAGAAGGCACAAGAAGCGATCGATGGAATTTTCAAGGATGCTGGCTTGCGTGTCGCACCGTTGCCGATGGAACTGATCGAAGACATTCCATACGAGCCGACAACGAGCCCCGTGTAACGCTCGTGGAGGAATCGGTAATTTACCTTAAATTCCGGCACGAGGCGCCGGGACGCCAGAATGAAGGTCCGTTACCGCTAGAGTGCGAATCCGCCGCTGGAAAACCAGAAGGCTGCTAACATGCACAGCCAAACGAGATCCAGAAAGTGCCAGTACTGGGCGGCGAAGTCGACGGGCCAAGGACGCTCGTGGTCGTAACGTCCTTGCATCGATCTGACCGATACGATCCCCAGTGCCAACACGCCTCCAGCGACGTGCAATCCGTGTAGGAACGCCAACACGATCACCATTCCCAACACGCCCTTTCCCATCCCTCGCTCGATCACGGGCCCGTTGAGTTGTTCGCTCAGTGCCTGGAAGCCGACCGCCATCTGGTTCATCGACCACAGCTGCACTGCCAAAAAAATCACGGCAGAAAACGTGCTGATGCCCAACAAGATCATCGTCAACGCCCGCTTTTCCCGGCGAATCGATCGCGTCGCGAAATGAACCAGCACGCTAATCAGCAACAAGCACATCGTGCTGACCAACAGCGACTTGGGCAGCGGCAACTGACGCAGCGGATCGTCGCGCCGCCAGTAGGCGTACAGCAAAAACAAAATGATGCTGCCCAGAAAGAACATCAGCAGCGACAGCAGAAATAAATACCCACCCTGTCGGACCCGCCGGTCGTTGGGGAGTTTCGCGGAAAGTATCGCTGAACGGCTCATTGGCGATCAGGGTTAGTGGGAAACAACCATTGGATTCTACTTGGACGGGTTCATCACGGACGATCGGTGTGGCATGATGCCACTGGTTTGGTCTCCGGCGCCCAGCGAATCCCCACCGAATGAATCCCCGCCAAATGACTCCCCCATCAATGCCCGTCAAAGGTTTCGATGAGCAACATTCGCGAGTTTCGAAACGCAGATTTGCCAGCTCTGGTTGACGTCTGGATCGCTCACTGGTCCAGATCTGGTCCGCCGCCCGAGGTAAGCGTAGCGATTATCGAGCAAGCCGTCCTGTCGCGGACGTTCTTTCCCGAATCGACCTTGCTGGTGGCCCAGCAGGGTGAATCCGTTCAAGCCTGGTGTCACGTGTTTCCCGATCCGCTGGACGGCCAAGCTGCTTTGATCAGCGCCTTTTGTTTTTCTGATTCCGCAGCGGATTTGTCAGACCCGTTGCTGCAAGCTGCCGAGTCGGCGATTGCGGGCAGTGGACGCACGCAAATCTTTGTGGGAACCGTCCGAGATCAGTTGTTCGGATATGCGGGACTGCCGCCAATCGGCCACGGTATCGGAATTCACGATGAAGACCTGGCAACCATCTCGCTGCTGGAATCGCATGGCTACCGGAGGAAGTCGACGGTTCAGCAATTGGTTGTCTCCACCAGTTCGTTTCGGATGCCGGTCAGCCGCCAGGCGTTGCACCTCAGCCGATCAACGGGAATCGTGCGCAGCAGTGTCGTCGTCTCAGATTCACGTCGTGCATCAGCATTGTCACACTTTGATATCGAACGCCAAACTCTGGTGGATCGTCGCTCGACAGACGAATTGGCAACAATCGAAATCTGGTTCAGCGACCCTGAAGCGCAAGTCATGAAGAGCAGCCACGCGATTGTTGATCTCTCGGATTCTGAGAAATCAAAAGTTTTATCGCCACAGGAGCATTATTTACTTGGTGCGGTGCTGCAATCTTTGGCCGCCAAACGGATCATGTCAGTGGAGACAGCGGTTGACAGCGACCAAATTGCCTTGATCGATCAGCTATCAAAACTGCAATTCCAGTCCCAGCAGCAAGGGGCATGCTGGCAAAAAGAGTTGTCAGACTGCTCTTCACCTCGACTTTGAGGATTTGCTAACGAAGGACCAAGGGTAACGGATAGACCCCGCTTTGTTTGCAATTGGAATGCGACCCATGAAACCATTTGGCGTACGTCTTGCTTTTGGTGCCGTGACGATTTTGCTGGGAGCCATCATGGCTGGCCAGGCAACAAAAAACCGTCAAAACGACTCCGATTCATCTTGGGCAGTCCCTGACACGGATGTGCATCAGCCGCCGCCGCCCATTGCCGGCATCAGCGATGACTCCTGGCTGTCAACGCCGTCCAAAGCGACGGTAGCAAGCAATCCTTTCCCGGGGTCCGACGGAGGCGTGCAGTTGGTGCAGCACACGGAACCGGCAACCGAGAATTCGCCTGCATCCTTGGACGTCGGATTGCCCACGTTGCAGATTCCCGATGGCGAACTGCCGACATTTCGCGAACCAGCTGCGGAGATTTCCGTCGCGGAAGTAACCTCCCAAGACTCGCTGGAACTGCCCAACCCGACGAAGACGCAACCAGAGGAAACCGGCCCTGCCGTCAGCATGTCACTGCCCAGCGACGAGACGGCACCGCTGCCCACCGCGCCGGCGATCACGATTGGGCTGCCGTCCGTTGTGGCCACAGAAGCAGGCCCAACAGATGCTGCGATGAACCAGGTTCCCAACGACGAACAACCCGGCAATATCCTCCGCGGGGGTGCAGGCAACGGATTACGAGGCGGATACGAGGATGCGGCGGAAATGGTTGCCGCACACGATGGTGGTGCTGGACAACACGCTCAACCAATCACTAGCGAAGCTGCGCCAATGCTTCGTGCCATCTCGCTGCCGGGGCAGCCCGCGGAATTGCAAGCCAACGACGCAGCGACACAAGGCCTGGACGTTACGTCGGGTCAGCTTCCGCACGCCCAACTGCCCAGCGGCAACGCGATGGTGGTTCCAGAATCATCGCCAAACTCAAACCCGCCGGGAATTCGCATCGTGAATCCCGATGATCCGATGACGGGGGGAGGTGCTGAACTTCAAATCGGCAATCAAGGATTTGCACCGCAAGGTTTTGCAGCGCCGGGATTTGCACCGCAGGGTTCCGCACCGCAGGGGCTCGTGGCAGAGGCCGGCACAGGGCAGCTGAATTCTCAGGGACGTGGCGAGTTGCGAACGGGCAACTCCTTTCCCGATTCAAGCTTTAATCAGCCAGCGGCGAACTATGGGCCGCCAACTGCATCGCCCTCTTCCGCTCAACCGGTCGCGCCGCCGCTGCCCGGTGGTTCCTATGCTCGAATCGCTTCGCTGCCCGACGGAAACATGATTCGCTCACCGGGATATCAGCCCAACACATTCCAGCAACCCTCGTCCGCGGCCGAGCTTAATGTTGATCCATCAGCAACGATGGCTTCGCCGGGTGACCGCCGATTCGAAGGTGTTCAATCGCCCAGCATTGTGATTCATAAACGTGCGCCCGCCGAAGTTAAGGTCGGTAAGCCGGCGCAATTTATCATTCATGTACAAAATGTCGGGCCGGTCGAAGCGCTGGACGTGCGTGTCACCGATCGCGTGCCAGCGGGAATGCAGCTGGTCGACGCATCGCCGTCGCCGGTCCAACAAGGTGACGTGCTGGTGTGGCAGCTCGGTTCCATGAAAGCAGGCGACGAGCGAACCGTAACACTGCGTTTGGTGCCGATGGAAGAAGGCGAATTGGGTAGTGTTGCGCGCGTCACGTTTGAAGCCGCTGCTTCGGTTCGAACGATGAGCACGCGTCCAGAATTGAAAATCGTGCAGCGTGCGAACGAAAAAGTATTGATCGGACAACAACTGGAAATCGACCTCGAGTTTTCCAATCCCGGTACCGGAGCAGCGACAGGCGTCATCATTCAAGAAGATGTGCCCGAAGGGTTGGAGCACCCCAAAGGTCGGCAGCTTGACAATGCCATTGGCTCGCTGAAGCCGGGCGAAACGCGACGTCAAGTTTTGCGACTTCGCGCTGTAGCCCCGGGCATCGTGCAAAACACAATCCGGCTTACCGGCGACGACGGGCTGGAAGCGACTCACACGGTGGCCATCGAAGTCGTCGCGCCGCAGCTGCAGGTCGCCTTGCAGGGCCCCTCCCGTGGATTCCTGGAACGCCAGGTGACGTACCAATTGGACATTGCGAATTCCGGAACCGCCGACGCGACGAACGTCGAAATCGCAGCCTATCTGGATCGCGGATTCACGTTCGTGAGCACGGACTTCGAGGGTCAATATGATCCTTCGCGACACGCCGTGTTCTGGTCATTGGCGAATCTGCCACCCACCGAACAAGGCAAAGTACCCTTGACGATTCTGCCAGTCAGCGACGGGGAACGGGCGATCCGCTTGGAAGCTCGAGCAGATTTGGGCGTGGTCGCCAAAAACGAACGCACCGTCAACATTGACTCTCGCGCCGAATTGACCTTCCAAATCACCGACTCCTCCGATCCCATCGAAATCGGCGGGGAGACCATGTACGAAATCCGCCTGTCCAACAGTGGGTCAAGAAACGACAGCAACGTGCGGGTTCAGTTGCAACTGCCGCAGGGAATCGAACTTGTCAGCAGCGATGCGGATGCTGAGACCAACGGTCGCGGCCTGGTGGCATTTGCCCCGCGTGCAGAACTTGCCGCCGGAGGCGATGTCGTGTACCGCGTCAAAGCCAAAGGCGTGGCACCCGGCACACACCTGATCAAGACGGTCGTGCTGAGTGATCAATCAACGGTCCCGGTGACCAAAGAAGAAAGCACGATGGTTTACGCCGATCGCTAGCTTTGGGCAGGCATCTCTGGACGGGAAGGCGACCCTTGCTGGGAGGGCGACGCTTGCTGGGAGGGCGACGCTTGCTGGGAGGGCGACGCTTGCTGGGAGGGCGACGCTTGCTGGGAGGGCGACGCTTGCTGGGAGGGCGACGCTCCTGCGGAGCCGGAATTGGCTCGCCAGCAGCTTCGCGCTGCCGAAATCAGCGCGCGGACCTCCCCACGCCACGCGTTACCTGACGCGTTGCATGTAGGCCACCAGTGCCTGATCCAGATCTGACAGCGTGGTATCGAAAGCTTGCTCGAACATTTGAATCCGTTCGCGTTGCGTTCTTTCCACCAGCGGCTTGCCCTCACTGAGCAGTCGCAGGTAGTCAACGTACTCCTTGCGTCGTGTTTTCAGCAGGAAATAGGTCATCGCCCAGCATTCTGCATACGCATTGGTTGCGGTCGCACCATTTCGGAACCGCGTGTCGTCGGCCAGCAATGTCATTAGCGATTCTGCTGGGCGATTGGGTAGGTACCTCCGCCATCGTTCTAAATTCACTTGATTCACACGACCAATGCTTCGCCAGCCCCGCGGATTATTGAAGTCGGGTGATTCAAAGAAAGTCGCCAAGCCCTCGCTGACCCACATGGGATTATCAGCGAACCGTTTTTGTAGCCCGCAATTGTATGCCAGCTGATGCGTCGCCTCGTGAATGATCGTGGCGATGTTTCGCTCCAAATTCGGAACATTGAATGTCGTCATGCGGTTGCTGGCCAAATGGTAATAGCCGATCACCGATCTCGCGGTCTCGCCGACTTCGGCAACACCGTGTGCGAGAAAACTACTGCGGTCTTTCAGAACCAGGGCGACTAGCGGAAAACGGGGCTTCGGCAAATCCCAACGTTGGTTCTTCCAATAGGTGAAGAACCCGCGATAGAGTTGCTCGAACAATGAACCAACTTTGCGAACATAGGCTTCGTTGGTGTTGTGCAGGATCAAGTAGTGACTTGTCCGATAAACGCTGAAATCAGCTGGCGATTCGTTCAGCAGTCGTTGTTCCAAGGCGTCCGCATCGATCGGCTCCAGTGCGGAAGCATCTGTTTCTCGCTTGATGATTTGATCTGGTTGAATCGTCCAGATTCGTCCGTCGTCGGCCAGCAACATGACACCACCATCCTGGGCTTCAACCAAGATCTCTCCCTTGACCATCAAATTGCCCGATTTCGGCTCGCGAAACTCGATCGTCTCCACAGCCAACGCAGACGCATTGCTCAGCGAGATCAGTACGCCAACGAACAAGCAAAATCTGGCGGTTAAGACCAACCGTGACATGACGGATCCGGACAAAAGGAGTAAAAAACCGACGAAAGATGCCAGCTTTCCGCTCATTCTAGTGCATTTTCAAATATCTCGTAGGCCAGGACTTGTCCTGGCAACATGGCGCCAGGACAAGGAGAGTGTCCGGCTTAGGAAGTAATTTGAGCCTGGTTTTTCTCTGGAGTCACGGTAGTTGGAGGCATCGACGTGTTCGTTCATCACAACCATAC
>JBFJVZ010000086.1:0-20248 GCA_041623895.1 Pirellulaceae bacterium | reverse complement strand
CGCTCAACTTCAGGTCTTTACCGCAGAGAAGGCGGCCGATGTTGATGTTCCGCAATGATTCTTCCCTCCGCGAACGAAAGTTTTGTTTATCCGTTCCGACGCGGAGCGTCGCACGACAATAAATTCACAGCCTCTCCGCAAACGAATCGTAAGGGAACGTTCGCCCGCGGAGCAAACGACGACTTTGAATACTCCGTTGTTTTCAGTCTTCAAAAGCGGCCGGAAACTCAAACTTGCTGACAGGTTTACCGGTTACTTCGTGATGGCGGACCGTCAGCGTGGGAGATCCCTGTTTATCTTTGCCGACTTCTCCCGACAGAAAGCCGCCGGCGACGCGCAGGAATGCGTGCTGCGGCCTTTGATCCCCTTGCTTCCAGCCCAACTGATGCTTCTCGCTGCCGGGACCGCAACCGAATTCCCAGAGTCGCGTGTCTGGATCCACCGAAGCGTATTGCCAATGCCGGTCACCGCACAACACAATCACGTTTCCGAACTGAGAAAAAGCATCACGCAGCTCCCGGCCTTCATGCTCAAACACCGCGTTGGCGTGATTGTCTTTCTTGTTGGCCCGATCAGGACCAACGATCGGCGTGGGACTGAAAACCAACTTGAAAGTCGCCTTGGATTCGCGCAGCGTCCGCAACAACCAGGCTTTTTGTTCGCCACCCAGAATCGTTTTCTGCGGTCCATCGGGCATGTCATTGGGGCTGCGATAGTCGCGTCCCTCCAGCAACCAGACTTGCAGATCCTTTCCCCAGGAAACGGTTTTGTATCGCGTGGGGTGTGAGGGGAATTGTTCTTCATTGAATAATTTGACACCCTCGGCAAACGTGACCGCACCATAGGTTTGCCCGGCCCAGCAATCGTTCTTCAACGTGTCATGGTCGTCTTTCAAAAAATAACTGCTTGTGCGACTGTAGAAGTCTCGATTGCTGGGGAGCGAAAAAATCCTTGCCCACTTAAATCGCATCAGGTCCCGAGTCCAGGCCCACGGTTCCGGTTTGTCGTAATACTCGATGTCGCCCGCGTGCACGATGAAGTCGGGGGCAAGCTTGCTGAGCGCCGGATAGATCTTGTGTCCACTGCGTCCATCATCACGACGAAGATAATCATGGCAGGTCGTTATGCAGAATTTGACTTTGGCTGATTTCGCTGCATCGGGCGCGGTTTTGAAAGCACCACGAACGACCGCCGTGACTTCGCCGCCACCAGGCGGACGCGCTTCGATGACAGCTGCGTACTCTTTTCCGGCAGCCAGCCCGTCCAGCTTCCACTGCATTGTGAAGTCGTGTTCGGCAGAAGTCGTTTGCCACGGCGTCGACTTCATTTGCTGGCGGCCCATGGCCGGAAAGTAAGTCAGCCGGACTTCGCCCGCCGCGCCGGGGCATGCCCCTGACATCTCGTTGAGCTCCGCGCCGGGGGGAAGTTGTGCGGCCAACAGCTTTGCCTCGTCGTTGGTTTTCAACAACTCTTTTACTTGGCTTTTGTCCGGCGACACGAACTGCGGACCGTCAACGACCATTTCCGGTCGAGCGGTCGTACGTGTCCAGATCACGATCGAGTTCTGATCCGCCCAACTGTTTCGCAGGGCGTTGCCCAGGAACGGAAGTGAAGCGACCGGCGAGGTTTCCGGCGGCGGCTCACGCGGCTGAAACTCAAAGTCCTTGAACACGATCTTGCCACCATGATCGGTCAGCATCACGCGGTCACCGTCGGCCGGTTGGCCGAATCGATCGGCGCCCCAGAATTTGCTGATTGCAATCTTGGCATCCCACGCTGGCCCACGGGTCGATACTTTGGCAACCAAGGTGTCGTTCAGATAATGCTCGACGCGATCACCGATTGCGACCACTCGTGAATGATTCCACTGGCCAGGTGGATTCAGTGGCTTGTCTGCAATCGGTGCGACCAGATCGTAGATCGCCGCGGTGCCGCCGGTGCTTGCCTGCCGGGAGCTACTGGATGAATAGTCGATGATCTGATATTCCAGTCCCAGCCAGCGACCGGAGAATTGGCGGACGCGATATTTAAGTCCGGAATTCGTTTTGGCATTGATCTTCCAGCGCCAAGAAAGCTGGAAGTGCGGTGGCAACGGACCGCTCAGCAAACTACCGCGACCGCCCCGCGGTTTGACCAGGCGGATCTCCCCATCTTGAAACTCCCAGCTTTGTTCAACGGGCCGGCCGTCCATCGTTTCCCAAAACGCGGGCTTGCTCCAGTCCGTTTCCGGCGCGGCAGGGATTGACTGAATGATCCCTTGCGCCAGAGCGTTGGAGAAAAGAAAAAACGAGATCGCAACCAAACTCAAGCTAACTCGGATCATCGCTAAACCATTCTGGAGAAGAGGTCAGCGAGGATTGTAACCCGGTTTCAGAGAGCGGAAGTCGCACGACTTCCGGAGGTTTTCGAGCAGAGGAGAAGATCGATTCTTACGAATTCGGAGAATTAGTGGTGCTTCCACATTGAACTTGTGGGTAACGAGCGAAAAGGGGTCAGACCCGGGTCAGACCCCAATAGCCGCCAGCGGCCCGAAGGTGACCCCTTTTCGCGGCACACAAAAACTGACTTGAAGTACCACTAGTCGACACATTGTCGTCCGACTCTCCGAGTCGGATCGGTGCGGACCACGAATCCCACTACAGGTTCCTCACCTGCTCCGGCTCAAACTTTTGTGCAGCGAGTTTGGAGAGACAAAGGAGTCCAGTTTCCGTTGCATCTTGGCCAATTCATTATCGATCCAGCTGCCCAGAATCTCAGTCGATTCGTTCGAAAGCGTGGCCGTTAACTCAGTCCAATGATCACCTTCCAAGCGGGGCCTGGCGGGTGCTGGATGGTTGCTAAAAGCGGGCATTCGGAGTCTCCTCCGTTGGGCAATCCGTTGCAAATTTGGTTGATCTGACGAGTGAGCAAGCGGAATTCGCTTCGCTTTGTTTCAGGCTCTCTGATTAGGAGAGCCTTTTGCTGTGATAAGGTTCGCCGCAAGCGATGTACCGAACACGTCGCTGATTTGTCGAATCAACCGCTAAGTATCTACTGGCAATGAACTTACGAATGCAAGGTCAATGCGATCAGGCACCCAACCTGTAGCAATTTCGCGACAATTGATGTCGCATTTTGCCAACCAGGCAGGCGAGCCCGCGTTTTTTATCGGCTGATCGAAGGCGTTAGAGTAACTATAACCCATTAAACATCCAGCAAAGGGCCTGAATCCACCCGTAGATTGCCTTTGGGAACTAATTCCTGGACGCTCAGACCGATTGCGGAAAATTTCTGGCGTGATTCGGGTCGTGGCTAATCAATTTTTCCGATTTGCCCCCAAGATCATTTCTTCTCCGGCGAATGGCAGTGTGAGAAGCCCACATCAGCGGCGTTCTCACATCAGCCACCCAGAAATCGGAGAAGAACGATGATTAAGAAACTGATCCTTGCCGGAGGTGCTGTGGCACTTCTATCCAGCGTCACCGTGGGCGTCCCGCTGTGGAGTTACGCTCGATGCGGCGTCAATTACCTGCGAGATTCTGCCAGCGACTCGGTACCGGTGGAATGGGAATTGAAGCGAGCCCGACAGATGATTGCGGACTTGAAGCCGGAGATCGAGTCGAACGCCAAACGGATCGCCCGTGAAAAAGTCGATGTCGTGCGACTGGAAAAGCAGCTGCAGGAAACGGACCAGCGGCTGGCCAAGACCCAAGCGGATATTGAACGACTGAGTGCTGATCTCCGCAACGGCAGCGACACGTTCACCTATGCTGGTCGTACTTACACCAGCACGCAAGTCAAAGAGGACTTGAGCAACCGTTTCAAACGATTCAAGACTCGTAACGAAACGGCCAAGAAACTTCAGGACATGCTTGCTGCCCGCAAATCATCGCTTCGTGCTGCACACGAGCGGATGGATGCGATGCTGAGTGCCAAGCGTCAATTGGAAGTCGAAGTTGAGAATCTGCAAGCTCGGCTCGGTGCCTTGCGAGTTGCTCAAACAACCAGCCAGTTGAACTTGGACGACAGCCAGCTGTCACGCACGCGAGGGCTGCTGGATGAAATTGCCGCACGAATTGACGTGGAAGAAGAAACCATGGCCGTTGATGTGGAGTACTTTGGAGAGATCCCCTTGGATGCACCCAGCGACGAAAACTTGCTGGACGACATCACCACCTACTTTGAAGGTGGACAGGATCGCGACGAAGCAACAACGCCGTTGTTGGCCATCCAACTCGATTAACTTCGAGATCATGCCCCACACTGTAGGCTGATCTGTGTCGGTGCTATCCACTTCATCAAAGGAACCGCCTCCAGCTTCCCGCTGGAGGCTTTGGGTCGACGGTTGTGGCGGATATCTGCTTCTGTCCGGAGACCGATGGTCCGTTGGTGGAGCTGACCCACAGTCACCTGCGGCGATCTGCGTGCAAACCGATTGGCCGCGCCGGGCAGGCACGATTCACCGCGAGGGCGCCGACTATTTTTGGCAAAGTTCGCAGCCGTCTGATTCACGTCAACTGATCACGCCGAATCAAACACTTCCCATCGGAGGATCGGCAGCCATGACACTGAACTGTCCAAGTCCTCTCAGTAATTCGGCCCTGCTAACGGTCCAAGCTCCGCATCGATTCTGTGACCATGTCGACGCAGTGATTTTGACCGACCGTACGTTGTTGATGGGTGCCGGCACCGACTGCCACATCGTCACCCCTGTCTTCCCCGATCGGGCCGTTTTGGTCAATCGCGACGGTAAATGGCAGGGAAAAATTGATTCTGGAGGGGATTTCATCAAGATCTCGCCGGGAATCCGCGTCTCGCTCGGGTCCTTCGCCATGACGCTGGAAGAAGCATGAACGGGCAACTTTCACGACCGAATTCAGCCGCCACGGACGATGTTCAGCCGCCTGCCGAAGATCCTGCGCCCCCAGCTGGACGCGGTGGTGCCTTCGCCTATTGCCGGGGCATGTGGTCTCGGCCCCAGTCAGATGACCAATCTCGGCCAAAACATCGTTTTATGGCGGCTCTACTCGATAAAATGAGATCTCCGCAGGATCGCGACCAGCCATCCCCTGGCGCGACCGACTGTTCGCTGGATTCCCAAGTGGGTTCCCAGATGGATTCCCAGATGGATTCCCAGGCCAGCGGCCACAACTCCACCGACCCTCATCACCGACGGCTCGAAGACACCCACCCGAGCTATTCGCCTGCTGTTCCGATGACATTCACCTACGCCCCCGGATCGAAACCGCTGCCGCAGTATACGATTCGTCGTGGCATCGGCATCGGCGGTTTTGGCGAAGTTTACTTTGCGCTCAGTGACGCCGGCAAAGAAGTTGCCCTGAAGCGAATTCAGCGAAACCTTGATGTCGAGATCCGCGGCGCTTCCCAGTGCTTGAACCTGAAGCATCCCAATCTGGTTTCCTTGTTCGATATCTGTCGCGACTCCGCCGATCAGGCATGGATCGTGATGGAGTACGTAGCGGGGCTGAACCTTCGCCAAGTCCTGGACCAGAATCCGAAAGGCCTTTCCGAAGCCGAAGCGCGGCGTTGGTTCGCTGGACTGGCCGCCGGTGTTGGGCATTTGCATTCGGCCGGACTGGTGCATCGCGATTTGAAACCAGGCAATGTCTTTGATGATTTGGGAGTTGTCAAAGTCGGTGACTACGGGCTGAGCAAATTCATTTCCGCATCACATCGCGGTGGCCACACTGAAAGCGTCGGTACCTTCCACTACATGGCGCCGGAGATCGGCCGCGGCGAATATGGTCGCGAGATCGATATCTATGCCTTGGGAATCATCCTGTTCGAGTTGCTGACCGGTGAAGTTCCCTTTGACGGAGAAAGCTGCCACGAAATCATCGTCAAACATTTGACGGCCACGCCGGACTTGAGCGCCGTTGCGAACCCGTATCGCAGCGTGATCGCGCGCGCCTTGCATAAAGATCCCGCCAAGCGGCAAGCGAGCGTCCACGAGATGTTGCTGCCGTTGGGGCTTGTTGATGCCAGCAAGGATTCTCATCTCCCGATCGCCGAGAGTGAAACGGAACCGATCGCCGCGACGGTTGTCCGTGAGCCGGTGGCGAGATTTGTCGAACCCCGTTCATCAATGGATGCGGCAGCGATGGGTGCGGCAGCGATCAACGGCCACGCACAACCCGAGTTCATTTCGCCGCCCGGGGATAACACCGACGAACCTTTGGCACGAGCGATTCGCGAAAGCGTGTCGGACTTGAAACGTTGGTGGAAAACCCTGGATGAATCACCGGGAGCCAAGACCTTCCTGCTGGTTGCCGCGGTCTTTGTGTTGATCGTCAACACCAGCTGGCTGTTGCCCCTGTTGTCGCTGATCGCGGTGTTTTACGTACCCTATTACGTGATTCGGCACATGGTCCTGCAGGTTCGGCAGCAACCGACCTATGCCCAGGCCCAGCGGATTGCATCGGCGGCCGGGTCACGGCCGCTGACGCGACAGCAATGGCGCGACTACATGCGCACCGATCTGCGTGCCCGGCCATCGATCCACCGCGTCGCCGAACTGAACACTTCCTGGATCGCCGCGACCTTGACTGCCATCGGCATGACCATCGGGGCCGGCGTGATCGGTTTGCACAGTGATCCCGTCAACGCAGTCGCGCTGGCTCCCTATGGCTGGATGATGATCGTAGTCCTGCTGGGCTCGCTGGGAATCCTGGGGATGGGAAAACTGTGGGAACGGGACGAAGGCGAATCGCTGCCCCGGCGGCTGGTCATGGCGGGTGTGGGAGCCGCGGTCGGCGTCGCTGCTTATTCCGTTTACGACTTCCTGATGTTGCCCGCCAACGCTGACCTGGCACGCGATATCGATACGACGCGATTGCCGCAAGCACTGTATAACGCCGATGGTAGCCCGCTGCCCGCGGCGATGATGGTTCACTTTGCCGTGCTGTTTGCCGGACTGCGCTGGTGGAAACCGGTTGATCCGCTGCGGCGCACGCGACTCAGCTTGTGGAGTGTTGCGGTCGCCGTCGTCGGCGCCTGGGCGGTCCATCAATTTGTGCCGATTCCGCAACCGTTTGGCATGTTGGCCGCGGGCGGCATCGCGATTGCGATCCAAATGTCGGCTCCGTGGATCGATCCGCGTGCCAAGCTAACAGTCGTCTCTGATTCGCCTTACCCCGCACGCCCGGGAACAAAACCTGCCCAGCCAAGAACGGGTGCCCCCCGTGACCTCAGTCCCAGGAGCATCGTATGACCTCTTTGATGCACACAGGATCGGTCTGCCTTGCCGCGTTGGTGTTGGTATCTGCCGCGACAGCGGATGATCAAACTGCGACGGTCACGAATGACCAAGCCAGCGAGCCGACGTCCGCTGAAGCCGTCACTGAATTGTCGGTGCCGCCGCTGGACATTGTTGAGTATCCCGATGACCGTCCGGGTTGGTTGGAACAAGCTCCCGACTTGGAATCAAACACACACACTTGGGTCGTGGTGACCAACCCTTGTGAGAGCTACGAGCAGAGCGCTGAGCAGCTAGCCATTTTGCGGCGTGCTGCCGTTTCCTCGTACGTTCAGGGACTGACGCAAACGGCAGATGCGGACTTTTATCCGGTCAATGACAAGTGGATCGAAAGCCAGTTGATCGTCAAGGATTATCAGGGCAGCCTCGTTCAAGGGGATGTACCGATGTTCGAGCAAGCCGTGATGCTGGAATTCACACCCAGGACACAGGAGGAAATCTTGGCGGCAGCCAATAACCTTCAAGTTCGCCAGCGATTGGGAAAGCTGGCAGCACTCGTCTCGCTTGGCCTGGTGCTGTTGATCGGCAGTTCATCGCTACTGGGAATCGTCAGCCGCCGAGTCGAACGAGGTTCGGCACAAATCCCCGCGCACTGAAAGTGTCTTTCGTGGCCTTGTTGCCCGCGAGCTAAGCTAGCTGGCGCTACCGATCTCAGCCGATGCATTGTCCAAATTCAGTCAGGAATCGATTCACCGATCGGTGTGCGGTGCACGATCCCATTGCCGCTGCTGCGAAATGTTGATGGCAACTCAAAAAACGAGCGTTTGATGTGCGCTGCGACTGCCGCTTCGTGATTCCTCTGGGCGATCTTTCCGTCGTTTACCGGCACGAGCTTGGCGGCACCGCTTCGATGTGTATCAGTGCTGCTAGTGCTTTGTCCAGATTCTATCTTAGGGGTCGTAGCCGGATGTCGCCAGACTTCGGGGTGTCTTGGAACGAACCGAATTCTGGCGAATCCGGCTACCCCAAAAGTCAAAAGTTGACAGAGCACTAGCGCCGCAAATGATGCGCCAATCTGTGGGGATAGCGAGCTGTTTTTTTGGTTTGAATTCCGGCTTTTGATTGGCCGCAACGGCGTCCTGACGTTAGATTGCGCTTAGGCCGAGTCACGTAACCTGGTGATTTCGTTACCATCACGACGAAACCCTGGTTCGCGTTGGTTCCGCCTTGAGAGCTTGCCTCCAAACCTCTTCTCTTCTCATCTCATCTTCTCAGGAGCGGGCTATGTACATCGTGTACATCCTCTATAGCCATCGCTGTGCCCGGCGATACATTGGCCAGACCGACGATTTGGATCAGCAACTCGTTCAACACAGCAATTCCGGTGGTCAAGCCTCGGAGTTTTCCAGGAACTGCCCTGGTCCATGGGTACTGATCCACTCCGAACGCTTCGAGTCTCAGATGGAAGCGTCGCAACGCGAGAAATGGTTGAAGTCCGAAATCGGCAGCGCTTGGATCGACGAAAACGTGCCGATCCCGAGGTGACCGGCGCAGAAATGTATTGGCAGGCCGATGGATTTGACCGATCTGCGCGGGACATGTCCGCTTTAGAGCTATCTCGCTTGCAGGCGATGCCCAGTGCCTCACTTTTCCATTCCAGGTTGACGACCGAGCCGAAAAAGGTTGCGCTATCCTTTGGCGGTTTCTGATCTACAAACAATTGCGAGTGTGACGCTATGATGCAATCAGCAAACGAAGACTTGATCGTGTCCGAATCGGATTCCATCACAACAATCCGACTGAATCGAGCCGAGAAACGGAACGCCCTTTCACTGGAGTTGCTTTCCGCCGTCGATCGAGCCTTGCAACGTGTCGCCTCGTCAAAAACATCGCGAGTCGTCATCCTCCGTGCCGACGGGCCTGTCTTCTCATCCGGGCATGATCTGAAACAGATGGTGGCTCGCGGTCGTGATGAATACGAGCAGTTGTTTGAGCAGTGTTCGGTCACAATGCAACGATTGCGAAACATCCCGCAACCCGTTATCGCTCGTGTTCAGGGACTTGCGACGGCGGCAGGCTGTCAGTTGGTGGCGTCCTGTGATCTTGTCGTCGCTGCGAACAACGCATGGTTCGCAACACCAGGCGTCAAGATCGGCTTGTTCTGCACGACACCAATGGTGCCGCTGGTGCGAAACCTGCCGCCGAAGATTGCGATGGAAATGCTGTTAACTGGCAATCCGCTGTCAGCCCAGCGCGCGTACGAGCTTGGATTCATCAATCGCGTTGTATCGGAAGATGAACTCGATTCGACGGTCCACGAGCTGGCCGAACAGATCTGCTCGGCAAGCAGTCTGACCGTAGCAATCGGTAAGGCCGCTTTTTATCAACAGCTCGCACTCTCAGAAGCCGAAGCCTACAAAGCAGCGGTAGCTGTCATGACCGACAACGCCGTTTGTGCCGATGCTCAAGAAGGAATCACTTCCTTTCTCGAGAAGCGTTCACCGAATTGGAAGGGCAGGTGATTCCGATGGCCTTGGCTGGATTTGATGAACTATTTCAGCTCGCGTCTCAGGTCAGTGCACCGGTCGGGGTCGCGGCCGCTGGTGGTGATGACCCGACCGTGCTTGAGGCGCTTGCGGACGCGTGCGTTAGGGGCTGGGTCCAGCCAATTCTCTGCGGCAGCGAAAATCGAATCCGTGAATTAGCCGACAGACTGTCGGTCGACCTGGGTCTGTTCAGAATCATCGATTCTGAGCAACCTGCCGAGGCTGCTGTGGAAGCCATTCACAGAGGTGATGCCAAGCTGCTGATGAAAGGCCAGATTTCAACGCCGTCATTGATGAAGGCGGTGCTGCATTCAGAGCGCGGGCTTCGATCCGGCAAAACGATTTGTCAGATTGTGCTGATGGAGATTCCACGTGATGACAGAAGATTCTTGATGGCTGATACCGGCATCACGATCGTGCCAACCACTCAGCAACTTTCCGAGATCATCGATGCCAGCGTTGAACTCGCCAGTTCAATCGGAGTCGCATCGCCGTGCGTGGGTCTAATGGCGGCCACGGAGAAGGTGACTGACGCGATGCCGGAAACCCATTTGGCTGCTGAATTACAGAAGCATCGCGGTGACGAGGATACTTTTACGATCAGCGGACCACTATCCTTCGACGTTGCCTATTCGCAAGATGCGGGTGAAAAGAAACGCTTGTCTGGCGGGGACATCGGCGTGGTTGAGGTAATGGTGTTTCCAAATCTGCTATCCGCCAACCTCACCGTAAAGGCATTGATGTACGCGGCAGATTGTCAGTTTGGAGGAGTCCTCAAAGGAGTCGAATGTCCGGTCGCATTCATGTCCCGAGCCGACGATGTTCCGACGCGTCTTCGCTCGCTCGCTTTGGCGCTGACACAGGTCGCTATGAACCCATAACACGACCGTTTTCTGGGGCCTGTGAATCGCTCAACAACTGAGACCGAAGAATACCGAACGCTCGCGCTTCGTATCAGGCCTGACCTTCATTACTTCGACGCAGGTCGCGTTCATTCTTCAGCGCGCGGTTGTAGGCCGTCATGCTGTGATCGGCTACGCCGGGCAAGAAGCGATTGACAAAACCACCAAACTCTTTAGGCATGAAGGGCGCCCGGAGACGCGAAATGATCCGTCGCGTCCAGCGCCGCACCGGCCACCAGAAATCCAGCATCCAAAAGTTCCACCCCAGCGACCGCGGCGGCGTCAGCAATTTGAAGCGGTCGGACCGGTTCGCCATCACGACTCTGCCAACGTCGCTGTACTCGAACGAAAAATTGACATCCCCCGCCCCGCTGGTCTTGCCCTGACTCGATCCCAAGAACCGCTGCAGTAGCGGTTGCAAGACCAGACTGGCCAGGAAAAGCGATTTTGGCGGAACGGTCGTGACGATGTCATTATTGTTGACAAAACGAAAATGACGGTCGTTCAGATAATCATCTTTCTGCGGCAAATCTTTATATTCGTGCGACTGCAAATCTTTATATTCGTGCGAATAGTTACCGTCGCCGACACGCGGCTGACCAAAGGTGAAAACTCCACCGATCTGTTCTGTACGGAAGACCGAATCGTTCACAAGACGGTAGGCAGCCAAGGCCGCCAACGCGCCGCCCAGGCTGTGACCGGTGATCCATAACTTCTGAGCTTCCGGTTGCTCCGTGTTCCGGAATCCATCGTCCGTCGTCAAATCCTCGCTTAGCGATTTTTTCAGATCATCCCAAACGCCTTCCAGCGCGCTCCAGAAACCATCGTGAACTTTGCCTTTGCCTACTTCTGATTGCCACGCCAGCAGGTCAGTCACGACATCGCCCAGCTTGTTTGGCTCGGTGCCGCGAAAGCAAAGAATGATCAACTTGGCATCGCCTGCGATGAAATACTCCATCCCGCCCTGGGAGCCAAACTTCACTTTCGGGCCGTCACTGTTGGCGAGCCCGTCTTCGCTGTCTGCTCCCGCAATTCGGGTCCTGGCTTTTCGTACCCAAAGTTCATGAGCAACATCCCATCGCTGCTTCGCCCGGTTCATGTCTTTCAGCCGCTGCTCCGAGAGCCACCGCCAGGGATAAAAGTATTTCTTGCGCATGCATCTTCTGTACAAACCACGCAATTCTTCGGCAATGTTGTCAACGTCGTTTTCATTCATATCGTCGGTTGCCTTTTTCCATGCCGCTGAGAGTTCCCGCCGCGCGACTGCCAGCGGATCGGGAACGCCTGCTTCTCCCTCGCTTTCTATTTGCTCTTCGATCACCGTGAAGAATTTATCCCATTTGGGATCGTTCCAGGCCTTCATCAACTGCTCGACGTGTGCTTTCTTTTCCTTCTTAGACAGCTTCTTTTTGGGCGAGGGTGCGTAGATCAGCTCTGCGCATTTGCCAAGCCAATAGGCCTGGTCGAAGAGCCGCTGAAGTTGCTCATGCTCCTCGGGACTGTGCTCCGGTTGCGTGAGTTGGACCGGACCGTCGGTGAAAGCACTACAGGTGAATGCACCCGCGATACTGTTTGGTTGTGACATCTTTGGGGACTTTTGGTTTTGTCAATCTTGTTCGGGGCGTTTACAAACTGAGAATCGCAATAAGCTGGTTGGACTAGCGCATTTTCATCATTGATGTGGGATCTTCGGTAGGCCAGGACTTGTCCTGGCGCCTCATTGCCAGGACAAGTCCTGGCCTACGAGATATCTGAGAATCGCAATAAGCTGGTTGGATTAGGTTTGACGAATCGTCTATGCGCCATGTTAACGCCACGGCACTTGATTAGGTGCGGTGCGGGCAATTTTTCTTCGGCGATAACGGCAATAGGATGTAGCGACTGGCGGTCAAGCACCAAATTGATTGGCGGCTCCCGCGTTTGCCATCTCAGGCCATAAAGCAGGCGATGATGAAGCCAACAGGAATCCATAGTATGCACGCGACGGCTTGAAGTTTGTGCCGTCTGAGTGTGCGCTGGCTGAGCCACCAGGGAAAGAAGGTAAGGAAACCCCAAATACTGGCGAGCAGCAGTGATCCGGGTATGAATGTCACGGGGTTTCGCAGAAACGGTGTCTGCCAAAGAAACTCGAACACGTACATCACGGTGAGCATCAGCAACAGGACATTTCTCTCCGACCAATTCCTACGGAAAATGAAATACCAGAACACCATGATGATGGCCAAGTATTGAATCAGCACCCAAGGCATCAGCGACATCCATTCGTCCATTTTTGCCTGCCACACTGTCACAAACTCGACCATCATCCAGAGGGCAAAGGAGAGCAAGATATAGCCGACCCCGGCGGTTTGCTTTGTGTCATCCACGTTCGTCATGTTCGTCTCATGTCGTATCCGTCAAAACACAAAACACGATCACAATGATCAGCAACGTCGCCAGCATGGCTCCCGCAAAAAGCAGTGTGGCCAAGCGAGGCAATCTCGGAATTCGTCGGCTTAGTGTCTCGTTTGTCCGCCAGCAATCTATTGCCGCTTTGAGCGTAGGCGGCTCTTAATCTTGTCGAACCAGCGATCAAAGCGATCGCCGTCGACGTCCAGCCGCAAAGCCAGGAGTCTCAGGACTTGCGATTCACGATTGCCCAGGCGACCGTCCGCTAGAGCGACGCCCAGCAGCAACTCCAGGGTCTCCTTGGGCTCGGCCTTGAGAACGCGAAACTGTTCCTGAAAAAACGCCTGGTCGTTCTCGGCGCGCTCGATCATCGCTCCCAGTGACGCCTGTCCAACGCCGACATCTTCGGCCAATTCTCTAAGCACTGCGAGTTCCTTCTCATCCGCTGCGCCGTCGATGCCGGCGACGCAGCAGGCTGCGCGTAGAATCTCGACCTTGCGCATCGTTTCCATCATAAACCTCCGCACGTATACATCCGCTTCTTGATCCAAGCCTCAGGACGGGTGCAGCTTCAGAATGCTCCCGTCCTTTCGTTCAGATCAGGCTATCTGCATTCGCGCGGCAACGCAATCAGCGATACTCGTTGGCCGGGACCACACGCTAGAGCATTTTCAGATATCTCGTAGGCCAGGACTTGTCCTGGCAATCAGGCGCCAGGACAAGTCCTGGCCTACCGATGATCCCACATCAATGATGAAATTGCTCTAAAAATCTACCCGTTAGCCATTGGACTTACGTAAGGCCGAGCGATACCGGGCATTCACTTGCGGCCGATCGATGTGGTCCTGGACTTTTCGACGTATTCGCCCGGTTGTGTGGTCGATGTAGAACGCGTCGTCGTAAACGTCGATCACGACTTGCGGCGCAGCCATCCAAAGCAGTCATTGGAAATGCTCTATAGCCATTGGCGCAGTGTCGTCAGGTCTTTCTTGATCGCTGCCCAGTGTTGGGGCACGAGTTCCGGTTTGCGGTGATCGAGGTATTCTTCGTGCAATGAAATCGGGCCGCTGAATTCAGTTTTCGCCAACATCTGAAAGAACGTCGGACTGATGTTTCCTTCACCCAGCGGCACGTTTTCGACTTTTTTGCCCTTCCATTGAAAGTCTTTGACGTACACAGCAGCGATATGCGGGCGGATTGCATCCAGCGTGACCGGCCAGCTGTTGGCGCCTTCGACCGTGGCGTGGCGAATGTCATAAGCGACCCCGATGTCTCCGACCGGAATGTCACGAAGGATTTCTTTTAAGTCCCACAATGCGGCTCCCATGTAACTGGTGCCGGCGTGGTTTTGGTACAGACCTTGAATCCCGTAATCGTGATTCATGGCGGCCAGGTCACGCAACTGCGGCCGCCACAGCTTAAGCTGATCGCTAATTGGTTCGCTTAAGACATATTTGAAGTACTTCATCCGATATCGTTTGATTCCCAACGTCGCCGCTGTTCGCAGCACTCGTTTGGTCAGCGGATCGTTTGGATCGTTGACGTCGGAAGTCAGCACGGTGATTTCCAGTTTGCGTTTGGCGAGTGCTTCCACCAATTCCGGCAACCGGTCCTCCACCTGGCTCGGTTCGACGTGGCCGCCAGAGCGAATCGGTGCTTCGATGCCGTCGAAGCCAAGCTCCGCGACCTTGTCCGCAAGCTGATCGAATGACAACGAATTAAACGGCTTTGTGAACACGCATAAGGCATTCTTTGGTGAATCGTCAGGGGCTTGGGCCAGTGCCTGTGCTGCGATTAGCGACGACGTTGCCGCCATGAAGCCGCGTCGCGTGATATGGAAATCGGATCGGCTCATTTCTTGGCTCCCAGAGACAAATAGGCGAACAAGTCGCGGATCTGTTGGTCATCCATGTCTTTCAGGACATCCGTCGGCATCAGTGAAGTCTTCAAAGCTTTCAGTTCTTCAATCTCGTCCCGGCTGAGAACGACCGTTTGGTTGTCGGCATTTCGCAGTGTCACGGTCTTTGGATCCTGGGCCGCGATCATGCCGTTGATCGCGCGTCCGTCCAAGGTAACTGCCAGGTATGACTGGAATCCCTCACGAATCTCTAGACTCGGTTCGACAATCGAATTGAGCCAGAACATGACGTTGCCGCGTTCGTATCCATCCAACGGCGGGCCCACTTTTTTTCCTTCGCCGAATAGCTGGTGGCAATTGCCGCAGCGCTTGGTGAAATGTTCTTTACCCGCTGTCGGGTCGCCCGGTTTTTCCGTGACGACCAGCTTCAGTCGCTTCATTTCCGCGACCTTTTCCGGCGACGCGATGTCGAGCGCTTTACCAAAGGCCTGGTTGACAGCCGCAATGATGTCGGGCTGTTCGTAAGTCCGCAGCTGCTGCCTGACATCGGGCGGGATCTGGTCGACGCGAACGCGCCAAGCGTTTAACTCCGCCAGCAAAACTTTGGCCCACGCCGGTCGACTGGCCAGCGTGCGGCTTGCCGTGGCACGCAGCCCATGTTCACCGGAGATGCTGCCGCCGAACGACTTGACCAGCGATGTGGGAATCGAATCATCGTCGTATTGACCGAGGGAGCGCATGGCGACGCGCCGCAAGGCGGCTTCGTTGCTAGCGCGACCGACGGCAAGATCGATCAGAGTCTTGACGACTTTGGGGTGACGTACTTCGCCGAAGACTTTTGCGAGGGCAACTTGCATCCCCAAGTCGGCCGATCGATCACTCAGCAGTTTGATCGCCTGATCGACTGCTTCGGTTTTTCCTTGCCGAATGGCCAGCACCAATCCGTCATTGCCCAGCTTGGCCTGGTATTGGTCAAGCGCAGCTGCCAGCGAATCCGGAAGTGCTGGGATGGATTGACCCTGGAATGCGCGGTTCAAGCCCAATATCAGCTGATCTCGCGACGCATCATCCGGCGCGATTTCCAGCAGCCGTGCGCAATGTTCCAAATCTAGCGACGTTCCCGCCGCGGCGTAACGTTGCATCAGACGACTGGTGATGTGAGCTTTGAAGATCGGCAATTGCCAGACGTCGGCATCGCTCAGCATCGATTCGATTTCAGTCCACGCCTCGGCGTGACCTTCGATCGCCCACCAAATCATCAGTGGCATGTGTGGGTCATCCGCGTCTTCATCGTGCGTTAGCAATTGGCGAGCAATCGCGACGCCAAACTCAGGGGGCACGCGTTTGGCGGTGGCGGCAAGTTGGCTGCGACCTTGGACTTGAGTTTCGTTTTGAGCCAGCGAGACCAAAGCCGGATGGCCTTCGTGTCGATCGCCCAGCAAACGGACCACCCAACGGCGAAAGTCGGGATTGGAATTGGTCAGCCAGTTGACGGCTCGATCTGTTGTCAATTCGCCCATCAGATTTAGCGTCCACAAGGCTTCCAGCTTGCCCAGTTCGGCCAAAGCCAACAGTCTGGGCACGACGGTCTTGTCATTCCGCCAGCCAAGTTCCAATGTTGCTCGCTGCCGCACCCATTTGTTGGGATGTTTGAATAAGCCGACCAGTTCGCTGCCCGGTAGCTGGTGCAAGTCGCCTGCGCGGTAAACCGCTTGTTTGCCCTCCGGCACGATGCGATAAACACGGCCGCTGTCTTTGTGCCAATCATCGATCGGGCTGACGTGACTGAGCCGCGTGTCATACCAATCGGCCACGTAGATCGCGCCGTCGGGTCCGACACCGCCGTAAACGGGGCGAAACCAACGATCGGGGCTTTCGGCAATATTGGCTTCGTCCACCGTTCGATAGGTCGACCCATCGCGGTAGCGACGACTATTCCAAATTAGATTTTGCATCGCGTTGGGTGCCACGATCGTTCCGTCATAGTCGTCGGGCAATAAACCGCCTTCGTAAATACAGAACGCTTGCGGAAATCGCCGTCCATCGCCCTCGAACTTCATGGGCCGGAAAAAGCCGAATGCATACGGATTGGTCAGCGGTCCGTGCTTGCCCCAATTCTTTTCCGAATAACTGCCTTGTGGAAAATACCAACCGCGTGTGTTGCCGCCGTTGGTGCCGGTGAACACGCGGCCCGCTGAATCGATATCCAAACTAAAGGTGTTGCCGCCGCCCTCAGCGTAGATCTCAAATACTTTTGTATTGGGGTGAAAACGCCACACACATTGGCCCTGGAAGCGAACGCCTTTGCTGACCGCCGAACTGACATCACCGATCGTCGTGCTGCCGTTGACCGCATACAGCCAGCCATCGGGGCCGAACATCAAACTGTTGGCAACCGAGTGCGTGTCCTGCAGACCGAACCCCGTCAACTGTACTTCGGGGTCACCATCGGGCACGTCGTCACGATCCGCATCGGGGTAAAACAGCAAATAGGGCGGATTCAAGACCCAGATGCCGCCGCGACCGATGGCCACGGAGCTGACAATGTTCAGTCCCGTCAGGACGTCTTTGTGTTGATCGTAAAGGCCATCGCCGTCGGTGTCTTCGTGCACGGTGATCTTGTCGGCACCGGGTGTTCCATGGGGCGGCGGATCGGGGACTTTGTCAAACACGGCGCGCAGATGTTGGTCGTAACGAACGATCTTCAACCCAGCCGGAAACTGGTATTGGCGATACTGCACCACCCACATCCGACCGCGTGAGTCCCAGGAAAGAAATAGCGGCTGCGAGACGATCGGCTCGCTGGCGACCAGTTGAATCTGCAAGCCGTCACGCATCTTGAATTGCTTTACGGCAACAGCGGCTGGCGTCGGATCGGAACCATCCGACATCACGCCGCGGCCCGGTCGCGTCCTCATGATTTCGGCAACCTGTTCGTTCCCCGCACGGGAAAGATCAGGTTCTCTTTGCTGGGCCAAAACAATAAGCGGTGAAACATGCAGCAGTGCGAGGGCAAGGCAAAAACGCATCAAAGTCGAACCTATGGTGGCGTAAGCTTTTAGGTGCGGAGAGGCATTGAAAAAGCCAAAAGCCACATCATAACCACTCCGCGCGGTCGATGACTTTGCGGCCGGGAACGTTTACCATGTGGGTCCGGTAATGGGAACGGTTTTTTCTCTGGAGTCGAGTGTTTCGTGGGCCAAGTCAGTTTTCTGAAAGAAATCACGGCGTCGTTTTCGCAGCCGGCCGGGGATAACCCGACGGTCGAAATGATCGAAGCGGCGTATGATCACCATGGTTTGCCCTGGCGGTACATCAACTTGGAGGTGCCGCCCGAGAAACTGGCCGATGCAGTTCGCGGCGCGCGGGCGATGAATTTTGCCGGCTTCAACTGCTCACTGCCGCACAAGGTCAAAGTGATCCAGCACCTGGATGGTTTGGGCGAATCGGCCTCGATCATGCAAGCGGTTAACTGCGTCGTCCGCCGCCAGGGAAAGTACATTGGCGAAAACACGGACGGCAAAGGCTTCTTGAAATCGCTCCAGGAAAAAATTGATCCTGGCGGCAAGACATTGGTGATGTTCGGCGCCGGCGGCGCCGCCCGCGCGATCGGAGTCGAAGTCGCTTTAGCCGGACTGTCAAAAGTAATCGTGGTCAATCGGAATCCGGATCGCGGCGGCGACCTGGTCTCAATGCTGAATGAAAAAACGCCGGCCAGCGCCCAGTACGTTCCTTGGCAAGGCACTTATGCGGTGCCGAAGGACGCGGATATCGTCGTCAACGCAACTTCGATTGGCTTGGCCCCCGATACCGCGGCCCGCCTGGATCTGGATGTTCAATCATTGGAAGCAAAGATGGTGGTCGCCGACGTGATTCCCAATCCGCTGCGCACCAACCTGGTTGTTGACGCCCAGTCGCGCGGTTGTACCGTGATTGACGGACTGGGGATGCTTGTCAATCAAGGTGTCATCGGCATCAAATATTGGACGGGGGTCGACGCGGAACGGGCGGTCATGCGAGACCGTGTGATCAGCGTGCTCGGGCTTGCTTGATCAACATCAACTCTTCTTCTCTTACCGGATGAAATCGTGAAACATTCTTATTCATTGTTGGGGCTGGCAAACGACATCGCACGATGCAGTGTTGCTTTACTTTTACTGGCGACCTGTGTCAGTGGTTGCGGTTCCAAATCGACGCCGGATGCCGATCGTAGCGGCGGCGGGACATCGCCGGCCGCAGATGCCGACTCGGGCGAAGCAACCCAATCCAAGGGCACGATTGGCTACACCACGATGTCGTTGACGAATCCCTTCTTTAAAGTCATCGGTGATGCGATGACGGAGGAGGCAGCTAAATACGGGTACGACGTGATGGTTGTCTCCGGTGATGATGATGTGAGCAAACAGTTCAACCAGATCGACGACTTTATCGTCAAGCGAGTCTCGGCGATCGTGCTCACACCCTGCGATCCAAAATCGATTGGCCAGGCGATCAAGAAAGCGAACGATGCCGGCATCCCCGTGTTCACCAACGACACCGGATACGACGGAGATGAAGGCAAAGTGGAATGCCACATTGCCACCGACAATTTGCAAGGTGGCAAGCTGGCGGGGGAAGCGATGGTGAAGCTGCTGGGCAAGTCGGGTGGCAAAGTGCTGATCATTCACAAACCGGATGCGCAATCGTGTTTGTTGCGAGTTCAAGGCTTTACCGAAATTGTCGATGCCCACAATGCCGACAACCCCGAGGCAAAGATCGAAGTCGTGGCCACACTGGACGGACGAGGTTCACGGGAGGCAGGTTACGCGGTCAGCAAAGACGCGATTGTTGCCCATGATGACCTGTCGGCGATTTTTGCCATTAACGACCCCTCGGCGCTGGGCGCGCGTTCTGCCCTGGAAGAGGCCAACAAACAAGATCAAATCACGATCATCGGTTTCGATGGCGAAAAGGCCGGCAAGCTGGCGATCTTGGAAGGCAAGATTTTGTGCGATCCGATTCAGTTCCCCGATCAAATGGGCCGCAAGACTGTTGAAATGATCATGAAATATTTTGACGGAGACGATGTGCCCCAAGAGATCTTGATTCCGTCAAAGTTGTATTACAAAGCCGACGCCGAAAAAGATCCGGCGCTGCAGACGCGGGAGTAAGCCGACTTTCATGAATTCAAAGACAGGGGTGGGTCGGCGCCGGCCGTTGCCACATCCACCACAATCGGTGACGGAACAGGATTCTTTATCTTGGCAAACGAATCCTATGGATCTGCCTGCCTGACCCACCCTACATCTAAGTCGTCGTTTGCTCCGCAAACGAATCGTAAAGGAACGTTCGTTCACGGAGAGGCTGTGAATTTATTGGT
>JBFJVZ010000085.1:0-20352 GCA_041623895.1 Pirellulaceae bacterium | reverse complement strand
TAGCGAATGGGGCCGAGAATGTCAAAATAAATGTGTCCCTGCGGGCCCGGCGGCAATGAAAGAAACGGAGGTCGCTGTTTTACGCACTCTTTCTTGGAATTCCGGCCTTCCCACCGACCCGATTGGCGAATTCCGTTACGCTTAAACATGACGGTAAATCCGCTCGCAAATAAACGCTTGCGTTCCGGGCTCAAGCTCAATGGCACTGACGATCTTGGGTTGGTAACCCGCTGGAAATGGCGGGCAACTGGTTTTGTGAATCCAATTCGGAGAATTGCACGACAGGGGCCGAAGACCCTGCTGCGCATCTCGGGCGGTTCGCTGTTACAATGCTGGGTCTTCATCCCCCTTACCATCTCGCTGACTTCAGTCGCTTCCCGGGAGTCCACATGTTTTCAACGTGGTCAAAGTATCGGTCGGTCGTCGTTTGTTTTGCGCTCTCTTTCGCCTGCACAGCCCATCAGGCTCACGCCGACGCCACGGCCGACGCTCAGGAAATTTTCTCCCAGGCGGGAGTCAACGCGGGATTCTTCGTTCATCTGAACGCGGGTGACGGCAAATTAACCATGTTGCTTCGCCAGAACGACGCAACCCAAATCCATGCTCTGGTGCGTGACGCCGCTTCCCTTGATCCGCTTCGCTCACGAATTCAAGCAGCAGGCAGTTACGGTGAGATCGCGGTCAGCAGTTTCTCCGGTGATCAACTGCCCTACGTTGACAACCTGGTCAATCTGCTCGTCAGTGAAGACTTAGCCGACGTACCGATGGAGGAGGTCATTCGCGTGCTGGTTCCCAACGGTGTCGCCATGATTCAGCGCCAAGGCAAGTGGGTCAAATTCACGAAGCCTCGGCCAGACAACATCGACGAATGGTCACATTACCTGCACGATTCCACTGGCAACTCGGTCGCTAATGATGATGTCGTCGCCCCGCCGCGTCACTTGCAGTGGGTCGGCAGCCCGCGTTGGTCACGGCATCACGATCGTATGGCCAGCATGAGTGCGCTGGTCTCCACCAATGGCCGCATGTTTTACATCATGGACGAAGGCAGTCGCATCTCGATCCAACTGCCCAGCAAATGGAAGCTGATCGCACGTGACGCCTTCAACGGATCGGTACTTTGGAAACGCGATATTCCCGATTGGCAAAGTCACCTGTGGCCGCTTAAGAGCGGTCCGACGCAGCTGGCGCGACGCCTGGTCTCCAGTGACGATACCGTGTTTGTTACACTCGGCTACAACGCTCCTCTGACGGCGCTCGATGCGGCGACGGGCGAAACGTTACGGACCTACAAAGACAGCGATGCGACCGAAGAGATTCTGTTTAAGAATGGGATGCTGTTCTTGGTCGTGCGTAAGGGAGCAGCAGAACTGCAAGATTACACACCCTTGCACGGTCGCGTTGGTGACCAGGCCCACGTGCGAAATCTGTTTTGGAACGAAGAACCACGAGTCGTGATGGCATTCGACGCCCAATCGGGCGAGCAGTTGTGGGCCAAACAGACTGGATTGTCGCCGCTAACCTTGGCGGCCGATGATGCCAAGGTCTATTTCCACGACGGTCAAAAGGTTGTCAGTCTCGATCAAAACTCTGGCGATCTGGCTTGGGAATCCGAGCCCGTTACCCGTCGCCAATCGTACACGTTTAACTTTGGACCACGATTGGTCATTCATGATGACGTTGTCTTGTACGCCGGCGGCGACGGCAAAATGGTCAGCTTGGACAGCAAAAGCGGTAGCGAACTGTGGGGCGCGAGTTTTCCCAACAGTGGTTATCAATCACCACAGGACCTGATGGTTGTCGACGGCCTGGTTTGGCTCGCACCGCTGACTTCGGGAAAAGACTCGGGTGTCTACACCGGTCGCGACCCCAAGACGGGAGAAGTCAAAAAGGAATTCCCGCCGGATGTGGATACGTACTGGTTCCATCATCGCTGCTACATTGCCAAGGCAACCAACAACTTTCTGATGCCGTCGCGGACCGGAATCGAGTTCGTCGATCCCGATCAAGAACATTGGGACATTCATCACTGGGTGCGTGGCGGTTGTCTGTACGGCGTGATGCCGTGCAATGGATTGACCTACGCGCCGCCTCACAATTGTGCCTGCTATCCCGAAGCGAAGTTGTTCGGGTTCAATGCCCTGGCGCCGGCCTCGGAGACGCGTCCGGTGCCCAAGGAAATCTCCGATGAGGGGCGGTTGGAAAAAGGACCCGCGTTCGCCGCGCCGCTGGGCGGGCAAGCCAAAGACGATAACGGTGATTGGCCGACCTACCGGCATGATCAAGATCGTACCGGCAAGTCCTCCGCGGCCGTGGACGCGAACTTGAAGTCCAAGTGGACAGCGAATCTGGGCGGCCGATTGACTCCGCCGGTCATCGCCGCTGGCACGGTTTACGTTTCACAGATCGACGCGCACACCTTGCACGCACTGGATCAGAATTCCGGCAACAGTAAATGGACCTTCACGGCGGGGGCACGAATCGATTCACCGCCGACCGTTTATCGCGATCGCGTTGTCTTTGGATCGACCGATGGTTGGGTTTATTGCCTGACGACTGACGGCAAACTGGTTTGGCGTTTCCGCGCCGCCCCCTTGGACCGTCACACCATGGCTTATGAACAACTCGAATCACTGTGGCCCGTTCACGGTAGCGTGTTGGTGCGAGAAGACATGGTGTACTGCGTCGCCGGCCGTTCGATCTTTCTGGACGGCGGGCTGCGTCTCTTGCGGCTCGATTTGAAGACGGGAAAGAAGCTTTCCGAGACGGTGATGGATGAACAAAACCCAGACACCGGAAACAACATTCAAGAAAAGCTGCAGATCCTGCAAATGCCCGTTGGTCTGCCCGATATTCTGACCTGCGATGGAAAACACATTTTCATGAAGTCGCAGAAATTTGATCTGCAAGGAAACCGGCTGGAAATCGGCCCCAACTCAGGAGATTTTGCCTCGCAAGCGTCCAAGCAACGGGGCGACGATGCCCACATTTTCGCGCCCATGGGCTTTTTGGATGACACCTGGTTCCATCGCTCTTACTGGGTCCACGGCCAAAGCTTTGCCGGCGGCCACGGTGGTTACTATCAGGCGGGACGCTTCGCACCATCGGGTCGAATTTTGGTCCGTGGTAACGGTTACGTTTTCGGGTACGGCCGCAAACCAGAGTACCTGCGCTGGACAACCACGCTGGAACATCAATTGTTTGCCGCCGAACCCAACCCACCGGAGATTCCCGAAGGCTGGGGTAAGAAGGGTGGCGGCGGCCTGAGTGGATCGTACGCGCAGTTTCCGAAAACCAAGAGCCTCGATCCAACCAACAAGCCGCTCACGATCGAAGCCTGGATCACAGCAACCAAGCAACAAGGTGTGATCGTCGCCCGCGGCGGTCCCGCGCAAGGGTTTGCGCTGACGCTGAAGGCGGGACGCCCTGAGTTTCTGGTCCGCAGTGCTGAGACACTCGCCACGGTCTCCGGAAACAAACGGATCGTCGGCGGCTGGCACCACGTTGCCGGCGTCCTGGATAACGACAAATCGATGAAGCTATACGTCGATGGAGAACTGGCCGCTGAAGGCAAAGCAGCAGGCTTGATCACGAGCGACCCCGCGCAGCCGATGGAAGTCGGCCTGGATGGTCAAACGGCGGTTGGCGAGTACAACACGCAACTGCCCTTTACCGGTTTGATCGATGAAGTCCGCTTGTACTTTCAGGCCGCAACCGCCGAGCAGATCGCGGCTCGCTTTGACGATGGCACCGAGATTTCTGACGACGCCGTTCTGGCCGTCACTTTTGACGATGGTACGGCACGCGACCAATCGGTCCACCGCAACAATGGAACGGTCGAGGGCGCACGAGTGGTCAACGGCAAGTTTGGCAAGGCGTTGCAGTTCTCCGCCCAAAAACGTGGCGGCGGCAATAACGCTCAAAAGCCCGGTAACAGCCTGGTGCAACCCAAATGGAAACAAGATGTTCCGATCTACGTTCGTGCGATGATCTTGGCCGGCGAGAATCTGTTCATCGCTGGACCGCCGGATATCATTGATGAAGAGACGACATTCCAGGAACTGACCGAGGGCGACCAGGAAGTGGAAAGGCTGTTGGCCGCGCAAGATGCCTTGCTGAGCGGCGACAGTGGTCTGCTGTTGTCCATCGACACGCTCACCGGCCAGATCAAGAACAAAATCAAATTGGGAACGTTGCCCGCCTGGGATGGGATGGCAGGTGCAAACGGTCAGTTGTTTCTGTCGACACTCGACGGCACCGTGATCTGTTTTGGAAAAGAATGAACTCAAGTTTACCGACCACCGATCGAGCGGCAGATGTTTGTGATCAACGTCGCCCGTCCTCAACTGGGCCCAACAGCGCGTCTCCTCCCGGAGGCAGCAGTGGGGTTTTCGGAGCGGTCTTACTGATACTCGTCGTCCTGCTTAATTCATCTGCCAGCGCCTGTAATATTCCGGTCTTTCGATACGCGCTGGAGCGATGGAAAAGCGACGCTTACGAAATCATCGTCTTTCACGACCAGCGACTTTCGGTCGCGGAAAACGTATTCGTGAAAATGATCGAGGCGAGTTCTGCTGAAAACTCGGGCACTGCCAACGTCAATTTGGTCTTGTCAGCTGTCGATTCACCAACCAAAGCCACGCACGCCGAGTTGTGGAAAACGATTCAAGCCGAAGGCAAGGCCAAACTGCCCTACCTGGTGATCCGCACGAAGCTTCGCGAGCAGACGATTAATTGCTGGCACGGGTCGCTGGATGAAGCGATGGATGCCGCTTTGCTGGAATCTCCCGCTCGCGCGGAGATTGCAAAACGGCTGCTGGGAGGCGATGCGGTGGTCTGGTTGTTGCTGAAATCAAATGACGAAAACCGTACCACGGCTGCACGCGATCTTTTGCATGGTAGCTTTTCAAAATTGAGTACGAATTTGTCATTGCCCGATGGCGTGGGTCTGCCCGGCAGCGAGTTGTTCAGCGAAGTTCCCCTGCTGCTGCAATTCAGCGTGCTGGAAATCGATCGAGAGGATAAGAACGAACAGTTTCTGGTCAAACTATTGTCGGGAATCCAGCAGCAAGCGTTTGATGACGGCGAGCCGTTGATCGTGCCTGTCTTTGGCCGTGGCCGGGCACTTGAGGTGATTGCTGCTGCCGAGCTGAATCAGCGTTTGGTGGAAGACTTGACCGTCTTCTTGAGTGGGCCCTGCTCCTGCCAGGTGAAAAATCGCAACCCCGGGTTTGATCTGCTACTGTCGACAAACTGGGACGTGGAGTTGTTCGGCGATGAGGGCGAGCGGCCGCCGGCAGCTTCGCTTCGCGACTCCAGCGATCGACCCAATCTATTGACCATCCCTCCGGGCAGAAACCGTTAACGAACTCGCTCCCGTTTTAGTGATAGGTGCATTTCATGAATCGAATCCTGCTGGTCATGATCGGCTCGATCGTTGCGATCGGCGTCATGATTTATTCGCTCTCACAAAACGAGAAATCCAGATCAACCACCGATATTCAGCCGCTGCTGATGCATTGCGCAGCTAGCAACCGCGCAGTCATCGAAGCGATCTTGGCCGACTATCAGGCAGAGTTCGATCGTGAGGTTCAAGTCAACTTCGGACCTTCGCAAGGACTACTCGCGCAACTCGATGTCAGCAAAGCGGGTGAACTGTATCTGCCGGCCGATGACAGCTACCTGAAGATTGCCAAAGAAAAGGGACTGATTGAAGAAGTTTTGCCAATTGCCAGACAGCAGGCGGTGATCGCCGTCAAGAAGGGAAACCCCAAGTCGGTTAAGTCGTTTGAAGACTTGTTGCGAGATGACGTTCGAGTCGTCCAGGCGAGCACCGATGCCACGGCGATCGGCAACCTGTCACGGCGGATTTTGAGCGAAGCTGGTTTGTGGAACAAATTGGCCGCAGCGATCACTGCTGAACGGGGAACGGTTACTGAAGTCGCCAATGACATCAAGGTTGGCGCCGCTGACGCCGGCATCGTCTACGACGCCGTGCTGCACACTTACCCCGATCTGGAGTTTGTCGAAATCCCTGAACTTAAGGATGGCTCCTCGCCGATCGCCGTCGGCGTGATCGCGGCAACGAAACAACCGCAAGCGGCGTTGCATTTTGCACGTTACATTTCCGCGATCGATCGCGGCTTAAAAAGGTATAACAAATTCGGATTTCGAGTTTCCGGGGGTGATCAGTGGAGCGATACACCGGAGCTGAATATCTTTGCCGGATCGATGTTGCGTCCGGCAATCGAAGACACGATCGCGGAGTTTGAGCAGCGTGAAGGCATCCGCGTCAATCGTGTTTACAACGGCTGCGGAATCCTGGTCGGCCAAATGAAGGCGGGACAACATCCTGACGCGTACTTTGCCTGTGACAATGAGTTCATGACGCAGGTCGCCGATTTGTTTCCCGATCCGGTGCCGGTTTCGCAGAACGAGTTGGTGATCCTGGTGCAGAAAGGTAATCCACACAACATTGCGTCGCTTCGTGATCTGGGCCGGGAAGGCTTGCGGGTCGGCGTCGGTCACGAAAAACAATGCGCGATGGGTTGGATCACGCAAAACACATTGAAGGAAGGAGGCGTGCAACAAGAGGTGATGGAGAACGTGACCGTGCAAACTCCTACCGGCGACATGTTAGTCAATCAACTGCGGACCGGATCATTGGACGCGGCAGTGGCTTACCTAAGCAACGCCGCCGGCGCCGGCGATTTCTTGGATGCGATACAGATTCAAGGCATCCCCTGCAGCATCGCGACGCAACCGTGGGCCGTTGCCTCCGAATCAAAGTACCCACACGCGGCGGGCCGTTTGTTTGATCGGATCACGAGCGCCGACTCGCAAGAGGTTTTTGCGGCAGAAGGATTTCGCTGGCAACTGGGTAGCGAAAAGTAATCGGTCTATCTATTGATGACATCGCCAGAACCCTACGCCCCAGCCAAGTCCACTCAGCAGCCGCGATCGACCGTACGTCGACGGCGCAGCGATACCCCTTTCTTTTTGGTGATGAGTGGCATTTCGGCATGCTTCATCTTATTGATCGTGCTGCTGATCCTGGCCGACCTGATGTTCACATCGTTCACCGAGTTCAGGGATGCGCTCGCCAAGCCCGAGATACAGTTCGCGTTTCGATTGACAATCATTTCATGCACGACCGCGGCGATCATGTCGGTTTGGGTGGCGACGCCCCTCGGGTATTTACTTTCACGCTACAAGTTTCCCGGCCGTTGGCTGATCGACACCATCGTGGACATACCCATTGTGCTGCCGCCCCTGGTGCTGGGGCTTAGCCTGCTGATCCTGTTCCATCTACCGATCGGCTCTGGCGGCTGGGAATTGGAAGCATGGTTAAGCGATGATGTTGGATTTCCGGTCACGTATCGCTGGCCCGCAGTGGTGCTGGCGCAGTTTGCCGTGGCTTGTGCGTTCGCGGTTCGCACGATGCGGGTGGCCTTTGACCAAATCAATCCCCGCGCCGAAGACGTGGCCAGGACGCTCGGCTGCACCCGGGGTCAAGCCTTCATGCGGGTCGCGTTGCCGCAGGCTTGGCGCGGCATGATCGCGGCATTCACGATCGCCTGGGCGAGAGCACTGGGCGAATTCGGTCCCATTCTGGTCTTTGCCGGGGCAACACGAATGCGGACCGAAGTGTTGTCGACGACCGTTTTCCTGGAGTTGAGCATCGGTCGCCTGGATGCTGCCGTGGCGGTTTCCCTGTTGATGGTGGCGATGGCCGTGGTTGTATTGTTGTTCCTTCGCCTGCTGGGAACAGGTCTGACATCGTGATCGAGCTGGCCAACATCGAGATCCGCGCCGGGGACTTCTCGCTGTCGGGAGTCTCACTAAAAGTCGCACGCGGACAATACGCCGTTCTGATGGGCCAAACCGGCTGCGGCAAAACATCGATACTGGAATCGATCTGCGGGCTGCGAAAATTGCACGCCGGAAAGATCCTGATCGATGACATGGACGTCACCGATTGGCCACCCGGCGATCGACAGATCGGGTACGTGCCGCAGGACTTGGCGCTATTTCCGACTTACACCGTACAGGAACACTTGGAATTCGCATTGCGATTGCAAAAACTACCACGAAGCTTGATCGCGGAAAGAACCGCGGAGATGGCCGACGTTCTCGGCATCAGTCATTTGACCGGCCGCAAGATCCAGGGTCTAAGTGGCGGCGAGTCGCAGCGTGTCGCATTGGGCCGCGCCTTAGCTTTCCGGCCTTCCGTGCTACTGCTTGATGAACCGCTAAGCGCCCTGGACGAGGACACTCGGGACGAAATGCAGACGTTACTCAAGAAACTAAAAGAAACCACTGGCGTGACCACGCTTCACATCACGCACAACAAAAGAGAGGCCGCAGCGTTGGCCGATCGAAGATTCACATTGGTCAAGGGGGTGTTGTCGGAAGCGGAGACCTGATGCGCCAAATGGCTTAGCAGCATCGCCGTCGTCCAGCGACTCCGTTCGCAGCGCGCCAGTGCAATTTCATCATTGATCTGGAATCATCGGTAGGCCAGGACTTGTCCTGGCGGCTGATTGCCAGGACAAGTTCCTGGCCTACGAGATATCTGAAAATGCACTGGGTAGCGACGGAAGTCCACTCGTTGTCTGGCTGCGACTAATCGTTGACTCCTTCCCGCGATTGCTGCCAACTCCTGCCCGGTCGATCGACGCGAAACGACACCAACCGCCGTGATTCCACTTCGGTCACGTAGACCGTACGTCCATCGCGTCCGCCAAAGCAGAGATTGGATGGGCGTGCGCCAAGGACGGGGATTTCACGTAAAATCTCGCCGTCGGGCGTCATTTTCACGACCGTACCTTTTCCGTAACGCGTGATGTACAGATTACCGTCGACATCGCAGCGCATCCCATCGAATCCGTGATCATCGAATCTTCGCACCAATCGCTTGCCGGTCAGTGTCCGATCCTCGCTGATCGTGAACGCCCAGACATTCCGTTGCTTGCTTTCGTTGACGTACAGCGTCTTGCCATCGGGACTGACTTCGATGCCGTTGGTAGTCCCCATCTGATCGGCCAATTTGGTGATCTTGCCATCACGATCGATTCTCCAGAGTTGCCCGCTTCCTGCTGACCAATTTGGGTCGCTAGCGTACAACGTTCCATCGGGAGCGATCGCCAGATCATTCGGTTGATTCATGCCGTCGTGGTGGGCAAAGACGGAAACGTCGCGAGTGTTTGGATCGACTTTCAAAATATTGTGTCCGGTGTAGTCCGCAACGTAAAACCAGCCATCGCTGTCGAATCGAATTCCATTGCCGATACTTTCGGAAGGCAGTTTGACGAAGACTTCACCGACGCCATCCGGTTGGATACGACCGATGGTTCCTTGCTCGTTGAAATTCACGGCCAGCACGTTCCCGTTTGCGTCGCACGCCGGTCCTTCGATACCCGCTGTGAACTCGCCGACGTGCGTCAACGGTCGCGGCGTCCAAAGCGGATCTTCGGGAGCAAAAGCCACGTCGGCTGATCCGCCGAATTTGGCGGGCAGCGGCATGTTTGAAAATTCGGCATCGTCGCCAAGACGAAATTGCCAGCGGCCTCGCATCGATATTTTATTTTTTCCGGACGCCAACACCGGCGGGTCTGCCAACAGTCCGCCCGCGTCAATCTTGATCACGATCAAATTCCAATCGTCAGCTTCAACGGCTTGCCCGGGGAGGTCGAATGCGGCCACTTTGCCAGAGGCTTTGGAGGCTGACGCGAGTGATTGTCCGTTGCACCAAACCTTGGCTGTTTGAGTTCCCCGCAGCTTCAGCAGCAACTTCGCTTTCAGCCAACTACCGGGGATCATGGCGACCGCTCGGTACCAACGCGGCTGCCCATCGTCATCGATATCGGCAGCATGCGGCACGGAAACCGGCGTCCAATGCAGTTGGAACGAAGTATCTTCAGAGGTTGAAACGCTCTCTTCACCCGTATCGCCTTCGAATCGAAATGGCTTGCCGCCGATAATCTGGTCGCTGGTAATCGTCGGACACACGTAGCGCTGGATGTGCGAGATCACTCGCCGCGTTCCCTCAAAATGACTGACGTAGGGCCAACGCTTGGGGTTGTACATCGTGTCAGTCATGTCCCGCATCAGAACAACATTCTTTCCATTACGAGCCATTTGCCGAAGTCCGAACGGTCGTCCCAAGACGCACATGTTGGTGTGCACGCCAGTCAGAATGACATTGTTAATCCCGCGGTGCTCGAGGATGTTCCAGACCTCATCGCCTCGATCACTGATGAAGTCGGCAGCTTCATCGATTTTGATTAAATCGGTTTGTTGTTTCCAAGGCATATTCGGATTACGACCGAGCGATTGGAGCTTGGCGCGCCACGTCGCATGCTCGGCCGGGTCATCGTCTTCACCTCCGTCGGATTGATCAATTGGGTAAACCGATCGTTCTTCAGCCGGAATTACCGAACACCAAGACTGAATACCGTGCGGAAGATACTTCGCAGGGGGAATGTTGACGGCCCGCTTTCGCGCCGGATGATCGCGATAGGCGTCCATGCAATCGCTGGGTGAATGGATGATCGTCACACCGCGGCTACGTGCGTCGCCAATCACTTTGTCCAGCACCGGTGCAAATTGTTCGAGTCGACGAACGGCATTCAGACAGTGGTGATAATCCCAACAGTCGCAAACAACGATTGCGGTTTGCGACGGATCCCACGACTCCCGGCGAGACATCTTCTGAAACTCGCCGCTACCGGGGGTCGGCTCACGCTGAAATTGCAGCGTCAGGTCGAGGGCTTTTTGGGCAGTCGATTCGGATACCATCAAGGTCAGCATCGCAGCGGCAAGGACGATCGTTCGCTTCATCTTAGAGATCCCGTGGGACGTTGGTTCGATCCCATAGTGTATCTGCACCGACCCGGCTCAGGCCGAGCCGCAAAATGCATCATTCTCCGGATCCCCTACGGGAGCCCGGTCCTAGGATGGTGACAAGAGACGGGTATCTACGTTTTTCTGTTACTCGTGAAAGACCAGTTTCCCAACCGCTGGGAGGGCGACGCTCCCGCGAATCCGCCAAGCGTTTTCCCACGCTTCGGCTCGGCGGTAGCCTCGCCCGCCCAGGCAACTCATGTTGTCTTGGACGCAACAAACGCATGTTCGCAATTGGCCGTAAAATCTCCAGATTCCGATGTTTTCACCATCCCAGCCCGGTCCTGGGCTAAAGTCGGGGAATTGTCATTTTGGGCGTTGCGCGGAGGCCTCGCTGCACAACGATTGTTTTGGAGGGAGTTTTCTGCCTTGCGAAGCCCAGTTTTTAGCGAAAATCGATGACCAACGAACCGCTCGCACAGCCAGAGGAAACAGAATCATTCGACGCCCGCCTGGTCGAGGTTTTGGATCAGTACATGGCCGATCGCCGCGGCGGCACGGCACCTGGCCACGACGAACTTGTTGCCCAACATCCCGAATTGGCTGATCAGCTGAAGAGCTGTTTGGAAGGCATCGACCTGCTGGGCAAAACGTCGCTCGAGATTTCCGGGCGAAAACAAGTCGGCGATTTCGAGCTCGGTTCGGAGATCGGCCGCGGCGGCATGGGCGTTGTCTATCAGGCACACCAAAAATCGTTGGATCGAACCGTCGCACTGAAAATCCTGAATCTGCCCATCTCCGATCCGACGGTGATGGAACGTTTTCAGCGGGAAGCCGCCACCGCCGCTGGGCTGCATCACACCAACATCGTGCCGATCTTTGAAGTTGGCAACGAAGGCGGTGTCCATTATTACGCCATGCAAATGATCGATGGTTCGTCGCTTGCCGAGGTATCTCGCGACAGCCAGAAGCCGCTGGATTTGGACACGGTCGCACTGTGGGGTCTGCAAGCAGCCGAGGCACTGGCCTATGCGCATCAGCACGGCGTCATCCACCGTGACATCAAACCCAGCAATCTGATCTTGGATCAAGAAGGCCAAATTTGGCTCACCGATTTTGGGCTCGCTCGCAGACTGGATGATGTTCGCTTAAGCGCGACCGGCGCGGTTCTGGGGACACCGCGATACATGAGCCCCGAACAGGCTGCGGCGATTACTCATCCCATCGATGAGAGAACAGATATCTACAGCCTGGGCGCGACACTTTACGAACTTGCTTGCGGGCAGCCGGCGGTCCCTGGAGATACGCCCGCCGCGGTGATCAGCAGCATCATGAAAGATCATCGTCGCAGTCCCCGAGAGCATCGGCCGGCGATCAGCCGTGACTTGGAAACGATTCTGCTACGCTGCCTGGAAAAGCATCCAAGCGACCGTTACGGAAGCGCCGCAGAGTTAGCATCCGATTTGCGTGCCTTGTGCGAACACCGGCCCATCACATCACGTCCACTTTCGATGTTCGAGAAAGCACGCCGATGGTTACACCAACATCAGGTCAGCGTTCGCTGGGCCGCGGCGGGCGGGTTTGCCGCCATCGCGCTGTTGTGTGTCGGTATTTGGTTCGCCCTGGTCTACCCGACGTTGGACGACGCACAAGTACAACTGAGTACAACGGCGGCCGGCTTGCGAGCCGATTTCACGCGTTTGGACGGCGACAGTGATCCCGTTTCGGTGTTTGTGCCCACGACCGAAGCGATCACGTTGGACGCCGGTCAGTGGAAAGCTCGATTGCTGGTGCCGGGTGGATTCAGCCAGGACGTCCGGCATTGGTTCTTGCCTGGTGATGACCGGGGGATCTTTCTACCGTCACCACCCAAACCGCTGTGGTCCGCTGATGAAGTTGTCAGTTCGCACCCCGTTCAGGTTTTTGGCCGAACCGACATGCTAATCATTACCAGTTCAGTGATTCAGTTGCGGCACGGCATGACGGGTGACGTGATCTGGTCACGGAATGGCCAGAGCGACGAACTGAAGATCCTGAATGATCGCGGCACATCACGTTACGTGGCCGAGTGGGGTCTCTTTGACGAGTCACCGCGAACCACTTTTCAGCCGTCACCCATTTGTGCGATTGGCCACGCCGGCGGTGAGACGAGTGACGTCGATGGGGACGGTCATGCGGATCTACTGATCGCCAGTGCCGCCAAGCCAGCCGTGTTAGCGCTTTCCGGCACCGATGGCAGCACCTTGTGGATGGGCTCGTATGAGAAAGAGATTCGCGACCAATCGGGGGCGAGTGGTTATCGCTGCGTTTGGATCAGTACGCTCGGGGAAGCGGAACCGCTGGCGATCTTCAGTTCGAACCGCGGATCACCGCCAACAGCCTGGATCGCCCAGCTTAGTCGTGTCGATGGCGCGGTGCAGTGGAAATCCAAATTGACCTTCAAACAATCGAAATACGGAACGTACACGCTGCCGTTGAAGTACGTGGATCAAGATTATCACGGCCAGGAGCGATTCTTCGCCCGCTACGCGCAGCATTACGAATTCGTTCAGCAAATTGAACGCCACCCCGCTTGGATTAGCCGTGTCGAAATGGTGCCGCTAGTCCTGCCGCTTGCCGAAGATGAAGTGCTTTGTGTTCTGGATCGCGATCTGGTTCGCATCAATCGCACCACTGGAAACACTTCCGTGATGGCCGATTTCCTGGGGGCTGATCCCGTGCAACCGATACAAAGGGTGCGGGGTGAGGGTGATCAGACAATGTTTTTGGTCACCACGCAAACGAAGTCACTCGATTCGCTGGCTGAGTCCGAACGCATGAACGTTCGTGCGTACAGCGAAGACTTTTCCGACGTCAAATGGCAGCGGACGGTGCGTGCGGATTTCACGGCGCCGATTTGCCAATTAACTGATGAACCGAATTTGCCGCTGGTTGTCGATTTGAATCACGACGGTCGCGACGAAGTCATTTTGCAAACCGACCGCGTCGACTTACCCTCTGCACAGTACCATCGCGGCACCATCTGGGCTGAGCTTCAGATCATCGACAGTAAGGGTAATGAATTACTCGCCCGGCCGCTACGAATCGCGTCGGCCGATACGCAATTGTTGCACGTCCAAGTCGTGTCCGATCAAGACGGTGACGGTTGGGACGATCTTGCTATCGCCACGAGGTACTCCGCCGTGCGTGATGATCGCGGCGCCGTGCACGTGGAACTTTTCAGCAGCAAAACGGCTGCTGCGATTTGGCATCAACGTCTGGAACAACCGCAGGCGGTCAACGAACATGCTCCACCGGAAATCTTTCGGTTCCAAAGGATCAAAGTGGCCGGACGGGAATTGCTGCTAATCGAGAGGGCAAGCTACCCTGGGTTTTTGTACGTCGTCCATCACGAAACAGCGATTTTAGATGCGGCCAGCGGCCAAATTATCAGCGTCGGTGACCGGCTGTCAGTGAAATCCATTGTCGACCCCGATGCCAACGATTCACTGCTGTGGTGTTGCGACCGCACTGTAGCGGACATCGACCGAAATCAGGAAGGTACAGGCAAACAGTTCAAAATGTTTGCCTCTCCAATCGATCAGACAGTCAACGTATCGCAGTCGGCTACCGTCACCGCCGACATCGACGGCGATGCAATGTCCGACTTGCGGGCTCGGCGCGTCTCTCGAAGGTCTTACGACAATTTCAGCTACGTATCGTCAGCGACCGGAAATTTGCTACGTCCGCCGGCGGACTCCATGGTCAATGGTGAATCGATGGCATCGCTGTCGATCAAGACCGATCTTACGGGAAATGGGCATGACGATTTTCTTGCCTGGACATCCCGAGAACCGCCGCAGCTGCTGGAGGGTTCAACCGGTTTCCAAAAATGGAAGCTCAGCGAGAGTATCTTGATCGGAGAGGAGACGTCACTGTTGGCCGCGGTCCCGGCATCACTGACCTCATTCGATGCCGAAGACCTGATTGTCGCCGCTTACGCCGAACATGCACTGGCACCCACGTTTGGGATGGCGCCCTGGGATAAACCGCTGCAGATTTTCGGAGTCCGAGGTGCTGACGGCAAAGTGCTGTGGATCCAAGAACTAGGTAAAGTTGACAGTACGGGCGGATACGAGACGCTGAATTACGATTACGGGGACGTCAACGATGACGGATTGACGGACTTTGTATTCAGCTACTTTCAACAGCCAAACAGCAACGCGATCTACGTCATCGATGGAGCCACCGGTAAGCAAATGATGGAATGGACCGGAGTCCACAAGACAACGCCCAACTGGCTGGACCGGTTTCCCAAGCCTGTGATCGTCGGTAACCCAAACCGAGCTCAGATCGTATTCATGTCAGTCGTTGGTATTAATCAGGGGTATGAGCTAACGATCGCCGATCCCAAAACTGGTCACTTGATGACCGAATCGATCACCAGCAAGATGGCTTACCGCAGCAATCACGGTATCGAAAGTCGCTGGGGTCGACACGAGATCGTACCGCTGAAAACAAACAACGCGGACCAGCAGAGAATCGCTTTTTGGATCGCCAGTGATTCCGGCGAATACCAGATCCACGTTGGGGAAGTCCAAAACGGAGAATTTCATGCCATCCAGAAACCCTGGACGGTGGAAGACGACAAACCAATCGAAGGTCCCTGGAAAACTTGGTTTCGGATCCTCGCTGCTGATATCGACTTCGATGGTAACGACGAGCTGATTCTCCCCGATCCGGACGGCGTGACCGCATGCAAACTGGATGGGACCAGAATCTGGCATCACAGCGTTGACGGCAGCTGCGCTGTACTGGAATCGATCCGCACTTTGGAGAAGGCCAGCGAATGTGTGATCAGCGTTCCCCAACCGGATCCACGCATCGACGTGCTCGGCCTGGACATTCGTGATGGCTCACCACGTTGGAGCGTTCGTGGTCAGCAGGGCTTGGCGCTGATCAAAGCCGGTGCGGTACGCGGCATGCTCAACGAACAGTCCCCGTTACCAACGTTCGCCTACGCCGATTCGCAACGAAACTTTTGGCTGACTGCAAAGGCGCGCCCGATCGAGGGTGCGGTTCAGGCGCCGTCTGATCCATCACCACCCAGGCTTGAGTTGGCCGGGCAAGGCATCGACACCCGCTGGTTGGGAGCAGGGCCGTACCCTGGTTCCGTCGACGTCTTTGGCGCCAGGCGTTGGAGGTTCGCCGGTCGCATGCTGTGGTCGATCATCTGGGCGGTTTTTGCGATCATCGTGCCGGTGCTGATTGTTGTTCGCGTCATTCTGCGACGACAATTCAGTGTGACGTTGATGCTGACTGCAACGGCGGCTGTGGCTATTTGCTTTGCCGTCTTGACGATACCCGTGGGTAATCAGCACGTCACCATTGCCAATCGATTCGCGATGGGATTGTGGATGACGCCGTTCTTTCTATGGGTCGGGATGTTGATTGCGTTTTATCGCCGCGAACAAACCGTTGCCATGCTCTCGCTATTGCTTTCGCCATTCCTGCTGCTGGTGATTTTCGAATGTTACAAGCTGGTCATCTCCGATCCAGAACGCATCGTGTTGGCCTCCGACGTGCTGCGATTGTGGCGTGGGCTGCTATTTACCATTCCCATCGTGTTTGTAGTTTTCGGGCCGATTTGGGTACCCGTCTGGTTTAGCCGCAGGAAACGGATCACAGCTAAGATGTAATTTCTTTATTGACGGGTCAGAAGCATTGACGTCAGCACGAACCGACTCAACCGAAACCGAAGCGTTCCAGCGTTATCGACCGTACTTACGAGTCTTGGCGCGACAAGCCGTGCCGCCCGCGATTCAAGCGCGCATCGATCCATCAGACATTGTCCAACAAACGATTGCTGAAGCTTGGCGATGCAAAGACCAGTTTCGCGGCGAGGCGTGCGATAGTTATCTGCCCTGGCTGCGCGGCATCCTGACCCGGGTGGCGGCAGCGAATTTGCGCAGGCACTTGGGCACCCAGTCGCGCGACGCTGATCGGGAAGTCGAGATTACGGAAATCTTACAGCGCACCGACGCCAACTTGGACGCGATCGTGATCGCCAGTTCACTCGGTCCCGCGTCGGCGGCGCAGCACAACGAACAGGTTCTGGCCTTGACGTCAGCCATGGAAAAGCTGTCGGCGGATCATCGCAATGTTTTGATTTGGCGTCACTTTGAAGATTTGTCGCACGCCCAGATCGCCGAGCGACTGGGAAAGTCGGAAGCCGCGGCGCGCATGCTCTGGGTCCGAGCCTTGAAGAGTTTGCGGGCAAAAATGTAGCGGGATTTCGTCGCGCGCTCTATGCCCGTAACTTATTCAAGATCGCGTCCACATTCGTCTTCGCGTCGCCGAACAGCATGTAGGTGTTGTCCTTGTAGAACAGTGGGTTGTCGACGCCAGCGTACCCGGTCGACATGCCCCGTTTCATCACCACACAGGTCTTCGCGGTCCAGACTTCGATCACGGGCATACCGGCGATCGGGCTGTTGGGATCTTCCAGCGCCGCCGGATTGACGATGTCGTTGGCACCGATTACCAGAATCGCATCGGTGCCGGACATATCTTCATTGATTTCATCCATCTCCAACACAATGTCGTATGGCACGTTGGCCTCGGCTAACAACACGTTCATGTGTCCGGGGAGTCGGCCGGCGACGGGGTGAATCGCGAAGCGGACTCGTTTATCGCGTTTGCTCAGGATCTTGACGACTTCGGCCAGAGAATGCTGTGCCTGGGCGACCGCCATGCCGTAGCCGGGCACGATCACGATGCTCTGAGCCTCGTCAAGCATGTCGACTGTTTCGTCAACCGTGAATTCCTTGACCTCACCTTCGACTTCCGCCGCCGGACCTCCACCGCCCGTGCCAAACCCGCCCAGGATGACGCTGATGAAACTGCGGTTCATGGCGGCACACATGATGTACGAAAGGATCGCTCCGGAGCTGCCGACCAGGGCGCCGGTGACGATCAACAGATGATTCTTGAGCATGAAGCCCGCTGCGGCGGCAGCCCACCCCGAATAGGAATTCAACATCGAAACGACAACCGGCATGTCAGCACCGCCGATCGCCACCACCATGTGCACGCCCAGAAAAAAGGCGATCGCCGTCATGATCAACAGCGGCGCCAGCACTTGGCCGTGATTAGCACCGCAAAACCACACACCCAGTCCGATACAAACCAGGACCAGGACAAGATTCAATGCATGTCGCCCGGGAATCGTGATCGGCGTGCCGCTGACCGTGCCCTTTAACTTCAGGAAGGCAACGATCGATCCGGTGAATGTGATCGCGCCGATAAAGACACCGATAAAGATTTCGATTTCATGAATCAACATCTCGCTCGCAGGCACTGGCACGCCCGGTTCGATGTGGCTTGAGATGCCAACCAGCACGGCGGCGAGCCCCACAAAGCTGTGCAACATCGCCACCAGTTCGGGCATCCCGGTCATCGGAACTCGCGCTGCCAGAATTGCCCCGATCACTGCCGCCGGCACGATCGCCACCGCCATCGACGGGTAGCCGCCCGACATCACTCCAAAGATTGTGGCCACGATCGCCAGGATCATGCCAACGATGCCCAGCGAATTTCCCCGCCGCGCGGACTCTTGGTGTGACAAGCCACCGAGACTAAAGATGAACAGCACGGCTGCCACGATGTAGGCAACGGTCGCCATTGATTCATTCAATTGAATCGTGTCACTCGCCTGCGGAGCGATGTCTGCCAGGAACGTTGCGATCATCGGGTTGTCGGCACTCACTTACTTTCGAAACATCTTCAGCATTCGCTGTGTTACCAAGAATCCGCCCGCGATGTTGATCGTGGCAACAAAGATCGCTAGCGCACCCAACATCGCTGCGGGCCCGCTACCCGTACCAATTTGAATCATGCCGCCAACGATGATGATACCGCTGATCGCATTGGTGACGCTCATCAGCGGCGTGTGCAGCGCCGGCGTGACATTCCAAATCACTTGCCAACCGACGATGCAAGCCAAGACAAAAACCGTAAAGTCGGTGATTAAGCCTCGGTCACGAGTCAGTCCCACGCCCAGCAATACCAAGACTGCGATGGCACAGGAGGCGATTTGCAGCCAACCAATTCGTTGCTTGGGTGCGGCAATCACGGCCGGTTTGGCGGACGCGGCCGGTTTGGCGGGCGCGGCGGATACCGACACTGGTGGCGGCGGCCAAGTGATCTGACCGTCTTTTACCACCGTGGCACTGCGAATGACCGCATCCTCCATGTCAACATCGAAGTTCTCGGCACCACCCAACTCCTCAAGCAGATGGTACAAGTTTGTCCCGTACAACTGGCTGGAGGTGTGGGCAAGGCGACTGGCCAAGTCACTGTAGCCAACGATATGCACGCCGCTGAACTCGGTAACCTGGTCGCGGACCGTCGCTTCGCAATTGCCGCCCTGTTCGGCCGCCAAATCGACGATCACACTGCCCGGCTTCATGGATTGCACCATTTCCCGGGTGATCAACTTGGGTGCCGGTTTGCCGGGAATCAGCGCGGTCGTGATGATGATGTCGACTTCTTTTGCTTGGGCCGCGAACAGCGCCATTTCGGCGTCGATGAATTCCTGACTCATGATCTTGGCATAGCCGCCGGACGTCCCGCCTTGTTCGTCGGACTGGAATTCCAACATCAGGAATTCAGCGCCCATACTTTTCACTTGATCAGCAACTTCCGGCCGCACATCAAACGCACGAACGATCGCGCCCAGGCCGCGCGCCGTTCCGATTGCCGCCAGTCCAGCCACTCCGGCGCCAATCACCAGGACTCTTGCCGGTGGCACTTTCCCGGCTGCGGTAATCTGCCCGGTAAAAAATCGACCAAACAATCCAGCGGCTTCGACGACCGCGCGATAACCCGCGATATTGGCCATCGAGCTGAGTGCATCCAGTTTTTGGGCACGGCTAATTCTGGGCACGGCGTCGATTGCCAAAGCCGTCGCCTTGCGGTCAGCGATCTTCTCAAGCAATTCGCCGTTTTGCCCGGGCCCCAAGAATGCGATCAGCATCTGACCCTCTCGCAGCTGCTGGACTTCTTCGTCGGTCGGGCCTCGGACCTTTAATACAACATCAGCTTGCTGCCAAAGTTCAGCCGCATCGCTGACAATTCCGCATCCCGCCTGCTGATAAGCTTCATCGGAAAAACTCGCCGAGGCTCCGGCACCGGACTCGACCAACACCTCAAAGTCAAGCTGTTCAATCAATCGCCGCGTCGTTTCGGGCGTCGCCGATACACGACGCTCGGCGGGGAAGACTTCCTTTGCGATTCCAACCTTCATCAACGCCACCACCTGGACATCGGGATGCGAAGTTCAGATGGTAAGCGACGGAGCCCGAGCAAGGTAGCAGGCAAGCAATGGGCGATTTCTATTGGGTCGACCTGTCCCACGGCGGGAGGCGATTTTGGGACAATTCGCCTCACCGTAAACGTACAATATCGTCTTCTCACCTTGCGAGGCTCAACACCATGCATGCCCAATCCACCCGCCGGCAATTCCTG
>JBFJVZ010000084.1:0-20362 GCA_041623895.1 Pirellulaceae bacterium | reverse complement strand
TTTATCATTGACGTGGGATCATCTGTAGGCCAGGACTTGTCCTGGCAATGAGGCGCCAGGACAAGTCCTGGCCTACGAGATTTCTGAAAATGCTATAGCCCAACGTGGAAGCATCATTAGTAAGCGTCGATCCCGCAGACTGTGTCGCGTTTTCCGTGGTAGTGGATCGTATCTCCGGCTCGCAGATCGCGGATTCGTTTGCAAATGGGCTCGGGATACAACGGTTTGGGTTCGTCTTTACGCACGATCACGAAGCGTCGTGACTTGAGCGCGATGATCACAGCGGTGGCGTCTTCCAGCGAGCGGTGATGGGATTGTAGTTGGTTCATGTCACCAGTTTCCGCCGGCCCGTGACACGTTTGGTCACGCGGCGCTACAGCGACTTGAGGTACGCGATCAAGTCCGCTGACTCTTGTTCGCTTAACTTACCATGGCCGGCGACTTTGTCAGGACTGTGAAGATCATTTATCACGCGTTCTAAAGTTTTCGCGCGCCCGTTGTGGAGCCATCGCACTTTCCGATACAAGCCGCGAAGTGATGGTGTGTTGTAGCCATCGTAGTAATCGTCATCGGATCCAAGTCCGACATCATGAATCTTGCCATCGGTAAAGTGTGGTCCGTAATGACAGTCCGCGCACGCAGCCTCGCTACTGTGAAAGATTTTCTCGCCACGCTTGGCTGCTTCCGAAAGTGCGTCGCCGGCCACGCGAAACGGATTCGGTGGTTCGCGCAGCGAATTTAAGTATGCGATCAACGATTTCTTGTCTTCTTCGCTAGGCGGTCTTCCTTGCATGGTTGACGTGATCGATTTGTGCATTGCTTCTGTTAAGTCTTCCTGCCAGCCGTGCCAGGTCCACGGTTTCGTTTCGCTAATGTGATAAAGAGGCAGCACGGCTTTCAGGGTCATTTCCGTGCCATCGTTCATCGTGTCCATCGGCCGCGAGTTGACGCCGCCGTTTTGATGGCAGGAGTGGCAACTGTACCACTGGTCCAGACTTCGTTGACCGTCGTAAAAGATCGCCATTCCCTGCCTGGCAAGTGATCTTTGCTGGGGGCCGCCGAGATCAATCTCACGAGTAACTTTTTGGCTTTGCAGATCCACAACTTGGACGGAGTTGCGGAGGTAATTGGCGACGTATACCGTGCGATGATCGTCTGCAATCTGCATGCCCATCGGACGCCCACCGACAGCGATGCGATAGAACCGCTGCCGATCATATTGAAGCCCACGATCAATCAGATCACCGGGCCCGCCGGTACCAACAAAGGGCAGATCTGCCAACCGATAAACCAGCAACTCGTGAGTCCCTGACGCCGACGCCACCAGGTGTTTGCCGTCGCCGCTGATCACGATGCCATGAGGATCCGCGACTGCCTGGCCAGGTACATCCAACGAGATCGCTTCGCGGTAGGCCGGGCCGTCAAGTCGCACGCGACCGATCCGGCTTGCCAATACCCAGCCGCGACGAATATTGCCAACCGTGATTGGATTGGTGCGATAAACCATCCACGTAAAATACGCATAAGTTCCGTCGCGGGAGCAAATCATGTGGCCAAGGTTGATGCCGTTGGCCAGTGGCTCGTCGTACAGCGTCTCCCCCGTTCTGGTATCCAACACCGAGATCTGACCATCGCCGCTGTTTCCGACCGCCAGCCGGCTGCCATCGGGTGAGACCGTCAAATAACGCGGCCACTGGCCGACGGCGATCCGGCGCTTCAGACTCAGGGTGACCAAGTCAATCTCAGCGACTTCACCGGATGCCACCAGGCCCACAAACGCCTTATCGCCACCAGGAGCCACGGCAATTCCACAGGGGTGAAACCCAACATCGATGTTGGCGATTTTTTTCAGCTTCTGGTTTTGGACTTCCAAAATGGTCACGTCGCCCGAGTAAGTCCCCGACACCAGGACCCGACCACCATCGGGGGTGATTTGGACATCCGCCGGATGGGAGCCGCAGGCGATCTCGTCCAGCAATTCGCCATCGGCCGTGCGGATTAGGGAAACGCTATTTGAGGTCTCGTTAGCGGTGACCAACCACTTTCCCTCCGGTTCCAAGGCAACGTCAACTGGCGACCGGTACCTGCTAGCATCGCTTGCGTTTGTTACCGTACTGAACAGTAAAATGGCGGTTAGTGCTTGAATACCAAGGTGTCTGTAACGCATTTTTTCGCAATTGTTTGGCGGGCTTTTGCGGGAGATCGCCATTGAAGCGGATAGTTCCAGCGGCGGGAACGCCAGTCACAAAATCAGGCCGTTTGCCAACCGCTCATGCTTCCCGTAATATGCCTCGAAAATTCTCCAGATCGTCCAACAAACCTGCTGGTCGGTCCCCTAGAATACTCCGTTCGCTGGACCATTTGGCGAGGCGACTCCCCCCTCCACAAGGACAAACCATGAAGAATCTTTATCTGTTTGGGCTCGCTGCTGTGTTCATGTTTGCTGGTGCGGTGGCGGCCGAAGAAGCCGTCAAGCAAATCAAGAGCGGACCACAAGAAGGCGACAAGATTGGCGCATTTTACGTGACTAAGCTATGCGGCGCAGAGAACGACAAGGTCAAGGAAGGCCAAAACCTTTGCTATCGATGCAAAAACGGATCACGCCCGCAGGTGATCGTATTCACCCGTTCGGCTGATTCGAAGGTGGCCCAGTTGGTGAAAAAACTGGATAAGGCAGTCGAGGAAAACGAAGATGCTGACTTGCGGGTCTTCGTGAACTTCATGGGCGAAGACAAGGACGACGTCGTGGAAACGGCGAAGAAATTCGCCGCCAAGAGCAAAGCAAAGAACGTCCCCTTCGTGCTGCCCAACGAGTTTGAGAACGGCCCGGACAACTACGGCATCAATTCAAAAGCTGAAGTTACCGTGGTTTTGGCTAGTGACAGCTCGGTCAAAGCTAATTATGCTGTAGGCAGCGTTAAAGAGCTTGATGTTGAAGCTGTTGTCAAAAATCTGTCGAAGATCTTGAATTAGATCCCGCATTTGGCAGCAGTTCTCAACAGGCCGCGATGCGAACGTGCCCCTCGCGTCGCGGTTTTTTTATGCGCTCATCTCCCCTGCTGAAACTGGGAGGGCGAGGCCCGCCGAGCCGTGATGTTGTTAGTCCGCTACCACGTGGTCATCAAACGTTACAATCTTGCGTCATGTTGATCTTTGACGCCCATCTTGATCTCAGCCTCAACGCGCTGGAGTACAACCGCGACCTGCGGATGCCGATCGATGAGATCCGCGCCAGCGAAACCGGCATGTCGGATCTGAAAGGAAGGGCTCACGGCACGGTCAGCTTTCCCGAGATGCGGAAGGCTGGGATCGGTATCTGTGTGGCAACTCAGTTAGCGGGTTGTATGAAACCGCCGCCACCGTGTGGCGGTTGGAACTCACCACCACAAGCTTGGGCCATGACGCAAGGACAGCTTGCCTGGTATCGCGCCATGGAAGATGACGGTTGTCTACGTCAAATCCGAAACAAACAGGAATTAGAAAGTCATTTAGAACAGTGGAATCAGTCGGCGGACACGACACCGATTGGATACATCCTGTCGCTGGAAGGTGCCGATTCGATTCGCCAGCTTGATGATCTGCAGCGATCGCACCAGCAAGGTTTGCGGGCGCTGGGACCGGCCCACTACGGCGTTGGCCGGTGGGCACTGGGACACGACCAAGATGGACCGCTTTCGGATTGCGGTCGCGAGTTGCTGAAGGAAATGGATCGACTGGATTTGATCTTGGACGCGACTCATTTGTCAGAACCGACGTTCTGGCAAGCGATGGATCTTTATCAAGGTCCCGTGTGGGCCAGCCATCACAACTGCCGTGCCTTGGCCGATGATCCGCGCCAGCTTTCCGATGACCAAATCAAAGCACTCGCGGCACGCGATGCCGTCATCGGTGTCGCCTTTGACGTTTGGATGGTGGCTCCGAATTGGCAGCGTGGTGTCAGCCACCCCGACACCACACCCGGCGCCGACTTGAGTACCTTGGCCGATCATGTCGATCACATGTGTCAGCTGCTAGGTACGTGCCGGCACACCGGAATCGGCACCGATCTGGACGGTGGCTACGGCAACGAACAAACGCCCAGAGATCTGGATACGATCGCTGATCTAAACAAATTCATCGCCATCCTGCGGGACCGTGGTTACAGCGAACAGAATCTGGCGAGCATCTGTCACGGAAACTTCATCGCGTTCTTGCAACGAGCCTGGTCTTAACATGAAGTGGTTGCGGCTGCAAAACCCGGACGTGATCGCCTCACCGGGATTAGTGATCGATCCCGATCGTGTCGAGCATAACATTCAATCGATGATTGCCCTCGTCGGTGGACCCGATCACGTGACGCGACTGCGTCCGCACGTCAAGACTTACAAGATGCCGGAAGTGGTCCGCATGCAACTGGCGGCCGGGATCCGGAAATTCAAGGCAGCCACGATTGCCGAACTGAAGATGGTTGCCGACGCCGGCGCCGGCGACGTCTTGCTGGCTTACCAGCCCGTTGGCCCCAGCCTCGATCGGCTCGCCGATTTAATCGCTCAATTTCCCAACACCGACTTCGCCGCCTTAACCGACAATCTTGATAGCGCGGAAAAGATTGCCTTGCGAGTGGGCAACGACAGCCGGCCTTTTCGTCTGTTCATCGATATCGACTGTGGAATGCATCGCACCGGAATCGCTCTCGGTCCCGAAATGCAGCGACTGCGAGACTGGATTCAGTCGCAGTCGGCCGTACAGTTTGCGGGACTCCACGTTTACGACGGCCACATTCATGATGCCTCTCTTGAGGACCGCCGTAGGAAATCAGGCGAAGTCATCGAGGCGATCAAAAAGTATGACAGCCAATATCCCGTGCCCACGGTCATCGGCGGTGGGTCACCAACATTTGGATGTTGGGCAGCTGAAACGGCATGGCAATGCAGTCCCGGTACGACATTGCTGTGGGACGTTGGTTACGGCCAGTCGCATCCCGAATTGGATTTCGAGATCGCGGCTGCACTGTTAACGCGTGTGATCAGCAAACCATCGACCAACATGATTTGTTTGGATCTTGGTTACAAATCGGTCGCCTCGGAGATGCCGCTGGAACGCCGCGTCACGTTGCCAGATATCCCGGATGCTCAATTGGTGGGCCAAAGCGAAGAGCATTTGGTCGTCCAGACATCGGCGACGGCGAAGTTTTCGGTTGGCGACAGCCTGCTGGCTTTTCCGCGACATATTTGTCCGACCGTGGCACTGCATGCCTACGCAACTGTGATTCGCGACGGAAAAGCGACGGGAGAAACCTGGCAAGTCACCGCCCGCGACCGTTACTAATGCTTGGTAAACATTCGAGTTTTGGATAGCGGCACTCGCCAAGAGTTTTGGTTGCGTACGTGAATCGTCGAAAGTCTTGGCGACTTCCGCTACAACTCACATACCAATCTTAAATCTGAACAGCATGATTCAACAACGTTTCCTGGTCGCCGGTTTGCTGATGCTGTGCGGCGTGAATATTTCCTCCGCCGAACCCGCCGTCAAGAATGTTGTGTTCATCATCTCTGATGACCTGAAGGCCAGCGTGCTTGGCTGCTATGGCGATCGGATTTGCAACACACCCAACATCGACAAACTGGCTGCTCAGGGCCTGGTGTTTGAGCGGGCCTATTGCCAAGGGACTTCCTGCAATCCGTCGCGAACCTCGTTCATGTTCAGCCGTTATCAAGGCAAAGGCGACATCAACATGGGCCAGCACTTTCGCGAAAACGGCTGGTATTCGGCCAGGGTCGGCAAGATCTACCACATGCGCGTCCCCGGCGACATCATCGCCGGCACCAACGGACTGGACGTGGCATCCTCCTGGTCACAGCGATTCAACGCGCCCGGCTTGGAGGCGCACACGCCGGGCCAGTACGCCTGTTTGAATTTAAACGACTTTCGCAGCGATCTTGTTAATCGTCAATCGACGCGCATGCCGCACCGCATGTTCGTAACGGTCAAGTACGAAGGCGACGGCAGTGATCAACCCGATCACAAAGCCGCCAGTAAGGCAATCGAGTTGCTGCGGGCGCACAAGAACGAACGTTTCTTCCTGGCCGTTGGCTTCGTTCGCCCGCACTACCCGATGGTGGCACCCCGTCAATATTTTGAACCCTATCCGTGGCAAAAGATGAAAATGCCCGAGTCCACCGCAGGTGATTTGGATGACATTCCAAAACTGGGTTTGGCGGGCACAATCTCCAGCAAGAATCCGATCGGTAAGTATCCCGACAATCAAAAACGAATGTGGTCGGGTTACTACGCTTCGGTCGCATTCATGGACGAGCAAGTCGGCCGCGTGATCGACGAACTTGATCGCTTGGGTCTTACAGATAGCACCGCGATTGTTTTCACCAGTGATCACGGATATCACCTGGGTGAACACGGATTCTGGCAGAAGTCCAACCTGCACGAGGAAGTATTGCGGGTCCCGCTGATCATGGATGTTCCCGGGATGCCCTCAGGGCGAAGCAACTCGATTGTCGAATTGGTTGACGTATTTCCGACACTTTCCGAACTGGCCGGTTTAGGAGTACCCGAGCAATTAGACGGCACAAGCCTGTTGCCAATTCTAGAAGACCCTTCTGCGAGCGTTAAATCGGCCGCGCTGTCTTTCAACAAAGGTTGCTCGTTGCGAACAGCCGATTGGCATTACATGCGATACAACGACGGCACCGCCGAGCTGTATGACATGCGGAGTGATCCCAATGAATTCACCAATCTGGCCGAACTGCGGTCGCATCGCGGGCAGCGAATACGGCTGAATGAGATGTTGGACGATTTGATCAAACAACACGCACTGGGCGGCACAAAGGTAAAATAAGCGGGTGAAGGGAATCGATCCCTCCTATTCAGCTTGGAAGGCTGCTGCGAATCTGAAATCTTGGATCTCAAATTTCAAATCGCTCTCAATGGGGCGACCGAATTCGAACCTGTGCCCATCGCCGCGATCGGCCCGGCAGTCTTGATCGTGTCGACACGTTGCCTGGCAGTCAGCGTTGCGATCTGGCTGAACAATACGATTCGCAGCATGTTTTCCTCTTGGTCGCATCCTCTGGGTGACCGGCTGTCCAGGTGACTGCGAAATAGTGTCTTTTTCTCGGCTCCGCGAATAACATGGTGAGAGGCCCTATGGCACAGGTACTCAAAAAACCGAATTCATCAGCTGTCCATTATGAAAGACAAAGCCAAAGAATCTGGCGTGGGAGCAGGTCGTCTGGGCGGCCTGACCGATCGGCTGGAAAACCTGGAACACCAGCTTGGCCGCTTGACCGATCTGCTTTCCGAGCAGGCAACTATCCGCAAGCGGAGAAAACGGCAGCTAACTCTGCGGTTCATGCTGGGATCGTTCTTCTTTTTCGGCTTACTGTTTGCCTGGTTTGGTCGCGTCTACCACAACTCGCGCCGACAGGCCGCCGCGGTTGACGATTTGGTAGCCCACAGTGCATTCATTTATTACGAACCACGCGATAGTGCGCTGGTCAGCATGCTGCCGGGTGATGCAAGCAGTCCGCCACGATACTTGAGCAAATGGCTGGGCGACGATTTCTTTCGTGCCGTTACCAATGTTTCAACTCAGCCATCCAGCCAGATGGAAAAAGATGCGCGGCAAATCATTACCGCTGTCTCCGCGATTCCCAAGTTACAGCGATTGCGGTTGACCACGCTGAATCTCCGCACCGGAGACTTAAGGCCGCTGGCTAACCTGGTGGAGTTGCAATCACTCGACTTAATGCGGACGGGACTCGATGGTGGCCCGATGCCGTGGCTGCAAAACACTAAACTGCGATGGTTCAAAGCGGCGCACACCCGCGTCGGTGATCGGGCTCTGTACGATCTTTCCAGGTGCCGGGATCTACGCCACTTGGACCTGGAACGAACGACCATATCCGATGCGGGACTGAAGTATTTGTATGGAATGCGAAACTTGAGATATTTGAATTTGAAACGCGCGCCGGTTTCCAAGACTGCGGTGCAAGAACTTTCGGCGGCGATTCCAACCTGCCTGATCGAGTGGGAACCGCTACGGTTTGATCGCAACGGTGCCGTCGATGTTGCCGCAGCCAGAAACGGCTACCTAAAACTTGGCACGCAACTTCCGCAAGACCCGCGTGCCTCAAGAAGGTCTCTGCCGCCAATGGACTCGGCTCCTCAAGTCATCGTGCCGACACGTAGCGGCTGGACGCTGCAGAATATGAAATTCCGTGGCGGTTATGCACTGGACGTGTTTTAGCGGCTACAGCGTTTTTGTGGTTAAAACACAGTAGATTGCGGTCTTAGCAGCCGCTGGCGCCCTTGCAGAAGGATTTTTGACGCGGCCAATACCAGCACGAAGCGCGAGTGAATCGCGCGTTGTTGGGACTCCCGGAATTCACTCGCTCACGCTTTTTGATGTTGCGCTTTAGTATGAACCGCCCCACGTCAAAACCGTCAATCTGCTTGGTTCTCAATCCAAAATCTCTTGCAACCTTCACGGCATGGTTATGCGACATTCAAACTTATCAGCTCGTTCAATTTCGGCCATCGAGTCTCGTTGAGCGTAAAGCGATGCGGGGGATCCGCCGACGAAGCAGATTGGTGGCCGTACTTTGCGCGACGTAAACTCTTTGACGACGATTGAGCGGTCACGGCCTGGGAGCTTGGCTTCGAGATTGCCATCTTTATAAATACAAGTGGAGAATCCATGTCCCGTGGCGCATGATGCGATCGCTTCACAATTCAGTGATTCAGATAATGACTTGGCAGTCTCATTAACCCACTCTTTGTCGGCGCTCTCGCACCAATATAGCGTGCGAAAGACAATGCACCATTTGCTTCTTCGCGCGGATACCGCAAAGCACGTTCGGTCGGTCGGAGAAGGGGTAAACGAGATGATGTTCCCATCTTCATCTCGCGAGTTAGCCATAACGCCAACAGCGACGTTGTCGCTGTATGTTGTCACCGAGTCGACGTTTCGTAAGACTTCCGCGACCGCCTCGATCTTGGCTTGAACTGCCAGAAGCGACCAACCGTCGCTGTTTTCTTTTGCAAAGTCGCGGAATGTGGCCATGTGAAGTTCCTCGTCGCATGAACTCGATTGAAACAACCATTTCACCGGAAAGGTTTTCCTCATCGAAGCGATGGGTGTGGCGAATGCGTTCATGAGGCATGAGTTCGACATATTCAACCATGAACGAATGACTTCTTCCACTACCGAAATTCGTGAAGGACATCCGATAGCCGCCGCCGACGCGGACATCCATTCGTGAATCGTACCGGTAAACCCGTACGGCGGGAGTCAGCACTCTAACTCGCTTTTATCGGTAAATGCCTTATAGATTCGCTGCCTCCATTGCTTCGACCAGTTTCGCGTTCACGAGCGAGTCGTAATTCGTCAACAGGTCGATGAACATATCGTTGAATTTCTCAGCGTTGATGAGACCGTCGTATATGGTTGAAAGGTAGAGGGCGGCATACATCCGGCACTCTGCAAGGTACTCAGGTGGTAGACATCGGAAAAGAACAAGGCGTGGAACGCAACCTGGCAAAACTTTCCATGAACGACCGGCGAGTGCCATTGAACATCGGAGCACTGATCGATGCACTTATCCAGCGTACAGTAAGTTGCCTCGAACTGAGCAGACACTGCCGATTTGAAGAGATCCAACATTGGGTTGCCCTAAGTCAACGACCACGGTTCCCGGTATCGCACCGTGCTTAGAATCCGATTGGCCTCGTCGTCATCAATGACTTTCTCGGCGGCGGGATCCCAGTCGAGTCCTCGGCCCAATTCGGCGGCAACATAACCGAGATGTCCCGGGGTAATGCTGCGGTGCGCGGTCTCGGCCGGAGCGATGCATGGCTTGCGCGACTTGATGCAATCAAGAAAATTGCGGATGTGATCGTCAGAACGATAAACACGAGTGTCGCCGGGAACGAAAGCGGATGAACTCCAACGCTCGTCGGACGCTTCCAGCACACCACGGCTGACGTACACCCAACCCGCTTGGCCGATCAACTTCAGACCGATCCGATGACGACTGGAGATCGTGCTCTGAACGCCGCCTGCATACTGACAGCGAATCGTGTAATGATGCGGCGTGTTGTAAACCTCCGTTTCCGGCAAATTCCACTCGCTGACCTCGACCCGCGTTGGCCCGCTGTCATCCATGTTCAGGGCCCAATGAGCGATATCGTTGTGGTGGCCGATCCAATCCATCAACACGCCGCCCCCGTAGGCACGATGTCCACGCCACCAACGATGATGCCTGGCCCGCATGTAAGGCAACATTGGCGCGGGGCCACACCAAAGATCATAGTCCAATTGCTTGGGAACCTTGATCACCGTCACATCACCTTGCGGCTTGTCGTAGCCCGGCGGCAAGCCGACTTCGACCTTCTTGACGGTTCCCAGTAAACCATTGCGGGCGATTTCCGCCGCGCGGCGGAACTTGGCATCCGATCGCTGTTGTGATCCGGTTTGAAAAACAGCATTCTGTTTTTCGACTTCACGATAAACTTGCTGGCCTTCGGCAAACAGATGTGTCACGGGTTTTTCACAGTACACATCCTTGCCGGCGCGCAGTGCGGCCAGCGTACAGATCGCATGCCAGTGATCGGGCGTGGCAACGACGACGGCATCGATGTCATCCCGGGCGATCAACTCTCGGAAATCAGAGTAGGTGTGCAACCCGCCAGCCTGTTTGCCTGACTTTTTCGCTGCATAAGCGGTTTCGATTTTCTTCTTGGCCGGCAGCAATCCGAACGCCGTGCCGGTTCCCCAAACTCGATCTCGATAATGATGCATGTCCACATCGCAAATTGCGACAATTCTGGCATCGTCGCTTTCAAGCAGTGCATCGATCAAGTTGTACCCTCGTGAGCCCAGTCCGATCACACCGACATTGATCCGCTCATTGGATGGGGTCCGGCCGTCGGCATGCTTGTTTCCGGCGATCACCAGGGGCGACAGCGCGGATGCGGAGGCGGCGAGAAAATGGCGGCGGTTTAGATTCAATGCCATCCTGATTCTTTCGTTGCACAAAATTGGTGTCGCGGATACTTCAGCGAAAATGCCCGGTTACAATTTTAGCTCCACAAATTCTCAAGCGACACTTACCTGCGAGACAAGCCCGAATCGATGCGAGCTAACGCCAATTTGCTGCGTCATGCCATCATGCTTCTACCAATGTGGTTGATATTATCCGCTGCGCCGCGGGCGTATTCGGCTGACGGGGCGCATTCGATGGAGATCCTGGTTCGCGCGATCAGCGAAACCGATGACGATACGATACGTTCATCGCTGCTCCGCGGCATGCTGCATGGATTGACCGGCCGCCGTAATCTTCCCGCGCCGGCCGGGTGGGCGGAACTGAAATCAAGCTTGGAAAAGAGCAGCGATCAATCAATTCGCGAGATGACCGATCGGTTGTCACAAATCTTTGGTGATCCCGAAGCGATTGCGCGGGCCATGGAAACGCTGCGCAACAAAGACGTGACCGCGGCCACTCGCCGTTCGGCACTCAGGTCTCTGCTCCAGCAGCAGCACATCGGAGTCCTGGATGAAATCCAAGGATTACTTGACGAGCCCGACTTGCGGATCGATGCGATCCGAGCATACGGTGTGATTGAATCACCGTCAGCGGCAAAGTTGCTGTTGTCACGGTACAAGTCATTTGACCCGCAGGCCAGGCGTGCGGTTCTGGAAACATTAGCGAGTCGAAAGAGCTACGCTTTGGAACTGGTCAGTGCGATCAAATCCGAATTGGTCAGTCGCGACCAGATCCCCGCGCACGTGGCCAGATCGATGCGCGAGATCGTGCCTGCTGAATTCACGAACGTTTACGGCGAAATTCCCGAGCTTGAGCAGAACGCCAGTGAATTGATCGCCACGTACAAAAAGATCATCACGTCCGATGCGCTCTCGAAAGCTGATCCGCGTACAGGACGCGTGGTCTTTCAAAAAACCTGTGCTGCATGTCATTTACTGTACGGCGAAGGCGGCAAGATCGGACCGGACATCACAGGATCGAACCGCGCGAACTTGGATTACATTTTGCTGAACAGCCTGGCCCCCAGCTATGACGTCCCCGAAGGTTACCGCATGGTAATCATCCAAACGATCGACGGCCGCGTCCTGAACGGCGTGATCGGCAGCGAAGACGCCAATCGGATCGTCCTCAAGACGGTGGACCAACCTGAAGTCGTGATCGCCAAAGAAGACATCGAACTGCGAAAAGTTTCCGACAAATCAATGATGCCGGACGGTCAACTTCAACAACTGAAAAGACAAGAAGTGATTGACTTAATTAAGTACTTGCAAACATCCCAGCAAGTGGAGCTGCCACAGTGAACCGTATACTGAACATCACGTTTCCCTTGATCTTATTGGCCACAGTGGGATCGATCGCTACGGCACAAAACAAACTACCCAAACAGCAACACCGCACCAGTAACGCGCCGTTTTTAAAACCTTCCGAAGCGGTCGCCAAGATGTCGATCCCGGACGGATTTGACGTTTCGGTGTTTGTCTCCGAGCCCGACATCGGCGAACCGATTGCGTTTTGTTTCGATGATCGTGGTCGCATGTGGGTGGCTGAAAACCTGAACTATCGAACTCGTCGCAACCACACGGAGGACAAGGTCAGCAGGATTCAGATCTTTGAAGACACCGATGGCGATGGTGTCTTTGACAACAAGAAGACTTTCACCGACACCCTGACATTCACCTCCGGTATCGCGCTGGGTTTTGGCGGTGTGTTTGTCGGTTCGCCGCCGAATCTCAGCTTCATTGCTGATGCGGACGGGGATGACAAACCGGATGGCCCCCCGCAAGTCCTGCTTGACGGCTGGGGGATCAACGACCGGCATGAAACGCTGAACAGCTTCATCTGGGGACCCGATGGCTGGCTGTACGGATGCCACGGCGTGTTTACTCATTCCCGCGTCGGCAAACCGGGCGCCGACGAATCGGAACGCCAGTTCATCGACGGCGGGATTTGGCGTTACCATCCCACGCAGCAGAAATTTGAGATCTTCGCGCGCGGCTTATCGAATCCTTGGGGATTTGATTTCGATGATCGGGGACAGAGCTTTGCCACGTGTTGCGTGATCCCCCACTTGTTCCATGTCGTCCAAGGAGGCGTTTATCACAAGCAAAGCCGTCCTCACGTGAATCCTTATATTTTCGACGACATCAAGACGATCCGCGATCACACGCATCTTTCGGCGCACGGTGGTGCCAGATTCTATTTGGCCGATGCGTTTCCGAAACAGTATCACGGCCGTTTGTTCATGTGCAACATTCATGAACACAGCGTGTTGACCGACATCATGGAGCCCAAGGGGTCCAGCTTCATTGGCCGGCACGGTGACGATTTCCTACCAACCAATGACCTGGCCTGGGTCGGCTTCAGCGTCGAGATCGGTCCCGAAGGCGGCGTCTACATCTTGGACTGGCATGACACCGACGTCTGCGGGAACGCGATCAATTTTCCCAACAGCGGTCGCGTTTACCGGATCATGCCCAAGGATGCTCAGCCAATTCAGCCACCCAATCTGCGAAGTCTCTCCGACGAAGAACTCGTCGATTTGCAGTGGCACACCAACGATTGGTACGTGCGGCAAGCGCGAGTTCTGCTGCACACGCGGGCAGCCGCCAAAAAGCTGGACTCGATGGCGGTGCACCGGCGGCTTGACAAAATGTTTGCCGCCGCGCCGACGACGGGAAAACGGCTGCGAGCGCTGTGGGCGCTTCATGTCACCGGTGGACTGGCGGAACAGCAACTGCAGGAATTGCTGGAACACAAGGATCCGTACGTCCGAGCCTGGTCGGTGCAGTTACTGTGCGACGACACCACAGTGGACGCTTTTTACCTGGCCGCCGCCGAAGACAGTCAAACAAGAATCAGCCGTTCCACACTCTCGCTGTTTGCCTTGATGGCAGCCAAAGATCCCTCGCCGATCGTGCGTCTATATCTCGCCGCGGCTGTGCAGAGATTGCCGTTTGCCGATCGCTGGCAGATTCTCGGCGAACTTGCCAAACACGGCGAGGACAGCGACGACCACAACCTGCCTCGCATGTACTGGTTCGGCTTGGAACCGATGGTACCAAGGTATCCGGAAAAATCACTGCAGCTGGCAATCCAGGGAAAGATTCCTTCGTTGCAGGAGTTCGTCGCGCGTCGGATCGTTTCCGGCGAAGCTGGCGAAGGTTCGCGACCGGAATGGCAGACTAACATCGAACGCGCCGCGCCGGGATTCACCGTCAGCAATGTCGGCGAAGGCGGTGTTGTCTTTCACAAGGTATTTCGCAATGACACCGCCGTGCAGACGCATCCGATGAATCGAAGAATACCGTGCCAGCTGACGCGAAAGCTAAGCGTGCCGACCGGCAAGACGACACTGTTATCGATGCGAGTCAGCCATCACCCGCATGGGGATTGGCAACTGCGTGTGTTGGTCGACGGCAACATCGTGGAGGACAAGATTGTGAGCACAAAATCTGTCTCCGCTGATGAGTGGCTTGACGTGAAGGTGGATTTGACGAAGTTCGCGGGCAAGAAAATCAAGCTGGCGATCGAAAACCGAGCCAACAACTGGATGAATGAATGGGCCTATTGGCACGACGTCAAGATCATCCATCACTAAGGCACGTGAATTAATCACAGCAAATAAATGAAACGGCGGGAACGTGTGAAATGATTCGTATGCTTGCGTTAGCCCTGTTGTGCACCCTGCCTTTGTCGGCGATCGCCGAGGATGACAAGCCGCTCATCGATGGCTATGCCGGACAGCTAAGCGTTGTAGCGGGTGATGCGCTCACGCTTCATCTATCGAGCAATGCCGATAGCGCCGATGTGACGATCCAGCGGCTGGGTGCCCAGGTCGAAAATGTTTGGACCGGGCAAGATGTCGCCTGCAGTCAGCAACCCATCCCCGCCCGAGCCTCTTCGGACGGATGCAACTGGCCGGCAACCTTGACGGTGAACATTCCCGCGGAATGGAAAACTGGCTATTACCGCGCTTTGCTGGAAGCCGACAACGGTGGCAAAGGTTCGCTGTTTTTTGTTGTCAGGTCTTCGCAACCAGGCAAAGACACCAAGATTCTGCTGCAACTTGCCACCAATACCTACAACGCATACACCAACTGGGGCGGACACAGTCTTTATTCCTATCACGACCGTGATGGACTTCAGGGACATCGTGTCTCGTTCGCTCGGCCGCTGAATTCGCAGTTTGATAAATGGGAACAGCCGTTTGTGCAATGGGCAGAGGAAAATGGGTATGTGCTGGATTACGCGGTCAATAACGACCTGGAATTTCGTCCGCAGATCTTGAAGCACTATCGGCTCGTGTTGAGCGTCGGTCATGACGAATACTGGTCTTCGCCGATGCGAGATCAGTTGGAGCAATTCATCGCCGATGGTGGAAATGTCGCCTTCTTTAGCGGCAACACCTGTTGTTGGTAAGTTCGCAACGAAGGCGACGGGCGGGCGTTGACTTGCTGGAAACAAGCTTATGTGCTGGATCCGATTTTCCGGACCGGAGATCAGCGATTGCTCAGCACCGCCTGGAGTCATCACCTGATCGGGCGACCTGAGAACGAGTTGACGGGCGTGGGGTTTCTATGGGGAGGCTATCATCGAAGCCACGGCCAATTCATGGATGGACCGGCCTCGTACGTTGTTCACCGCCCGGAACATTGGCTGTTTGAGGGCACGGGGCTGAAGCGCGCAGATCGTTTCGGTGGTAAAGACAGCATCGTTGGCTACGAGTGCGACGGATGTGAACTGGAATGGGTTGACGGGCTTCCCCGGCCAACGTGCAAAGACGGCACACCAGAATCTTTCATCGCGCTAGGCACCTGCCCGGCGAAATGGGCTCCCGGTGACAGCTTGTGGTACGACCGATTCCCCAAAGACCGCGTCGGCAACGCCGTGCTTGGGATTTACACGCAAGGTGGAACCGTTGTCACGGCGGGCTCGACTGATTGGGCGCATGGGCTTCGCGGTAAGGATCCGATCGTGCAGCGGATTACCAAGAATATTCTTGATCGATTGAGCAAGTAACAAAAAGCGGACGGCATACTTCTTGTGCCTGCTACCCAGGAGAACACTTGTGCGGAGATCTTTGGTTCTTATTTGCGTGCTCTTGGGTTGCCGGCACTGCTGGGCTGAATCGCCCCGGTTGCCGTCCGGATTGCTGTTGCATTTGGACGCCAGTGCGCAGGTCAACAGCGGCCGCGAAGTCAAGAACGGTATGCCTTTGGATCACTGGCAAGATTCCTCTGCCGCCGGAACCGTGCTATCGCAGGCCGATCCAGCCCGGCAACCGCAGCTTGTCCGTGTGGGCGATTCCTCAAAGAGCGCGTCCTGGATCGTTCGCTTTGACGGGCAAGACGATTTCCTGCAGGTCAAGGAACTGGATCAGCGGCTGACAAACATGACGCTATTCGTGGTCGCCGCACCGCACTCCAATGTCGGCAACTTCCGAGGCTTACTTTCCTTCAGCCAGAACGAGCGGCGAGATTACGAAACAGGTTTCAACATCGACATGAGCTGGGGCGCTTCGACGTCGCTGAATTGTATCAACATGGAGGGACCTGGATTCGGCGGCGCGCGCGATCTACTGAGTTCAGATTTCAGCTTCGGCACGTTGCACACATTCGAGGCGACGGTGGACGCCGTCGCGGGCGAAGTACGGCTGAGTGTTGATGGCAACGCTGAAGGCCAACGGCCATTTCAAGCTCGGACTCTGATTGCCGATGTGCTGACCGTCGGCGCACGCTATTACTTCAACGGTCCGGGACCGCCACGTGAACAGGGCTTCTTTGATGGCGACATCGCGGAAGTCTTGCTGTTTGATCGCGTGCTCAGCGATGCGGAGCGCGAGAATGTCGGGAACTATTTGAACCGAAAACACGAATCGCTGCAGAAGCAATTGCCGCGCGAAATCCTCGGTGACGCGGAGAATATTGAAATCTTGCAAACGGTTTCCGATCCTCCTGCGGTGCAAATGTTGGTACCGGGATTCTCCGTGCGCGAGTTGCCGGTCCAACTGACCAACATCAACAACCTCCGTTACCGCGATGACGGCAAACTTTATGCACTCGGCTACAACGGCGAGATTTGGCTACTTGACGATGCAAACGGTGATGGCCTGGAAGATTCAAAGAAACTTTTCTTTGACGGGAAGAATCTCTTTCGGGGGCCGATTGGAATGGCCGTCATCCCCGCTGGACACGCATTGCTTGCCGGTGCTTCCGGCCGCGCAGGCGGGGTTGTCATTGCCTCCAAAGGCAAGGTGTCCGCCATCATTGATGCCGACGGCGACGACATTGCCGAAGCAGAACGCATCATCGCCTCGGGCTGGAAAGAGATCCCTCAGAATGTTGATGCCGTCGGCGTCGCGATTCATCCGGACGGTTCCATCTTCTTTGGGCTCGGTACCGCCAATTACGCCAATGGTTATCTGCTGGGCGAAGCCGGCAAGTCCCAATTCGATTTGCTTAGCGATCACGGAACGATTCAGCGTATCGCTGCCGATCTTTCCGGCCGCGAAACGGTTTGCACCGGCGTCCGCTTCACCATCGGGATGGCCATCGATGCCGACGGCGAATTGTTCGTCACGGATCAGGAAGGTGCGACGTGGCTGGCCAACGGCAATCCGTTTGATGAATTGCTGCACATTCGCCCCGGGCTTCACTATGGTTTTCCACCGCGTCATCCACGACATTTGCCAAACGTCTTTGATCAACCCAGTCTGTTTGATTACGGCCCGCAACATCAGTCGACTTGCGGTATGGCTTTGAACCTGCCGGTTCAAGCTGGTGGTCCGATCTTTGGCCCCGAGCATTGGCGGGGTGACGCGCTAGTAACCGGCGAGTCACGCGGCAAGCTTTATCGCACGAAATTGATTAAGACCAGTGATGATGCATACATCGCACAAAACCAATTGATTGCTTGCCTGGGTATGCTGACGGTTGATTGTTGCCTTTCGCCACGAGGTGATTTACTGGTCGCATGTCACAGTGGAGGTCCCGATTGGGGCACGGGTCCGACGGGGATCGGAAAAATCTTTGCGATTCGCTATCAGCACAAAGAATTGCCACAGCCGATTTCGGTCGTGGTGGCAGCACCACAAGAAATCCACGTCGGTTTCGATCGGCCACTCGATCCAGAGCAACTTGCTGGACTGATGCAGCACAGCAAGATCACTTACGGGCGATACGTTGCCGCCGGTGATCGCTTTGAATCAATCCGGCCCGGTTACGAAGTCACGCAGCGTCAAATGACGACACCGCGATACCGGCTGCCGATTCATTCGCATGGCATTACTGCCGATCGCCAGACTTTGATTCTTTCCACCGATCGGCATGATGCCGCCGTCAACCATGCGATTGAGTTTCCCGGCTTGGGTCGCCAGCGGGTGGAAACGCAGGAAGCCGAATTGCCGCAGCATGCGGCGATCGACCTGGCCTACGCGCCGACCGGCGTGCTGGCGGATTGGAAACCTGACAACGAAATGACTTCGCCGTGGAGCGGATGGTTGCCGCACCTGGATCTGGACCTTGCGGGCAAATTATCGGCAAACGCCAAACAACTGATTTCAAAGCTCCATGAGCCTGGAACTCTGACACTAAGGACGCAGTTGGACGTCGGCGGATTGTTCAAGCCTGCTGTGCAACCCGGATCAAAATTGGATTACAAGCCAACTGATGATCATTGGCTGACAAGCATGGGCGTCGTCTTGACCTGCAGCGACGATTCAAACATCAAGTATGGCATTGCCGGGATGGGCGAGCGACTCGTGGGCAACCAAATGAATATTCCGGTTATCGCGGGCGATCCATCTGATTTCATTTCGATCGTCTGGACAATCAAGACGAGGGGAGAGAATCTAATCACGCGGATCCACTGGTCGGTCACCAGCAAGGACGGCGACGAACATGCCGGCCCCATCAATCCGCAAAGGTTCTGGTTACCGTGGGTCAAACGCAACCCTGAAAAAGAAACAAACATTCGATCGGTGAATGAACAACTTCTCAATGCCAGTTGGGGGCGAGGACGCCGTGTTTATTTCAGCGACGAAGCAGGGTGCGCGAAATGCCATCTACCCGATGCCGACGGATATACAATCGGCCCGGATTTGAAGAATCTTGTCCATCGCGATTACCAGTCGGTGCTCCGCGATATCACTCAACCAAGCTTTGCGATCAATCCTGATTTCATCACTTACGTGGTTTCGCTGGTCGACGGCAACGTGCTGACCGGAGCCGTCCGATCCGATGGCGACCAATGGTTGATCGCCGATCAAAAAGGCAAAGTCACACGCGTACCAAGAAGTGAAGTGGAGCAAATGCTTCCGTCGCTGAAATCCATCATGCCGGACGGCATCCCGAAACTTCTTGGCCCGCAGAAAACGAACGACTTGCTGGCTTACCTGTTACTGCCGCCACCGCGGATGCCTGAGGACTCCGTGTTACCGCCGCCTCCGCCGCGATCGAAGCAAGAATTGGCAGCAATTTTGCAAGGATCCGTCGAAACCAAAGCCGCGCGACCGATCAACGTTCTGTTGGTCGCCGGCAAAAAGGATCATGGGCCGGGAGAACATGACTATCCAGCCTGGCTGACGATGTGGCGAGAATTAATGCTGGCCGCCGAAGGTGTCACCGTCGACACAGCCATGGAGTGGCCGACGAATGAACAGATCGAGCGCGCTGATACGATTCTGTTCTTCCAAAAAGGAAGCTGGAATCAGCAGAGGGCCGATGCGATCGACGCCCACTTGGCGCGTGGCGGCGGCTTGATCTACATCCACTGGGCGGTCGAAGCGGGGCCGCAGGCTCCCGAGTTTGCCAAACGAATCGGACTCGCCTCGGAAGCAGCGAAGTTGCGATTCCGTCACGGACCGCTGGAACTCGGCTTCCAAGGCGCCGATGGCCACCCGATCTCGCGAAACTTCGAGCAAGTCAAATTCTACGACGAAAGTTACTGGCAGATGCAAGGCGACCGATCGCGGATCCGCGTGATCGCCACCGGCGAGGAAGACGGCCAACCGCGTCCGCTGTTTTGGACGATCGAGCCGAAACGCGGCCGAGTATTCGTGTCGATCCTCGGTCACTACTCATGGACCTTCGATGATCCGCTGTTCCGAGTGTTACTGCTCCGCGGCACTGCCTGGACAGCAAAACAACCGATCGATCGGTTCCATGAACTGGCAACGCTGGGTGTGGAATTGGCAAATGATTAGTTGGACAGCGTTACTTTTTGGTTTAAGAGGCAGCAAATTGCGGTCTTATTAGCCGCTGGTGATTAGAGAGCGTCCCGCTTAGAGGAAGTGCGAGCTCAATAATCACGAAGAAGAACCACGG
>JBFJVZ010000083.1:0-20403 GCA_041623895.1 Pirellulaceae bacterium | reverse complement strand
TCCTGGGGTTACACCAACTTCGCTGTCGCTCGTTGGTTCACCCCAGGCTATATGCTGTCACCACTCCGTGGTTCTTCTTGATGAATGTTGAGACGCTCTCCTTGTCTTGACGGCTTATTGCCAGGACAAGTCCTCGCCTACGAGATATCTGAAAGTGCGCTAATAAGATCGCAACCTACGGGGCGTCTTTGCCCCAAAGTGCGCGGGAGGGGAAAGCGCAACTTTAAAAGTGGCGCCCGCGCTGGATATTTCTTTTCCAGTGAGGCATGGTTTTTTGCCAAGGAACGTCGCCGCGAAGAGGAAATAGTCGCAACGCGAGAATTCGCTTCTTAAGCCTTCATTTTGGTCCAGCAAATGCTGCTGCCAGCACCCCAGCAATGGGGATGGCGAACTCGCGCGAGGACGATCCACCATTGCCTTACTCGTGCCAGCGCTCGCACCCCAGATGTCTCGATTCAGCGGACCCAATTTTGTCTCCATCCTGACGGCTGTCGTTCTAGCCGCCACCTGTTTCTACGCGTCGGCTGCCGAACCCGATCCGATGGACTGGCCAACCTGGCGGGGGCCGTATCAAGACAGCGTCTCTGGCGAAGTCGGATTGATCGATCGTTTTGATCCGCAGGGAGGCGAGCAGAGTAACGTGCTTTGGAAAAGCGCAGCAGCCGCGGGGATCTCGACACCGATCGTCATGCACGGACGGCTGTACACGATCGTCCGGCATGAACCGGGAACGGCAAAAGACGCCGAAAAAGTGATCTGTCTGGACGCGATTAGCGGAGCGCCGTTATGGGAGAACATCTACAACGTGTACCTCTCCGACGTGCCAGCTGAACGCGTTGGTTGGTCGCACGTTTGCGGCGACCCGGCAACCGGTCGCGTCTATGCCATGGGCGCCTGTTGCTTGCTGCAGTGCATCGACGGCCAGAGCGGGAAAACGATCTGGTCGCATTCGATGAGCGAAGAGTTTGGCATGCTCAGTACCTACGGTGGCCGCACCAATACGCCCGTGGTCTTTGAAAACCTGGTGATCATCAGTGGTGTGACGACCGGTTGGGACGAATCGGCGCGGCCTGCCCACCGGTTCTTCGCGTTTGACAAAAACACAGGTGAATCAGTCTGGGTGACCAGTACCCGACCGCTGCCCGAGGATACGACCTACAGCACGCCGCTGATTCGCGTAATCGGCGGCCAGAAAGTGATGATCGCCGGTGCCGGTGACGGCGATCTGTACGGGATTCAGCCTCGGACAGGAAAGATTCTCTGGCACCACCCCGTTTCGCGTCGCGGAATCAACACCAGCGTTGCCGTGGATACGGAAGGAAACATCTACGCTACCCACGGCGAAGAGAATCCGTCCGGTACCGCGATGGGTGCCGTCGTTCGAATGGATCGTCCGGCTGCACAGTCAGCTCCCAACGAGCGTTTTCGTGTCGAAGAACTAACGGTTGGCAAGAGTTCACCGCTATTGGTCGGCGACCGGCTGTACGTGGTCGAGGATTCTTCGCGGTTACACGTGTTGAACGCCGAAACAGGTGATGTCATCGGCAAGCCCGTCAAGCTGGGAACCGCAATGCGGGGAAGCCTGCTGTATGCGGACGGCAAGATCTACGCTTGCACATCTTCCGGCATTTTTCATGTTCTGCAGCCCAGCGAAGACGGCGTGGAGTCTGTATTCAAAGTCCGTTTGCCCAGTGGCGAGGAAGTGGGTGGGTCGCCGATCGCGTCCCACGGTCGTATCTATCTGCCGACCACGGGTGGCTTGTACTGCCTGGGCAGCGAACCGATCGAAGCGAAATTCGAGCCTCATTCACAACTGGCCCAGGAACGGCCAGTAACCGAGGACACGCAGGTCGCCGGCCTGCAGTTGGTTCCCGCCGAGGTGATTTTGCAAACCGGCCAGAAGTTGACTTTCAAAGTGAACGCCTTCAATGCGTTCGGACAATTGCTCGATAGCGTGCCGGACGACCTGAAGTTCGATGTGTCCGGAGCAGGGGGAACGATCGACGAGGGCGGTGATTTTGTAGCTTCCGGCCGGCACCAGGCCGCGATTGTCACCGTGCGCAGCGGTGACGCTGTCGCCAAGTCGCGAATCAGGGTCGTCCCTCCGTTGCCTTGGACGTTCGATTTTTCTTCCGGCGAAGTGCCCATCACCTGGATCGGTGCTCGTTACCGGCATGAGCCGCGTCGGGTCGACGGCGAAGCGGTCATCGTCAAGATATCGACGATCCCCAAAGGGACTCGTAGCCAAACGTGGATGGGTCCGCAGGACCTGCACGATTACACGGTGACCGCTGATGTGAAAGCGGCTGAAGGTACGACGAAACTTCCGGACATGGGCTTGATCGCTCAGCGGTACACATTGGACATGATGGGCGAGTCACAGCAACTTCAAATTCGCACCTGGACGGCTCAATTGCGTATGGCTCGTAGTGTTCCCTTTGTATGGAAAGCGAACACCTGGTACACGCTCAAGTTCCGAGCCTCGGTGGAAGATGGTGTTGCGGTGCTCCGCGGCAAGGCCTGGCCTCGAGGTACGCCGGAGCCGAGTCAGTGGACGCTGACCGCAACCGACGAAGCGGCCAACCTGCAGGGTAGCCCCGGGCTGTTCGGAAATGCGACCAGCGACGAGATCTTCATCGACAATGTGGCGGTGAGCAACAACGAATGAGTGAGTCGCTCAGCTCTCGGCCTGGATTCACGGGCTCGCCATCGGCATTTGTGAAAGCGACCGTCTGCGCGATTGCCGCGATCGGTTTTGCCTTTGACATTTACGAATTGTTGATGCTGCCGCTGATTTTGCGGCCGGCGCTGCAGGAATTGGTGGGTGCTGTGCCCGGCACGCCGGAGTTTGAGTACTGGCGGGGGATTCTGTTCTTCGTCCCAGCGATGGTGGGCGGCATCTTTGGACTGCTCGGCGGTTATCTGACCGACCTCTGGGGACGGCGGCGGATCTTGGTGTTCAGCATCCTGCTGTACGCTTTCTCGGCGCTGGCAAGCGGTTTTGTCACCTCAGTCGAGTGGTTGTTGTTCTTTCGATGCACCACGTTCATTGGTGTCTGCGTTGAATTCGTGGCAGCCGTCGCCTGGTTGGCCGAACTGTTCCCGGAGCCCAAGCAACGCGAGGCGGTGTTGGGATACACGCAAGCGTTTTCGTCGATCGGGGGCTTGTTGGTCACCGCGGCGAATTACCTGGCGATCCAATACGCGGCATCGTTACCGGAAATTGCCGGCGGACATGAAGCGTGGCGGTACACCGTCGTCTCCGGCGTCATTCCGGCGATACCCTTGATCTTGATTCGACCATTTCTGCCGGAGTCGCCTGCTTGGGCGGAAATGAAGCAGGCGGGGACCTTGAAACGGCCAAGCATTGCGGAATTGTTTTCGCCCAGTTTGCGCAAGACCACGATTGTCACGACGCTGATGTTTGCCTGCAGCTACGGAGCCGCCTTCGGAGCGTTGCAGCAAACACCGTCGATTGTTCCCGGCCTGCCCGAAGTGCAAGCACAAACCGAAGGCAAGCCGATGGCTGAGAAAAAGAAGCTCGAACAAAAGATCGCTGCCGAGGTCAATGGCCATCAGGAACTTGGTGGGCTGGCAGGTCGCTTCGCGCTCGCGACGCTGGCGCTGATCGTCGTCAGCCGACGCTGGGTGCTACGTGTTTTCCAATGGCCGGGATTGATTATCGTGCCACTGCTCTATTTTTATCCAGCGCAATCCGACCTGGGACTATTGAAATGGGGCATTTTTGTGGCTGGCATGCTGACCGTCGCCCAGTTCAGTTTTTGGGGTAACTATCTGCCGCGCGTCTTCCCATTGCACTTGCGAGGCACCGGCGAAAGTTTTGCAGCCAACATTGGCGGGCGGATGATTGGAACTTCGTTTGCGGCGGTCACCGCGTGGCTGACCACGGTGTTGCCGTCCGGGAACGTGGCGTTCGCTGCCGGTTGCGTGGCCTTGTTCGTCTACGCCGTCGGTTCCGCGCTATCCTTCTTCTTGCCGGAGCCCACCCGGGAATGAGAAACAAACTCCTTCACCGCTTTGTCCAGATCCGTGGTGGCTGTCACGCTGCTGATGTGCGCGATGCATCTGCCGCCGGTTTCAGGGTTATGGCATCCGAAGTCTTGATGTGAAGATCCAACTGCGGGAAGGCGATCTGGATGTCCGCTCGTTCAAACTCTCGCGCAATCGCATCACTCAAATCGTTGACGACGTCAACGTAGACGCTGCGCTGGGGAATGAAGACCATCAATTGCACATTCAGCGTGCTATCGCCAAAGCCCTTGAACAAGGTGTTCGGTGCCGGTTCATCCAACACGTGAGGATTCTGGCTCGCGATCCGCAATAAAATCTTGCGCACTTTGCCGATATCGGTTCCGTAGGCGACACCAACCGGCAAGACAACGCGGCTGATTGGATCGCTGAGCGTCCAGTTGATCACGTTGTCGGTGATGAACTTCTTATTCGGCACGATCAACTCGCGGCGGTCATAGTCGGTCACCGTGGTCGCCCGCATCTGCATGCGGCTGACAGTCCCGGTGATATCGCCGACCGTCACGATGTCGCCAACGCGGATCGGCCTTTCGACCAGAATGATCAAGCCGCTGACCAGGTTGGCGAAGATCTCTTGCAAACCAAAGCCCAGACCGACCGTCATCGCCGCGGCCAACCACTGAACGCTGCTCCAGGACAGCCGAATCACACCGCAAGCAATCAACAAGCCGGCGATGGTTGCGATGTAACGTGCCAGGATGGCGATCGCTTGACGGCCACCGGGCTGGATCGGCAAGTGCTCCAGGAGTACCAACTCCAGTACTCCGGGAAGTCGACGGCCCACCATCAGCGTGGCCACGCAAACCAACATCGCGACCAACAGATCGGTCAGGGTTGTGGAAACATTTTGATCAACAACACGAATGGAATCTTTCCCGTTGATATCCACGAAAGATTCCGCGACCGGTTCGATGCTTTGCCACAAAATCACGTGATCAAAGACGCGCAGGGCCGGCAACACTTCGGACCAAATGAACCAACCGCCCACAATCAGCAGAATCCAGCAGGCGTAACGCAATAGATCGCGAACTTCGCTATCGACGGTCGAATGAATCTCCAAGGGGTCTACGTTAACTTGCTCGCTGACGACTGCCCCCGCCACCTCCGTCTCTTCAACCCGGGCGGCATCATCTGTCTGATCGGACGTGGCAGCTTCGTCGCGTTTACGTAACGCGGAGTTATAGCTGATGACGGTTAACCAGCACAGCGCTAGCGAGTAGGAGACGATCGTAGCGACCAGAACGGCGCCACTTTCGGCAAGATGCCTGGACAACTGATACGCCGAAAAGTGATAGCCGACAACGGAAAGGATGACGAGCGCCAACGGAGCACAGGTGACCACGATCCACAGTGCGTGCCGAAACCGCACCAGAATCGAGGTCTCGGAACTTTCCCGCAGGCTCTTGATTAGCTGTCCGTTGGGCCGTGTCAGCCAAGCCAGTTGAACGCCCAGCAGCAACAAGACACTGATGAACAAGACACGTTGCAGGCTTTGCAATTCGTCAACTTCGCCAAATTGGGTCAGCTGCAACAAGGCAAACAGTGGGATCCCCGCCAGGATCGTGATATCCAGGGTGCTGCGGACGGTGGCGGTGGCCTTGGCCGGCCAGCCAAATGCTTGTTCGCCCACCGAGTTGCGGCGGCATAACTCGCGAATCAGTTCGCAGACCCACAGAAACACCACGCTGGTAATCAGCGCGTCGCCAACATGCTCGGTCCAGGTCGAAGATTCCGCCGCCATCCGCAGCCGGTAACCGATCGCCAGTAGCAGCGTCGGCCATCGCGTCGACAGCAGCAGTGAGATCAAGAAGGCTCCCAGATAGCGCCGAAAGCCGGTCGGTTGGTTAGGCTCGGGCGGCTCCAACATTCTCTGTTGCCACGAATGCATCCGCGCGCGAAACAGCATCAGCAACGCGAACATGGCAAGCACGGCCATGCCAACTGCTGGCCGCTTGAGCATCGCGATGCCGGCAACCCGCATCGACTCTTGCCAGCGCAATGGATTCATGACCGTTTTCAGGCCATCGTTTGCTTCGCGAAGGTCCTCCAGCGAAATCATTTTGGTGCTGCGAATCCATAGCACCCGCTGGTTCAAGTACTGGCGAAACTCCGCGACTTGTTCTCCCAGCTTTTTGTTGACCAGCTCCAGTTGATTCAGGTCTTGAAGCAAGGTTTCTTGATCGGGAATCGCTTTTTCCAGCAGCGCCCGCCGGTCCTCCAGTAGTCGCACCAGGACTTTCTGTACTTGTTCGGGGTCGGCACTGGCCAGCGAGGCATCTAACGTCTGCGCCATTTGCTCGGCGGCCTCGTCGGGATCGGCCACCTGCAGCCGCTGGCGTTTCCATTCCATCAATTGCAGGTGAGCTTCCGGCATCTTTGCCTGCACAAAACTCGCGCGTTTCAGGAATTCGGTAACAGCCGGCAGTTCGCCCCGTTTCTTTCGCAGCAACAAGCCGGTGGTCGACGTTGCCCCAGCATGCTGCACCCGGTTGCTTAGATCTTTAAAGTCGGTCTCCAGTTGCCCGCTCTGTTCGGTCAATTGTTTGACTGCTGTGGACAGACGTTGAATTTCAGCCGCCGTGGCCAGGCGTTGTTCGGCAATCTGGGCGTTTTCCTCAGCCAGCGATTTCAATGCGGGATGCGAGTTTTCCACGATCCGCCGTGCCGTTTCCGCCTGCCGTTTCGATTCCTCTTTGCGCCATTTATCGATGGCCGTTTGCCAGCGGGCAAGCATTTTTTGCCGATTGGTCCAGACTCGCTTGGCCAGATCACGCTGTAGCGGTAACAGCTCGGCGATTTCCTCCAGCCGGCGGCGTTCCAGTTTCGTCGTGACCAACTCCTGTTCGCGCAGACGGAGTCGAGCATGCAGCTCGAAACTTTGTGATCGCGTGGCTTCGTCGTTCGGTTTGACTGCCTCGACTTGCGGTCGCAGTTTGGCAATTGATTGTTCGATCTCGACCGCATCTTTCGCCAGCGCGGTCAACCGCGACGTGCGGCCTTCCAGTTCGGCTTCACGATCGCGGAAAGTCTTCTCATCTGTTTCCATCTGTTGTCGAAGGCTTGTCAACTGCGCCTCCAACTCAGCGATTGTCTTGCCACTTGGCATCGCCTGGAATTCGGCGTCAGCGAAATTGGCCAAAGCCTGGCGAACGTCTTTCAGTTGATCGGGAATTTTCGGCAGCAACGCTTCGAGTTCCGACTGGCGTTTCTTGGAAGCTGCAACGCCGTCCAGCCAGCTGGCCGCCTTGCGTAAACGCTCCTTGATCTCCGCGCTCGCTTCGGGTGACAGTTCCGTCGACGATTCGAGCGCTGTCAGCTCTTGTTGAATCGCTTCCTTGGTAACCGCGCCAGCAGCCGCAGGCTCAGGCTCGGAGGCGGTGACCTCGCTGGTGAAGCCGACCAGTTCGACCTGCGGAGCCAGCGAGTCACTGGGGACGTCGGATATTGATTTCCATTGGGAGGGAGCCGGTTGCAGCGGCGTTTGCCCGCAAAGTGGCGACGCGGTCGAGCAACAGAATGCAAACGCGATCAGCAGGCCCGGCCAGGGTGGACTGAGCCGCACCACTGGGTTCCAGAGCAATGAATGGATTTCGGGTTGCGTGGCCAAAGAGACTCCTTTTTCCTGACGATGTCGGACAACGTTGCTGCCTGATCAATAGCCGACCGCATTTCAGGCGGTCAAGGCCGAGCGTTTGACGAAAAAAAGCTACAGTGTTTTCCCCTCATCAGGCGGCATTCACGGCAGCTTCATCGTGTTTGCCAATCGAAGAAAGCGGCAACTGCCCGGTGGTCGCGCGACCACCCATCATCAGCAGTCATGCGAATGTCGATGCTATCAATCGACGCTCCGGCGAGCATTCGCTGCTGCGGAAGTCAGAAGACTTCCGATGGGCGTTCTTGGCCATCAGGCTGACGCGGCACTGTGCTAACGCGATTCTGATGGGAGCAGAAACGTAAAGTTCTCGGGCTTGATGGTTAGGATCGAGCATTCGACTTGCCGGGTGACTTCATCGGCAGTGTCGCCGATCCACAGTCCGGGAATTCCTTTTCGTGCGACCGATCCCATGATTAGCAAATCCGGCTGAACTCGCAGGACGGCCGAAACGATGGTGTTGCTGGGCACACCTTCCTCAAAAAGAACACGGTTTGCCGGAATCTGCAGCAGGCTGGTATTAACAATATGTTCAACGTTTACCAAGGCTCGACGGCGCACATTTGCTTTTGCCTCGCTGTAGCGGTCATAGTCGCTACCGCGATGCTCAAAAGATGCTGCCGGCGTGAACCAGGCGCTGACGATGTGTAATTCGGCCTCGTCTTGACGAGCCAGCATTGATGCGAGTCGAATGATTCGCTCATTCAACTCCATGTCATCCTTATCAACCTGCGGGTCAATCGCGGCGAGGATACGACGCGTTTTGTCTGGCACGGTCGGATCGGCTATCCAGACGGGGGTCGGTGCAAGGCGTAGCAAGCGGAGATCCAGGCTGCCAAAAAACAGTTTTTCCGCCTTGCTTTCGGCGTCTCTGACGATCAAATCATGTGATCCTGCCAGGGCTTCGCTGATCAGCGCGTCAATCGGGCGGCCCTCCAAGATCTTGATGTGAACATCGCCGTCAGGCATATCGACTGCATCGACTAACGCGTTCAGGCGATCCAGTTGCTCGGATCTCTCTGCCTGGTCGACATCCGATTGGTCCTCGAAAAAGTTTTCCCACCAAACGTGCCTTGGCCGGTGGATGTCGACCACCGTCACTCGAGATTGCATTTGCCGCGACAATCGAGCGGCGATCCTCAGCGACGCAGACACGCCCTGATCGGCAGCCTGATAAACAAGAACGTTTTTGAAGATTCTCATGCGGGAAGCAGCCATTTTCACGACTACAAGAAAACAAATACCGACGACAGGAAGTGGGTCCTATCGTCGGCACGCTTGGACGTCAGCAACGTAGAGCGAACGATGATCTGACACCAGCGATATGTGGCTCACGCAGGAGCCGTCGAGTCTTCGTTCCGAATCGAACGAGGCTCTGAATGAAAGGTTTCGACCGCCAATGGGGAACGCATTCGGCGTACCAAACACGGAAATAAATTGCGTCCAGCCTGGCCGGTCGCGGTGACTGGCGGTGCAACAAGCTTGTGCCAGTTGCCTCAAATGCGACGGTCAATCAGGGTTCATCACGTTTTGGTGTGGCTCAGTGGTGGGGCTTTCTGGACTTTGTCCTTCGAGATTTCTTGTTGGACGCTCTGCGGTTCTCGTTGCGTAACAGACGAACATCCAGTTTCGAACAAGAAATGTCGAAAGAAGGAGAAGTTGACCCACAAAAAACCGGGATGGACGGTCAAACAGGAGTGGCAAACCATTTGCCGGTGCCCGGTTAAATACTTTCCAACTCCGTTGTTGTTGATCGGATCGACGAACACCACGGCTGAATCAGCCGGCGAACGGGCACCGCCGGGCACGACGATGCCTTTGCCCCTTGTTGGCGATTGTGTTTAGGCAAGTTGGTGTTTAGGCAACTTGTTGACGATCATGCTCTTGCCGGTGCTGCAGCGCCCGCTTGTAGGCTTCCGTGGCTGCGTAGGCAACTTGAAGCAATTCATTCGCCTTGAAACTCTTGGCGGTCTTCCATTGATCGCCGTCGCGATACCGCTTTTCGATCGATACCGAGTATGTCGTGAATTTCTGTTTCTCCTGCTCCACTTCGTTTTCCCAAAGCGACGCATTGATCAAGGCTCCATTTCCGGTGGGGATGGAGAGGGTTTCGACTGGTTTAGCCACGGTGATTTCTCCTCATGTCAAAGGGATTGTTATTGAGGGAACTCATCGTCACGCTGCTTTTGACACGTCTGGTCAAGGCCGTAAATGAACCGCGGAAGTTTTTCTGTTTTGCCCGGCGGTCATGAGCTGGAGAGCGTCCGGCGAGGGAAGGGATTTGAGCCTGGGTTTTCTTCTGAGTCACGGTAGTCGTAGGCATGAACGTTTTCATTCGTCACGACCATACGACAACTGCGCAGCAGTGACAGGATAGAGCCTGGGGCCAGGATTGCTCGTCTGAGCGAGCATTCCGCAGCCCCAGGACGCTCTCCCTGTCCTGACAGCAAAACCTCCGGGTCCTGAGCTGCATTATTTTGATATCTTGGTGTTCTGGCCCAGGTTCGTTTCGACTCACCCGCAGGTCGCCCGCGTCGCCTCGGGCCGCTCAGGAACCTTGTGCGAAACCGGAATTTGCGCCGCCGGTTTGACAATCGTCATCCCCTGACTCGATTTCGTTGATGTTTCAATACTGCCACGATGACCTGTCGGAACTTCGCACGGACGCCGTGGTCATTGAAGTTGATTGTGCCGGTACGGCCAACGGCAACCAATGGTCTCAGCTGAAATCGATCTATCCCGACGTGACGGCGGCTTATCGCAAGGCGTTCACCGCTGGAGACATTGAACCAGGCCGCGTGCTTCGCATTGCTCGTACTGATCAAACACCCGCCCATGCATTTGTTTTTCCCAGCCGAGTTCATCCCCACGGCGCCGTGCGCCGTGAGTACATCGAAAAAGGAATTGATGATGTCACCGAGCAGATGCTCAGAGTCGGCGCCAAGTCAGTCGCGATTGGACGCATGGGGAGCGATCGGGGGATGGCTTGGTCTGAGATCAAACGGCAATGGCTATATTCATTCGCGCGCGTCCCCGAAATCAAACTCTTCGGCATGTTATCGCGGTCGACAATCGCCGCGCCCGTCACGATCTTTACCGACGGCAGCGCCGAACCGAATCGAGGCCAGGGCGGTTACGGTGTCGTGCTGCGATTTGGTGACCACAGCAAGGAATTGAGCGATGGTTTTCGCAATACCAGCAGCAATCGAATGGAGTTGATGGCCGCAGTCGCCGGCCTGGAGGCGCTGAAGCAACCCTGCCGCGTGCATTTGCACAGCGATTCGCGGTACGTCACCGACATGGTCAATCAGGGCACGCTGTTCCGAATCGCGGCAAAGAATTGGGGCCAGCGCAAGACCAAGAATCTTGATCTTTGGAAACGATTTCTTGACGCCTTCCTCGTTCACGATGTCGATATGGCGTGGGTCAAAGGTCACGCGGGAATCAACGACAACGAACGGTGTGATCAGTTAGCAGCGCGGGCGGTCAAACAGGAACATTTGAAAATCGACGTCGGTTATTACCAAAACACGACAAAACTGAAACCATCGAAAGCATCAACAACATCGCATCCGGCGAAGCGGTCTACGGCCGCTAGCTCGCACGTCGCAAGCAAGGACAACAAGCCTGCCGCCAAGCCGCGAAAAACGGGCGATCCTTGTCGCAATTGTGGCACGCCCCTGGTGCGACGGGAGGTCAAGAAACACAAAGCGGATGCGGCCTATCATTTCAGTTGGTATTTGTATTGCGAGAATTGCCGCCGCATGTACCACGTCGAAGAAGCCAAAGTCATCCGCGAATCGAGCAAATTGTGAGCACGGATCTGCCCGTTGCATCAGCGGCAATCACTTTGGATTTGCCAGCGGGGCAAGCGGATGAATATCGAGAAGCCGCCGCAGCCGTTAGTGCTGAATGGCAGTTGAGCCGGCGTTGGACTCGGCTGGTAGCCTTGAGTGTTCGCCTCAGCGAAGACGACGGAGCCAGCGCGATCTATGAAATCAGTGTTGGCCAAACCGCGCCACTGGATTGGACGCTCGAAGGCACAACGGCGCTCAGACCGAGTTTGTGGCACGTTCGCGAAGAGGACACGATAGCTGTCGAAGCCGCCTGTGACGCGCTCGTCGATCGACGCCATGATTCAGCGGAATTTAACGATCGCGATGTCGACGAACAGCACGAATCAGCCTACCACTGGATCGGTGATGTGGTTGCCGTCGATCCCGATCGCGGATCGTTGTTCGTCAGCATGAGAGTCGATGCGGAGGCCCCGCGACGGGGCGCTTTTTGGGTTGAACCGTTTGCCTTCCTGAAATCGCTGCGCGAAGTCTACAGCGGTGATGTCTCTTTGGTCACGTCGCGATACTTGCCCAGTCGTATCAGGGCGGCACGGGGGGACGTGCATCCGGAAGTGCCCGATCAGCTGTTCTCCCAGTGGCAGCGAAACTCACCGCAGGCACAACTCTGGCAACATGGCTGGTCAGTCCTATGGGGGCCACCCGGCACCGGAAAGACTGGCGTGATTGGTCGGGAAGTTGCGAATTCGTTGCAGGATTCCGACAGTCGGGTGTTGGTGGTTTCCACAACAAATCGGGCGACGGACGAAGTGGCGGTGAGGATCGGACGAGAAGCTCGCAAGATTCACCCGCCTTGGGTTGATCACGGTGACGTTGTTCGGATTGGCAAATCGGCTCACTTGGAAACATTCGAGCGCGAAGGTTTGGAAGCCCTGCTGGGTCCCGAGTCGATCGAGATTCGACGCTTGATTTCAGACTCGATCCGAAAACTAAACCAGGCAGAGTCGCCGGCCGAACGTGCGAGATTAAAGCTACAGGTCAATGCAGCTTACGCCCAGCTTGACGAACACGCTGGCGAGCTGTTCTTCGATCCCAATATTCGGGTCGTGGTCTGCACGGTTTATGCGGCGATGCGGATGCTTTGTGATCGGCGGTTTGGACCGATGTTGGATGAGGGCAGGGCGCCGCTAAGCACCGTGGTGATTGATGAAGCCGGTTTGGTGTCGAGAGCGGCAACAGCAGCGCTGTCGCTGTTGGCCGCAGATCGCGTGTGGCTGGTTGGGGATGCAAGACAGCTGTCGCCAATCAGCAAGATTGAACGAATCGTCGCCGAAAACAAAGCTCGCTGGATGGCCAGCAGCGGGTTGTCGCATTTGAATGCTGATCAGCTGACACGCCCCGCCGTCACACTGCTCTCCACCCAATACCGAATGCATCCTGAGATCGGCGATGTTGTGTCGAAATTTCAGTATGACGGGCTGCTGCGACATGCCGAAGCCACCGGGCACAAGACCTGGCAACCTCCGCCGATCATCGCTGAAATTCCGCGTGCGATTTGGTACGTCATCGACGAAGAAACGAAACGGCGTTCGCGCATCCGAGCGTCGCGGGGTCCTGGCCAGCGAAGTTGGACGCGGGTGCTGGCGACGGAGGTTTTGGACAAGCTGTTTGGAGACTCGGAATTCGCCGCCTGTGAAGGGTGTTACATCACGCCGTTTCGGGGGCAAGTTGCTGCAATCAACAGTTATTTGCGGCAACGCAAGGTCGCGAATTGGACCGCCTCGTCGGTGCACACGCGGCAGGGAACCGAAGCCGACGCCGTTATCTTTGACACTGTCAATGCCGGTAGCACCGGTTGGGCGCCGCATGAGTGGAAGCGGTTGATCAACGTGGGGCTTAGCCGAGCAAGGCACATGATGATTCTGATCGCCAGCCGTGATGAGATGAAGGAGCCCTATCTGCAGCCATTGGCCGATCTGTTGTGGCCGGCAGTCCTGAAGTCGCGGGGCGGCAAATTGCATTGGCAGCAAGTCGATCCGCAAATTCGTCGCGAGTCGGTTTCCATACCGGGAATCTCAGAGCGACTAGGCGATCAATTGGCCGTTCGCGAGAGTATGCGACCGGTGTTTAGCGACGAGCAGCAGCGATTGTGTGGATTGCGCTTGGATGGTAAGCCGCGGTTGGTTCGCGGTGTCGCCGGCAGCGGCAAGACGGTCGTGCTTGCGCACTGGCTGGCGCGCACGGTACTGTCGGATATCCAACGGGGCGATGAGCCTGGAGCGCCGATTTGGGTCGTGTATGCCAACATGGCTTTGTCCGGTCTGCTCACGGATGTGGTTCATGCAGCCTGGCAGGAACTCAATACGGATCAAGCATTTCCCTGGGATCGCGTGCGCTTTCATCATGTAAACGATGTTTTGGATCGACTCTTGATCGCGCGCGGCAAGTATCTCAGCTCGTTTAATAGAGACATCAACGCGGCAGCGGAAGCGTACTTGAAGCTGGTGCCCAAACCAGAGCCCGTTTGCCGATCGATGTTCATCGATGAATCGCAAGATTTTGGACCAGCAACGCTGCGATTATTAGCGTTGTTGACCGAGCAGGCGGAAAGCAGTGATCAGAATTCAAAGAATCTGAATCTGTTTTACGACAATGCGCAGAATATCTATGACCGCGCGATGCCTAAATGGACGGATCTGGGAGTCGATTTGCGCGGCCGCAGTACTGTGATGCAAGAGAGTTTTCGTTCCACTCGTCCAATCGCCGAATACGCATTGAACGTGCTGTGCCGATTGACCGACGCGGCAAAGAACTCCGAACAGCGTGAGTTGGTCCATAGAGATTTGCTGCGTGAGCGAAAGCTGAATGCCGGACAGACCTGGTGGCAGGTTCGTTACACGGAAACGGATGGCCCCGAGCCGGAGTTGCAGCTGCTGAAGAATTCTGTGTTGGAGCGGCAACGATTGGTTAAGCAGTTAGTGCAGTACGTGCGGGAGCAACACGTGCGTCCCTCGCAGATTTGCATTCTCTTCAACGGTCGGAAAGCAGATCGGAGCTTGCGGTTTGATATCGCCCCGCAGTTGAAATCGCGGGGGATCGATTTGCACGTGACGCGCCGCGAATCGATTCGGCCGGATGACCGGGCGATCACTGCCACCACCGTGCACTCTTTCAAGGGATACGATGCCGAACTGGTGTGGGTGTTCGATGCCGGTAACTTCGCGCTGCCTGACCGCACACTCGCATACCCGCTTTATGTCGCGATGACCCGTGCCAAGTCGCAGCTGATTCTGTCGGGACATCACAGCACAAATCCGACAGCGAATCAGTTGCTGCAGTTGTTGCGGCAAACCCAAGTTGACTTGCGAGAAGCCAGGCAGCTTGACACCGAGACCGATCGCGAAGATATCCGCCGCGAGCTGATCCATTGCCTGGGAAATGATCACCAGGATTGGATCGACGAATTGATTCGCCGTCAGCCGATCAAACTGTCTCCGCTATTGGATTCAGAGGGCAGGATTGCCCATGAGCCGTTGTTTCATTTCCGCACACCGTTATTTCACTACGTTTGTTTCGCTGCAGGCGTGATCAGCAAACAGCAGCAGCAGCTTGAACACGATGGCTACACGATCCTGATGCCGGGCGATCCGATTGCATAGCTGGCCTGTCGGCTTAACTCTCCAGCAGTTTGGCTAAGGTCGCGGCCAGGCCGCGGAGCGATTCCTTGTCGGGCAGCGTAATTGTCAATTGTGGGTGGCCCTCGCTGTCGGTGTCGATCGATTCGCTGAGCCGCTCGGTCAGTTGATCGACCTTGCTGCGATCCACCGCCGCATCGTCCGCTTGACTGATCAATTCGCCGGCCAGCGAAAGTGCGGCGGTGACCAGATGCCCGTCGCGCTGGAGACTTTTTCTCTTCGTGCTTGCAGACGCTCGGCTTCAGATTCGTCTCGTCGTTTTTGACTTTCGTCGACCGGTGCCGGCAGTGGTTTGACGAGCAGTTCACGAGACCTGCCTGACTGCCAGGGGCTCAGAACACGATCGTCCGGCCTTGAGCTGCGGCTTGCTCGCGGGTGTAGGAGACACCATCGACTTTGACGCCGGCGGAATCAAGCAGCGTGATGATGCCGCCCTTGTTTCCAAGCTGCGCTCCATCGCCCGACAAGGTCAGCAACTTCGCCTCTCCTGCCGCGATCGATAGGTTGCCCAGCTGCGTCTTTTGCTTGTGCTTGTCCGCGATCGACCAACTATCCAGGTCGATGGCATCCGGCGTGGTGTTGATAATCGTGACCGCTTCCAGACCGACATCGTGACCGGCGGGATTGACCAGGGCAGCAACAATACGAATCCGCCCATCGCCTTCAGTTCCGCCGGGAAGCGTTGTCGAAGTGCCAGGCAAACCGGGCTGGAACCCGGGCAAAGCGTGTCCGCTGATATCGTCGGTGTGCCAGACCTGCGATTGGAATGCCAGAAAGACGCCGACCCATTGTTCGCCAAACACCACATCGTCACTGCCGCTGCGGATTTCCGGGAAGTGGATGAACAGCGCGCCGTCTTGCCACACGCCGTCATCACCCTTGAAGCGAGGCGAATTTCCTTGATTCATGTGAATGTCATGAATCCCGTTGCCCGGCAAAAACCCAAAGTGCTTGTCTTTCTTGTTAGGCTCCGGTCCCCAGCGTTCACCGAACGCATACACGGTCGCCAGCTCATCTTCGATAGCACGTGAGACGTAGGCGTCGATCTTTTCGTTCAGATCATTATCGGGTCCCGGAACGCTGAACGGCAGCGGCTTCATTTTCAGGGGATCAAAAAGATTGCCGCGAATGAAGTCGATCGCGCCGGTATTGGGCGCAGAAGCCAGTTCGTGAAAACCTGCGTCCAGAGATTTTAGAAATTCCGTGACCGGATGGCTGAACCAATCATCAACAAGGTATCCCAAATCGGATGGGCTCAACTTTGACTTGACGTTGATGGCAATCCGGTAGTCAGTGCTATCATCGACAATGTGAACCTGGTAGTGCGGGCTTTGTCCGGCTCCCAGGCGGCTGTTGATTGCTCTTCCTTTCAAGACTCCGTAATGTCGTAATGGCATGATGTGTCCCCTGTTGTGATTGAAAATATTGCCGCGGCAGTACTAACGCGAAGCGAGAGTTTTGCAGTTAATCATACTAACCTGAAGCGTAAGTTTTTGCGCTTTTTCAGCCGCGGAGCGGCGATAGCATGAAGCCTGGGGCGCGAGCCCCAGGAAACCATAGCAAATAAACAAACAAGCCGCGGAGCGGCGGCAGAAAATGAAACCGTCTGATGGCTGTCGCTCTTCCAGGGCTTTCGTTCGCGTCGGCCGAAAATCCTGGGGCTCGCGCATCAGGCTATGGGCTGCCGCGCTTCCGGCACTATCGAAATGCGCAACTTCAAAAAGCGACAGCGAGGGAACTTCGGGTTGATATCAACCGCGGCGGCGCTCTCAAAACGGCTCGTCCAGTTCGTCTTCCATCGATTCCCAAACCGGGCAATCGTGAATCATTGCTTGTTGGGCGTCGGCGAATAACTCGTCGCAGTCGCAGCACCAAAGCTGATTGCAATCGGTACAGCGGCCGATGCAGGCATTGTCAATCACGGGATCGTCTTCGCAGTTGGTCGTGTTGTCGCTGTCGCACTTGGGACAGGGCCCGATCATGATTGCGTTGGCGAAGTCTTCGGCGTTGTCAAATTGTTCAGCCAGATTCATCAGTTCGCTGGCCATCGACGGATTCATGGTTTGCAGCATCTGCATCACCATCGCCTGTTGTTCGAGTGTCACTCCATCATCATCATCGTCGATGCCGGTTGCGGATCCTTGTTTGCCTTGCCAGAAAGGGCAGAAGGGACAATCTTCGCCAACGGGAAAGTCTTCGCCTTCTTCGTGCGGGCAGCCGATGTTGTAGTCGACCGCTCCGATCCTGGTGACGTTGTGCGATTCAAAGAAAGCGTTGATCTTTTCTTGCACGCGATCGTCTTCGGCGATCCCCGTGCCGACGAAACGTTCCAGGATTGGATCGCTGTCGGCCGACTTGATCACACTGGCGACGATCTTGGTGGTGACCTGGTCGTTGGGGCCATACATGGCCACCGTACCGATCGGATAGTCAAAGGCTGATTCTCCGTGCTTTCCACGATAATCGTCGATCGCAGTTTGCCATCGCTCCAGGTCTTCGTCGCTGATCAGATGCTGGTTTTCTTCGCTCACCAAAAAGCCGGTCTCTTCAAAGGCATGGATGATTGCTGGATCGACGCCCGCCGCCTTCATCCCTTCGACCATGAAGTGTTCACTGTGTTCGGAATGTTGATTCTGAAACAGCAAATCGTCCGGCCGCAGGTCTCGGCCGAGTTCCTCCGACAAATCGTCCATCTGCTGCTGCAACACGTCGCCAAGTTCGTCCGACATGGGAACGGAACGGCGAATCGTGCCCTCGTCGTCTTCCACGAACTCGTAACCCTTTTTCAGGCAGCAGTGCTCGTATTTCTTTCCGCTGCCGCAGGGGCACTTGGCGTTTCCGCTGATAGGTTGGTGTGACATCTTTGATCTTGGGTGATGGCAACGCTGACGCGACACCGTTATCGTCAGGTATCGATGGCCGTTTGTCGAGACTTGCGATCGTGAATTTGTCAGGCTTTGTTCGAGGATCTGATGATTGGGTGGCTGGCCGATCAATGCAAACAGCATTTGCTGACAGAAAAATGGCTGCTGGCGCAGAATCTGCGAATTGCCGGGCAGTGGAAAGATCGTTTGAACCTGGCAGGCAACAACACGATCAACCTGCACGCCAAGACGCTGCCGACCATTGCCCTAACACTCGCCGGGAATCAGCTGGCGGGCAAACAGCTTCGCTTTGCCAATCAATCAACCGTGCGGATGCTGGTGCGAAACCTGTTTTGCCGACTCCGCCGCGCCGGCAAGCTTGTTTACTTTCACGATCTGCAGTCCGTGGAAGGTCTGACAAATCTGCTGACCAGTTCGATTGGTGATCTGCGACTGGCCGGTATGCAGCCCGATTCGCTGTTGGAACAGGGCTTCGATTCTTCGGCAAAGGCAGCCGATCTTCGCCAAATCTATTGTGCCTACTGTGATTTGCTCGGGCAGCAGCGAATCGCCGACTATGCCGCCGGCATCGAGCTGGCCATACAGGGTCTTGCCGACGGCAGTATCCAACTGCCATCGGAGTTGCTGATCTTGATGCCCGAAGCCTTCAAGTCTTCGCTCGCAGAGCGGCGGCTGTTGGAAACACTTGCGACCAAGACCACGCTGCTGCATTCAGAGCACCTGGATGCTTGTTCGGTAGCCTCCGCACCGGTCTCCGATCTTCTCGCAGTGAGCCCGGTAAAGTTTGAATACTTCGCGGGACTCGGGGAGGTCAACGAGGTTCGCGGTGTCTTCCAAAGAATCCTTTCGCAACAAGATGGCCCTGCAAATCGTTTGGATCAGGCCGAGATTCTGCACACCGACTACCAGCAATACGTGCCTTTGGTGCTCGAGCAACTGACCGGTTGGTTGGCCGCTCAGGACAACGGTGACAGGTCCGCACCGGATCTGGACAAACTGCCCGTCACCTTTGCCGAAGGCATCGCGTGCATTTACTCGCGACCCGGCCGGGCACTTCGCGGTTGGCTCCGCTGGGCACGCCTCGATTACATTCAGACGCGAGCGGTGCAGCTGATTCGCGAAGGTCTGTTGATGCGCCCGCCAATCGCGGAATCGATCGGCTATTCCCGTTTGGCCAGCTCGCTGCGGCAGATACCCATCGGTTTTCAAGCAGACCGCTATCTGCCCAAGATCAACGAAGCGATTCAATCAGCCCAGCAGTCGTTGCAAGAGTATCAGCAAAACGGCGATCACGACGGTGCAGAAGCGGCCGGCGAGATTCCGCAACGTGATTTTGGCTTGCCGTCACTGCAAGCAGTCCTGGCGATGGTGCAACCGTTAATCAAGCTCGCGCCGTCCGCTGACGACGACGCCACAACCGTGCTAAACAAAGCGCGAAAGTTCTTGCTCCAGTGCGCTCGTGCCGACAATAAACTCGATCGTTATGCGCGTGAAAAACTGTTGGATGATATCGATGGCATGCTGGCCAACTTTGACTTCGACCCCGAAGCCGAATTGGACGTGTTGCAGTGGCTGGAGGAGTTGCCGATTGAAAGCCGCATCATGGCCAGTGGTCCTCTGCCGGGCCGTGTCCACGTCGCGCCGCTGTTACAGGGCGGCCACAGCGGCCGAAAACAACTTTTTGTCATGGGACTGGATGATGGACGCTATCCCAAACGCATCGGCGTTGATCCGGTGCTGTTGGATGCCGAACGCGAACGGTTATCGACGAATCTGCCGACATCGCAGCAAGTCGCCGAAGAAAACCAACAGTCACTCGATCAAGCACTCTACCGCGCGCTCGCTGCGGGTCAGCAGACAATTACTTCGTCACCTCTCCCTCCGGAAGAAGTCGGGCTCTCGGGCCCGGGTGAGGGAATGACGAAAGCGCACGATGAACGTCACCAAGCCAGCTTGCCGGCCGCTTCCCCGGATGAGATACCGCCCCACATCTGTCTGTCTTATTCGCTCAGAAACCTGGCCGAAGATCGCGCAAGTTTTCCCAGTGCATCGATGCTGGAACTGTTTCGCATCACCCAGCAGAATGATGATGCGCACATGGATGACTTGCTGGCCCACATCGGTCCGCCCGTTGCCTTTGCCAGCCGTGATTCCGATGACCACCTGTCGCCGATAGATTGCCAGTTGTCGAACTTGCTCGGTGAACCGAACCCGGATCAACGGCAACAATGGCTGCAGCAACAATTCGCACATAAGAAATTCGTCCGCTTCGCTTCCCAATCACACCAGTCAGCTGAACTGACCGAGTACGACGGACTGGTGCCGAT
>JBFJVZ010000082.1:0-20507 GCA_041623895.1 Pirellulaceae bacterium | reverse complement strand
TGGCAAGGAAATGCCCGCGTGGACCGTTAAGTGCTTTTGATAGTAGAAAGTAGGCCAGGACCTGTCCTGGCGATCCCCTGCTGTTGCCAGGACGGGTTTGGCCGGGAACGAAGCTCCGGCCAAGCCACACTTTGTCGCGAACACCACGGCTCAGCGGGAGCTTCGCCCTCCCAGTTACCACGAATCTGAGTTTTGAGACAAAGTCTATGGGCTTTGCGGTTGCTGGGCTTGTTCCATCGGCTTGGGTAATTCCAAGACCGGCTCCCCCCAAGCGGCCTCGAACATCTCTTTGCAAGAATCGCACTTCACGTCGGTTGCCAACAGTTTGTCATCAATCACTTGTGGTTGGCTGCAATGGTTGCAGATCACCCGAACGTGTCCGGCATCGGCGGCCAATGTTTCCAGGTGTTCCTGGGTGACTCCGGCGACTTCGATGTCTTCTGCCTGCAGCGTTGTCAGGAGTTCGCGGCTGATTTCATTCATGGTTGCTAAGCGATTGGCCAATCGCCGGACGCTGCGTTCGAAACTATTCCTGGAGGTGCGGCCGTTGCCAAAATGCCGATCGCGGCCGATGTACAAGTACGTGAAACCGCGCAGCAAGCGTCGTCGCGCCTCGGTTGGAATCTGGTACTTTGCCTTTTCCGCAATCAGCTGAAAAATTCGGCAGAGAGCTTCGGGTGGATAATCGTCAAAGTGCATCGTCGTGCCGACTCGCGAACTGAGCCCCGGGTTACTGAGAATCATCCTTCTCATTTCCACCGGGTAGCCAGCAAGAATCACGATCAGGCGATCACGTTGATCTTCCATCCGTTTGAGCAGCGTTTGCACGGCTTCGCGACCGTATTGATCTTGACCGCTTTCATCGATCAAGGTGTAGGCTTCGTCGATAAAGAGCACGCCGTCGAGGGCTTCATCGATCTTCGCGTTGGTTTTGGGACCGGTCTGACCCGCGTATTCGGCGACCAGGCCGCTACGATCCGTTTCCACCAAGTGGCCTTTTTGCAGCACGCCAAGTGCGCCGTAGATATCGGCGATGATTCGTGCGACGGTTGTTTTACCGGTACCGGGGTTGCCGACAAATGCCATGTGTAAACTGGGTCGCGTCGTCGGCAATCCTTCTTTCTCTCGCTCCGCCTCCATCTTTAGAAAGTTGGTCAGTGTTTGAATTTGGTCTTTGATCGCCCCCAGACCAATCAACCGATCGAGTTTCTGCCGGGCATCGGCCAGGCGTTGCTTCGGCGTACGATTGTCGACCGGCTCCGGTTTCTTCTCTTGTTCTTTCTCCGCATCAGGGGTCACCGCCGCTGAACCGCCGGGTCCGGCGATTGGAGTTGGTTTTTCGGCTGCCGTCACGCCGACGCCTTCGCGCAGCCGCTTTGCCTCTTCCCGCAGCCACTTCAATGCGTCGCGTGCGTTGTCGCTGTCGACCTGGTGATCGACTGGCACGGTCGCACGGCCTTGAAGCTCGTCGAACTGCTGTTGCATCAGTTGCAAATTACGATTGTCAGCGACGCTGACTTCGCCGTCGACGGAGGTTAGCAAGTTGGCCATCCGCATGGCCAAGGTTTCCAGTTCGCCCCAACCGTCGCGGAGCGAAGGAATCTCCGCAAAGGGTCGGACCAGATCTTTCCATTTAAAATCGGCAGCAGCACCAATCAACCAGTCGACGGCCTCGTGAAGTTGACTGCCCAGCACTGACTTGCCCCAGATATGCTCCAGCAACACGCGGCCCAGTTGACGCTGCTCAAGCGTGCGCGAATTTGCGCCGGGGACAACGGCGGCAAACACCTTCATCAGGAAACCTTGATGCAGGTCGTCCATCTGGTCTGCGATCGAAGCGGCGTCGGGGCTGTCGCTTCCGGTCAGCCAACCGTAGCTGCCGCGGACCAATTCACCACTATCGACGTACAAAGCCCGCGTTTCCTTGAGAGCTTCACGGTACAAGCGAATCGATTCGATAATTTGATCGTCAGTCGGCCTGGCCATGATGCACTCACAAAGTGATGGAAAGGGCGTCCGAAAAGAAACAGCGTAGCGGATCGGAACACAGCGGCGCACCACCCGGTGATCTCCGGTAATCGGATTGTCCCCGTGCCCGAGTTGGTCGCGTTTCGCGAGTTGGTCGCGTTTCGTTGGGGATCAGCACAGCCAAGGTCCCATCATCCGGGCGGCCGCGGGCAATTGGTTCTTGCCGGTTCCCCGGCTGGACTTGACCCAGCCGAGTGGCCGGTTGCGGTACGTGATGACTTGCCAACCGGCGGCCGGGCAATCAACCGGTTTGCCGCTGAGGAATTCTTTGGCGGTTTGTGCGTCGACTTCTTGCGACTGCAAACAAGGTGATCGGCCCAGGCGATGCAGGGCTGCCGCATGAGATGGTTTCCAAGTCTGTCCGGTACGGTGCATCAACTCCGGTCCTGCTATCGCCAGTTCGTCAATCCAATCGGGCGCATCAGCAGGCCAAGCGAAGACAACAGCATCGCGCAAGTTGAATCGCAGCGGCTGCCGGCTGAGCGAAAACCACTGCTGAGCCTGCGGTGGAGCTTTGTCCGAACGTTTTCGTTTCCAGGACCGCTTGGTCGGCTGGCCGGCTTCGTTGCCAGTCAACAGCTGAAGCGAAGCTGCGAAGCCGCCCGCGCATTGATGGCGGTGAGGCCAAAGTCGATAACAGCCAGTGCCGATCGATGTGTAGGGTTCAAGCCGATCGATCGGCAGTGGCCGGGTGATTCCTTGACGGCAGAGCGCGTCGACCTGTTGTTCGTTTTCTGCCTCGGCAAACGTGCAGGTGCTGTAGACCAGCTGGCCACCCACTCGCAACAAGCGAGTCGCAGCGGACAAGATCCGATGTTGTCTGGCGGCACTGTGCGCGATCTGTCGCTCTTTCATTGCCGAAGCCGATTGTCGTCCCCGCGCCAGCAGTGCCTGTCCGCTGCAGGGGGCGTCCACGAGCACGAGATCAAACAGGCCGGGCAAGCGATCAGCCAAGGCTTCGGGGTCCATGCTGGTCACCGCATAGCGGTCCGAACCTGTCCGCGCCAGGTTGTACGACAGGGGCGCGATTCGCGAACGAATTGGTTCATTGGCAATTAGAAAACCTGCGTCTCCCAGCATCTCCAGCAGTGCGGAGGCTTTTCCTCCCGGCGCCGCGCACAGGTCGCAAATCAACTTTCCGGGCGCGGTTGCGTCAGGGTCACCATCCGCATGACAGGCCGCCAGCGCCAACAAAGATCCGGCGTCTTGCAGGAAGTAATCTCCGCAGGCGTAGTCAAGGATTCGCGAAGGTTGGATCGCATCATCGCACAGCCGGCGTGCCAGCGAGTACCAGGGCACGGGTTCCGTGGGAAAGGGAAAAGCAGTCGTATCTGTATCACGTCTAAACCGCAGCACACTTGGATGTGGCTTGCGCAATGCGGCGGCAAAGGATTCAATTTCTTCGTCCGGCAACGACACCGAGCCGAGTAGCTGGACGACCGATGTTCGGGACACCGTGGTCGGCTGCGGGGTTTTCATTTTCGCTTTTCAAACCAACGCACGATCGACAATCCAGTCGCCAGAACTCCCGCCAAAATCAGCGGCGACGAAAAAGTGAACATGATAAAAGCGATATGGGCTGCGCGACCAACATCTTCGCCGCTGGTCGACGTCTTGCCGCGAATCAGCGCCGCGATCTCGTCGCGGACGGCTGGCACGCGAGAGGCGTAAAAGAGACCGGCCGACATGACGGCAAACACGACCATCATCAACATCATCATGGAAATGCTGATTTGCATTGGTCGTCGGGTGGCGGAGGTCTGGCCCATCGAGAAGATTCTAGCGCTTTTTTGAGAATGTTGTAGCGGCCTTGCCGCGGCGGACTTGGGAAGATTTCCGATCCACACTCAGCGGAGGTCTTCCGACTTCCGCTAAGTGAAAGATGAAAAAATGTTCTCGCCACAAACTCGATGAATATCGCTTAGCGGTTGCCCGGTTGGAGCCGGACCGGCGGCCACTCAAAAGATACCGGCACCGAAATCGTCTTCTGCATCCTCGCCCGCCTCCACTTTGTCATCTTGTTTCTCGCGGTCGATGAATTTTGGTCTCGGCGGTGCGGCCGCTTGAACATAATCGGCGTCACCCGGGTCCATATCCTCAAAACCAAAATCATCATCGTATCGAGATGTATAACCGGGCTGGTTGGCGCGACTGAGTTCGGCGTCGAATTCTGTGATCACCGCCTTTTGAATCTTTTCGCGGCATTCGCTGTTGATCGGGTGCGCCACATCGGCGTACAGCTTCTGCGGCGAGTCTAGCTCGTCCATGTTTTGTTGAAGCTTCACACCGCAGTGGTTGCAATAGCTGGCGCGCAAATGATTCTTGTGGTTGCATCGTTGGCAGTGCCCGGAAAGTTTGCGGCTTGGCATCGCCACAAAGGGACCGCTGGAACCATCAATGATCTTCAAGTCACGAACGACAAAGCAGTCGTCGATCGTAATTGAGCAGAAGGCCCGCAACCGGTCCTCAGAGGATTCCATCAGTTTGATGCGTATCTCGGTGATCTCCACGATCCGACTCTCCCTAACCGGTCAGTGTGTTGCATGGAGCATTTTAATGGTTGTCAAGCACAAACAACCTGCGACGGAACACAGACGTTACGTACATTTGAGATTAATGCTCCTGGTTCAAGCATGGCCCGAAGTAGCATTGCCCCTCGGTCCGCTTGGATTTTTGTGCTTTGAATCGCGAAACATGCAGATCCGCTACCTGTTAATTGACACGCTTGCAAACCGCACCGCCACATGGAATCGAGAATTTCGTCGATTCGCGGCAGAATTTTTCGCGCCGGATCGGCGAGACGATTGAACATGTGTTGCCCAATGTTGCGTGTAGAACCTGTGCGCAGACCGTTTAAGATCCCCTCTGGCGAGTTGCAAACCTGGGGCAGATGTGAAGATGCATAAACTGCGGCAGTGGATAGGCATTCACTAGGGAACGCCACAACGAAGTGCAGCGGCGATCGCAGAGTCACTGGAGTCAGGATCTCGCCGCGTCCACGCGCTCGCGCGGCAAACGTCGGCCGCGGGTCGCTGATTTGCCGCCGATCGTCCGCGCAGCCAAGAAAAAAGGGCACATCACTGCCGATCGAGGCGGCAATTTCGTAGATTTCGGCTCCGTTCTTTGGAATCTGGCACAATGCGGCAGCACATCGCAGTGCCGCGGCTGCGTCGCTGCTGGCACCACCCAGGCCCGCTCCGGCTGGAATTCGCTTCTGGATTCTGCAGTCGAATCCGCCCTTCGTCCGGAATTGATCGCGAAATCGAGCGAGCGCCTGATAAACCAGGTTGTGCTCATCTTCGGGAATCCCCAATAGCTGAGCCGACTCGTCAGAATTCTCTGTCAAACCAAGTCGCGAGGCGATGACTTGTTTGCTGGGCAGCCAATCCACCGACAGGCGAATTCGTTCGTCGTCGGTCCGCCGCAAACTGATTTCGTCGCACCAATCGATCGGCACCATGATCGTATCGATCTGGTGATACCCGTCATCGCGGCGATGGAGAAGTTCCAGGAACAGGTTCAGTTTTGCCGGCGCCCTGGTCCGGGCCGTAAGCCACTGCGGATTGGATTGCGAAGAGGCCACAACGGTTAGGCCGCTTGGGGAATCGAAAAAGCAGTTGTTTGATCGTTGGTTGCCAGTTCCGCGTCGATCGCGACGATGGAAATCCCGGCTTGGCGGGCCAGATCGATGGTTCGTTGGCGATCGACGATGATCGTTTTGTCCGCCTCGATCGCAATCGCGTTACCGCCGGCCTGACGAACCCGCTCGATGGTTTGGGGTCCGATGGTGGGCACATCAAAACGCATGTCCTGCAGCGGCTTGCTGACTTTGACCAGCGTCCAGCCACCTCGCCGGCACAGTCGGCCGGTGCGATCGATGCAGGCGTCGGTTCCCTCGATTGCTTCCACTGCCAAGACGGTGCCGTCTTTGACGGTGATGCTTTGACCGATATCCAACCCGCCCATTTGTTTGGCGACCTGCCAGCCGAATTGGATGTCGCGGATGATCCGCTGGCCGGGTGGTTTGCCAGCCAAGATTCCTTCCTTCACAAGTAACTCCGGTGCAAAATCGGTAGCCGCACAGACTTGCATGTTACCAACAGAATACGCCTTGGTAACCGATAGCAGCAAACTATCATCCCGGGCGTCGCGATGACGTCCAAGCAAATGGGGTCCAAAGGTGCGAATGGCACACCAATCGGGCAAGTGTCTGAGCCACAGCGAGCCCTTGAACAATAAGTCCGCTTTGAAGAGCTTGCCAGCCATCGTGACCTGCCGAACCCCGAATCGTCGAAAGTAACGAATGTGCCCGCCAATCTTGCCGACGCCGGCCCATTTGACATGATCGCAGATCGACTCCAAATCCTTGCTGGCGTGGCCGGTGATCGCAATACAGCAAACGGCGCGGTTGTTGCGGATGATGGCCTGAGCGACCTCCACGGGATACTTTCCCCATCCGGCGACCAATCCGATGGGCGGTTGCCGCTGCGATGTCCGCAGTTGGTTCATCATTGACTTGACATGTCCTGGGCGGTATCCACGTCGGCGGATTTGATTTTGTGAACCGACCGCACCGGGTTTGGCGGTGTGGCTCGAGTTCATGCTGCACGACCGGATTGGTGACTGTTGGCGGCGCTGCGAAGTTCAGCTACTTCGCTGCGCAGTTTCTTGAGGTCACGACGTATTTCGGGCAAGCGTCTCGTGACGGCAAAGATCTGCATCTGATCGCGCTGCGATGTGGCCGGCGATCCCAAATAAACTTCGTTTCCTTCCAAGTCATTCATCACGCCGGCTTGGGCACCCACGATCGCGCCATCACCCAAAGTAATGTGGTCCTTCAAGCCAACTTGGCCGGCCAAGATCACGTTGTCACCCGTGCGACAGCTACCAGCGATGCCGACCTGACTGCACAACAAGTTGTGTCGTCCAATCTGGCAGTTGTGCGCAATCATGACTTGGTTATCGATCTTGGTTCCTTCGCCAATCCGCGTGGCGCCGTAGGTGCCACGATCAATCGTCACGCCCGCGCCGGCTTCCACATCGGATTCAATGCGGACATAGCCAAGCTGGGCACTGGGAATATGTTTTCCATTCTCTTGCCGGTAGCCGAATCCGTTCGCGCCGATCACGCAGCCAGCATGCAGGATCACTCGATCTGCTAATTCTGTGTATTCATACAGCGTCACATTGGGATGAAGGATGCAATTGTTGCCGATCACGCAGTGCGGCATGATGACAACTCCCGGCATCACCAGTGTCCCGTCTCCGATCACGACGCCGGCGGCAACCGTGGCGGTGGGGTGGATCTTGGCGGTCGGGGCAATCTTGGCAGAAGAATCGACGCCGACTCCGGGAATGCGTTTGCGAATCGGTGGGCGAAAATGAGCGACGATCGTGGCAAACGCACGATGGGGATCCTGGACGACGATCTTTGATCGCGGACCGCAATCAATATCGACGTTCGTCACAACCGCGCAAGCCAGCGATGCTTTGACGCTTTCGACCCCTTCCGGGTCGTCCAACATCGTGATCTGTCCGGCGGTTGCCTCGGCCGGCGGACTCGCGCCGCCACACGGCAAATCTGGACCGACCAGTGTCCCGTCGACCATGGCTGCCAATTGTCCTAGCTGAATCACCACCCGAATCCTTTCGGCACGAAGATCCTTGTTTTCGATGTTTGCCGCGACTGTGGGGTCAGCCGGCAATTCCCATCCCCTGCCTATACAAAGCGGTGGTTGGCCGCGGCAAGAGAAATTGGTAACCAACCACCCAGGCGCCATCATTGTGGTGACATCACCAGCGAACATGTGATCGTTGTGTTGGCGCGCACCGTGACACCAAGCCACAGCGATTAAGTCATGTTTTAGAAACGACTTACGTAGCAAAGGCCGGGAATTTTGGGCAATCGGCACGACCGCTGCATTGGTTGAGTTTCACATCAGGGCTTGAAACCGATCCAAAGATTGGTGGCCCACCTGTCAGTGAACCGACCCAATGCGACCCAGGGAGACCGGGACCATGAAAACAATGCGTGCTTTTTTGTTTGTCGTCTCAGCGGCTGTTGTTTCTACATCCGTTGCCAAGGCCGCTCACGATTCACCGCTGGCAACAGCGGCGTGTGAATACCGCGATGCTGTCAAGCAATTTGAACGCACCGTTCATGATGTGCGATTCATCGATCACTACGACGTCAGGCTGGTCAACCGGCTTGAGGATGCGGCCTGCGACATGCACGCTGCCGCGCGGCATCCGGAGCGGATCGATCGACTGGTGTATCGCTGGGACGAAGTGAAAACGCTACATCGCCGCGTGGCAACGGCGATTTTCGGCCGATCGTGCTACCCACAACACCCGGCGTTGATTAGGAGTTGGGAGCGTGTTTCCTGTGCTTACCGAGAGTTGGCCACACAAATCCAATGCGTTTGCCGTGGCCATCAGGGTCATCGGCCAGCTTTGGTCGGCAGCAGTTGCGGGACCATTTACGGATCGCCAGCGATCCAACCGCAGGTGACCATTCCGGGGGTGACGATTCCAGGTTTCGTGACTCCGCGTACACCGTTTCCCAATCCGGTTTTGCCGCCAGAGTTCGCACCGGGCGCGCCGCGATTCGACTCTCACGTGCGTCCCAAAGTCTTGCCGCCACAGCCAAACAGCCCGCTGACCAACGAGATCCGCTACTTCGGTCCCAGACAGTTCGATCACCTGCAGCGGGGGCGGCCGAGTGGTGACGGCCACTTCACTGGGAATGATCTTCGTGCGGCAGTGATTGGTGCGATGCTCAGTCGTCTGGCCCACTGAATCGCAAGGTTCCATTGGGTCCGTGAAGCGGTGGCAGGGACTAACACTATTCTGCGGCTAATCTTGTGTCCGGATGCCCCGCTGATTTCATCAGAATTCAGTGGGGCTTGCTGCATTGAAATCAAAGGAAACGGAACGTGCGGCCGCGGCGGACGCGTTAGAATCGGAGGACCTTCAAATACCACTAGGAGACTGGCCGATGATGCGATCTTCCCTTCGAGTTGTTTGCCTCCTTCTGGGAATCGCCGCTGCACTGGCATCCACAGCGGCGCCTGCGCAGGAAGCGAAAACCAATTTGTTTTCCTTGATTCTGGTCGAAGCGGATTTGCTGGACGCTACCAAGCTGATGACGGTCTATGATCCGAATGAAGATGGTTTTGTCGACAAGTTCGAACAGCAGCGGCTGCCGTGGAAAGACGTAGTCAACGAGTTTGATTTGAACAAAGATGGCAAGCTGACGCACATGGAAGTCGCCGTTCGGCAAGCCAAGCTCCGCGACGATAACGATGTCACGCAGTCCGACATCAACAACGTCAACACTTTCGTTCGACGGTATGACACAAATCGAAACGGGCAGCTTGATCCTGATGAGATCGAAGCTGGCGGCTGGCCGGCAGAGCCTTCCGACTACGACCAGAACGGTGACGGAACGTTGACGGTCAAAGAGATGGCGGTGCGGTTTGCATTCAACCGCGGTCTGCGTCGCGAAATGGGGATCGAGTCTATCGATCAAACCGGTGCCATACAATTAGTGCGTCGCTTTGATACCGACAACGACAAGAAACTAAATCCCGACGAACAAGCCAAAGCCCCACTGCCAAAACCGGGTAAAGACTTTGATGAAGATGAAGACGGCAAACTCGGCATCATGGAGTTGGCAACGATGCTTGCCAAACATCGTCGCGATGCGGGCCTGAGCAAACCCGACACCTTCAAGATTAGGAAGCTGTTTGCAATGTTCGACCCCAATGGGGACGGGAAAATCGATTTGAAAGACCCTCTGACTGCCGCGCCATTGGGTGGTGAAAGTGCCAACAACCAGCTGGAAGCCTATGACGGCAATAAGGACGGAATCGTCACAATAGCGGAGGTCGAAAAAATTGTTGCCGCGGTCCGCAAGGAACGAGGTTACGCGGAGGAAGAGTTCCAGAAGGCCAAAAAGATGATCACGCGGCATGACCGCAACGCCGACAAGCAGATCGAAGAATCGGAGTTGTTTGACAAGCCGATTCCCGGACAACTGCCAAAGAGCCTGATCAAACAAGCGGATCTAGACAAAGACGGCAAAGTAAACCTGGATGAACTGTCGCGCTACTTCGCCAAACAAAACCAGTAGCCACGCCCCTGCGATGGTGAATTAACCGGAAGCTGGGGTGTTTTTGGCCAATTGAGAATATGAGTTTGTTGCCTTCAAGACAGCACACGTTTCATGGGAAAGCGGGGCTCCGTCCGAGCCGAAGCGTCGGAAAACGATTTGCGGCTCCGCGGGAGCGTCGCCCGCGTCGCCCTCCCGTTGTGCAGGCACAGGGCGTGTGCCTGCTACGTTTTTACTTGTCTTCCTCGGGCTCGTCGGCGGAGACTTTCTCTTGCAGTTCTTGCAGATATTTCTCCAGACGCAGCTGTTGGCGTCCTTCGCTGAAATCGATGGCTTGCTGTTGAGCCTTGATGGCCTGGTCCAGCTTGCCCGTGACATCGCACAATCTTGCCAGCGTGTTGTAAAGAAAAGGTTTGATTTCGTCGTCAGCATCCTCCGTCTCACGGCGCAAGGCTTTGATTGCTTCTTCAGCCAGCGGACCCGCCTTGCCGCCGCCGTCGATCACGCCGAATAGCGAGTAGCTAAAACGGCCGACGGCAACCGGATCGCCTTTCATTTTGGCGAGTTCATTTCGGTAGTACGCCACGACTTCATCATCCACTTTGCCGGCGGACAGTTTCAAGCTGTTGCGGATGGACTTCCACCGTTCTTTGAGATCCTTGACCTCAACCGATTTCATTTGCTTTTCGGCCAGCTCGATCGCTTCATCAAATTTTTCAGCGCCGGCCAACATGGAGATTTGTTGAATCGCCTGTTCGAAATCTTTTTCAGCCTGATGAATCTTCTTGAATTCTTCGCGGTCCCAGGTGTCTTCAACGACCGCTTCCAAGGGCTCATCCAAATCCATGGGGTGTCCAATCCATTCGATCTGCCCCGTCTTGCCGACAATGAACGAGGTGGGGATGCCTTGCTGTTTGGACGCATCCATGTAGTCTTCGTAGACGCTGCGATCGGGATCAGTGGTTAACGAATAGGAAGCCGTAATCTCCGCGAATGTCTTGCCTTCCTGCTCGTTCTCTTTTTGCAATAGGTCGTTCACTTCGTCCAAGGTTTCGTCAGAGACGCTGATGATCTGCACGCCTCGGCCGCGATACTTGTTTTGCAATTCGGCCAAATGAGGCATGCTGGCAATGCAGGGGCCACACCAGGTGGCCCAAAATTCGACCACGTAAACTTTTCCCTTCTTAAAATCCTTGACCGGTTTAAAAAATCCGTTGCCGTCTTGGACCCAATGCTCGATGTCCAGCGTTGGTGCAAGCGAACCGATTCCGAGTTCCTTATCCAAAGCGCGTGCAGATCTAAATGTCAAAGGGATCACGGCAACGCAGCAAACCGCAATCAGTATCAAACGCTTCTTCATCGTCATCAGCTTTCTGTAAAAGTGGTTGGTTGGGAAGGTTAGCCAAGCCGACCGACCTGATTGGCTTCAGCGAAAAACGCTTCGATTCGTTTCGTGCCATCGCAGCCGGCTTTATCGTACGCAGCCGGCAGCAAATTGGCCCAGATCGATCTCCGAAAAGGCGACATTCCCAAGGTAAACAGCTTGACAATTAGCCTGAGCGAAACGCCGTGAACGATTCTTTTTTGACAATACGCAGGCCTTTCGCAGCGGCAGTCGGCAGACTTCCGAGCAGCCGAGATCGTCGGAGTGCTCCCGAATTCCGCACGCAGAATCGTTCATGGCGTTGCCCTGTGCGTGGGAAGCGAGGGCTACTCAGCCTCGTCTGCCTCATCTTTTTTAATTTCAGCGGCTTCCTCGCCAGCCGCTTTTTCCTCCGCCGCATCCTTTTTCTCTTCAGCTGCGTCCTTGCCTTCCTCAGCCACATCCTTTTTCTCTTCAGCCGTCTCACGCCGGGTCCGGCGTGAAGAACGGCGGCGGGGTGTCTCGTCCGTTGCTTCGCCGTACACACGATCCGTCGTGATCGTAACGCGTTCGGCTTTCACTTTGGTGTCATCAGGTGGCTGATAGAAACCGACGACGGTCACCGGATCACCTTCTTTGGCAAGATTCAAATTGTTGTAGCGCAGCTCGAAGGCCGCGTTTTCGGCGAGTTGAACTTGCAGCGGCTGTTTGCCGGCTTGGACCATCATGACTCCCGCCGCGTTGATACCCATCAGGCTTCCGACGATGTTGTACTTCGCCAACGCGACTGGTTGGTTGGGTGGATGACGATCGACGGGATAAACGCCGGGCACAAAATTCTCACGAGCGTGCCCGCGCAGACGTTGTGCCGGAACCGGTTGAAAGACTTCGACTCTGTCGATCGGCGCGGCCGCCATACCGGTCGGTCCAAAGGCACCCGAGAATCGCACCAGATTGCCGCGTTGCAAAAATGCCGGTTTCGCCGTTGCCACAAAAGTGAAACCAGCGATGTCGTCTGGTGGCTGTACCATCACGTCAACACCGTCTTCGCGGGTGATTGACAGGACTCCGCGCTCCAGTCCCTTGAGTTTCCCTTTGAAATTCGTAACTTCATTGGCCAGCGCTGTTGTCTGGCCACCACCAAAGGCTGGTGGGTCGGCACTCGCCTGCCGGGAAATTCCGCTCGCGGCGATCACACCACACAGCAGGGCCAAAGCACGACAGTGGATCAAATGGTTACAAGTCATGGTCATCACAACAGAGGTTGGACAGGTGGTAGTACAAACGCACAGGTAATTCGCACCAGGAGGGCAATTCGCACCAGTGTACGATCTGTCATTGTACGGGTAGCCTGACAGATTCAACATCAGCCAGGGACCACATCTTAGATCGTACGAACCTAAAAAACCGACCAAATATGCAGGTAATGATGCGATTTGGCTGCGAATCCACCTAATTGAGAGACCCGATGCCCGACCCAGGACCTGACGCCAAGCCTTCCCGCCGGGTGACGACGCGGTCGCTGCTGCGGATGCGCGATGACGGCAAGAAGATATCGATGCTGACGGCCTACGATTATCCCACCGCTGTGGTCTTGGATGAGGCTGGGATCGACATCCTGCTGGTGGGTGATTCGCTGGCGATGGTCGTGCAAGGTCACGAAACAACTTTGCCGGTGACGATGGACCAGATGATCTACCACGCCGAAATGGTTGGCCGCGCCGCCAAGCGGGCCATGGTCGTTGTCGATCTTCCCTTTCCGGAAGGTCAGTTGAGTCTGGAGCGGACGCTGCGGTCCGGCGTCCGGGTCTTGAAAGAAACCAAATGCCATGCGGTCAAACTGGAAGGCGGCGCGGAACAGGCCGAACGTATCGAGGCGCTGGTGACCGCCGGCGTTCCCGTGATGGCTCATGTTGGTTTACGACCACAAAACGTTTTTGTCGAAGGCGGCTACCGCGTTCAACGTGACCAAGACAAGTTGGTCAAGGACGCAATCGCCGCCGAACAAGCGGGCGCGTTTTGTGTGCTGATCGAATGTGTTCCCAGCGAAACGGCCGCGGCCATCACCGCCGCCGTTGCCGTACCGACGATCGGTATCGGCGCGGGCACCAGCACGACCGGCCAAGTTCTAGTAACGCACGATCTGCTGGGATTGACCTCGGGGTATTCGCCAAAGTTTGTTCGCCAACTGGTTGATCTTCGCGCCGTGATCAGCGATGCGGTGACTCGATATCGCGCGGCGATCGATGAGGGCACCTTTCCGGGCAAACAAGAAACTTTTGATTGACGCCAGTTGCCTGAAGTGCGAACAAGCCGATGATTGAGCCCTACGAAACTCTGGATCAGCTGCATCAAGCGGCCGCCGATGCGTTTAGCGATTTGGCCGTGGAACGCGTTCGCAACCAGGGAGTTTTTTCGGTTTCGCTTTCCGGCGGTTCAACGCCAAGACGTTTGTACGAGCTGCTGGCGAAGCGCAATTTGCCGTGGTCAAAGATCCATTGGTTTTGGGGCGATGAGCGGAATGTGCCGCACGATCATGATGACAGCAATTTTCGCATGGTCGCACGGGCGCTCTTGGATCACGTTTCCTGTCCCCAAGAAAATATCCACGCCGTGCCCGTGAATCTCCAGCAACAACCGGCAGAAGCGGCGCGGTTATACGAATTGGAATTGCAGAAATTTTTCGCCGGCCAGGCGTTGCCGGTCTGGGATTTGGTGCTGCTGGGAATGGGGGATGACGCTCATACCGCATCTCTTTTCCCCAACACCAGCGCGCTGGGTGAATCCGAGCGATGGTTCGTCGACAACTGGGTCGAGAAGTATAACGCCTACCGCTATACGCTAACGGCGCCGGCGATCAACTCCGCCCGCGAGATCTGGTTCTTGGTTTCTGGTCAAGCGAAACAAGCAGCGATGACGCATGTGCTGGCGGATGATGATTGTCCGCAACAATATCCTTCACGGCTGATCAAACCGACGCGTTGGTTCGTCACAAGCGATGCCATGGAATCGTAAGACGCTGGTTCCATGGCTCGACCTCAAATGCTGCTACCGGTCTCTTGGATCGGCAACATCTTGTCCCGTCATCAACAAATAAGAAACGGCAAACATTAGTATCGTCAGGGGAGCGGTGACGACGTTGCCGATAATGCCCATCAGAGTTCCCAGCAGCAAAAGAACCAAGGCGATCAAGACAAGAAAGAATGAAGTCAATCTGTTTCGCGTGGCGATCGCTTGCGAGGCTCGAATGGAACCAAACGCGGTTCCCTTGTCATCAGCGCAAACCAGCAATGCCGCCCACAGCTGCCAGGCCAGCCCGAACGCCAGGACCAGGATGGCAACTCCGCTCAGAAATGCCGGAATCCGGCCGAGACCTTTACCGCCGGCGGCATTGACCGTCGCGACAAATCCTAACATCACCATGCAGATAACTCCGATGACGACGGACGCCAAGAGAGCGATTCCTGCGGCCCGTAGTAACATGTGCACAGGCGCGATGAATCGGGCAAGCGGCGCCGCTTCGTTTCTTGCCATCGCAATTGCCACCCGCGCCACGCCGATGGAACAAATCACGCTCACCGCGAATACAACGGGCAGCAATAACAGATACCCGATCCCAGCTAATCCTTTCGCGCCCGCTTGCTTGATGGCATCCAGTATCACCAGGGGAAGCACGACCAGAAACAGCGTAGCGGAGACCACGATCAGCAACGGCAGGATGCACGACCGCCAACGTGCCGAAAAAATCGATAATGTGATTGACAGAATCTCCTCGATCGAGCATTCACTGATCTGCAGCGGTCGCGTTGCCGGAAACGTTTGCCAGGGCGACGCGATTGGCTCAGCGATTGGATCGGATGTCTCTACCGGGCGGATTAAATCGGATGAAGATTCTTTGTCGGCCCCGGCTACTTCGCCGATGGTGAACGTCGTTTCACAAGCCGGGCACTGGCCCAATCGACCTTTTGCGTCAGCGGGCAATTCCAACGCGCGACCGCAACCCGGGCAACTTTGCTGAAACGTACTCATGACAAAACCTTTGCGGAGGTGGCAGCTTTGCGGGCAGACTGTTATTGTGCCAGCTTTCCGTCCGATGACCGCGAGCCATCCTGGTTGAACAGCGAAGAACTCACTGTCGATTCTATTCTTGATGCTGGCGGGCTGATATCACGACGTTTGTCAGGTTACGAGCCACGTCCCCAGCAATTGGCGATGGCGCGGGAAGTGGCCGCGGCGCTAGGCAGCGACCAGCACCTGGTCGCCGAAGCTGGTACCGGCACCGGCAAGAGCTTTGCCTACCTGGTCCCGGCGATTCTGCATGCCACCAATGAACGAGTGTCGCGTGAGGACAACGACGAAGATGAAGTCGAAAACTCGCGAAAGCCCCGAATGGTCATCTCCACTCACACGATTAGCTTGCAGGAGCAGTTAATTGGCAAAGATATCCCGCTGCTGAACAGCATCATTCCGCGCGAGTTTTCCGCCGTGTTGGTCAAGGGACGGGGGAATTATTTGTCGATTCGGCGGATGAATCGTGCAGTCAGCAAAATGACAACGTTGCTGGCAACGGATGAGCAGTATGGTCAGATGCGTACGATCAAACAGTGGGCTTCGACAACCAACGATGGCTCATTGGCCACGCTACCGATCAAGCCTGACGCTGCGGTGTGGGACGAAGTTGTCAGCGACAGCGGCAATTGTCTGGGACGGCAATGCCCGCATTACAAAGATTGCTTTTATTATCGAGCTCGCCGGCGGGCTGCCAACGCGCAGTTGATGGTTGTCAATCATGCGCTGTTCTTCACCGACATGGCGCTGCGACAACAAGGTGCTGCCGTGCTGCCGGATTACGACGCGGTGGTTTTCGATGAATCACACACGATGGAATCGGTTGCCGGCGACCACCTGGGCATCCGGCTTTCCAATAGCCAGTTCGATTTTCTGTTTGACCGCCTGTACAACGCCCGGACGCAAAAGGGTTTATTGGTCGACAAAGACCTGAAAGGGCTTCAGCTAGAAGTGGAACGCTGCCGGTTTGCCAGCACAAACCTGTTCGCCGACGTGTTGGATTGGTGGGAGAAGAGCGGGCCGGAAAATGGACGCGTTCATCACCCGGGGCTGGTCGAGAATCCACTTAGTGATCCGATGGAGAAACTTGCCCGCGCGATGTTGCAGCAAGCGGATGGTCAGCAGAATGATTCGGACCGCAAAGATTTTCAGTCCGCCCACGATCGATTGATGCTGCTCTCCGGCGGTCTTCGGCAGTGGCTTGCCCAAGACGTGCGGGGAGCTGTTTATTGGCTGGAACGGACGGGCCGGCGCCGCGGTAACGACCGGATCACGTTAGCAGCATCACCGATCAATGTTGGCGAAACTTTGCGGCGGGAATTGTTCCAAAACAAGATGATTCGCAGTGTTGTGATGACCAGCGCGACGCTGGCCACCGGCGGCGATGATCGATTCACGTTCTTTCGTTCGCGGATCGGACTCAGTGGCGGCCTGTCGATTCGCGTCGGCAGCCCGTTTGATTATCAATCGCAGGCCAAATTGATCATCGTTGCTGACCTACCCGATCCTTCCCGCGATCGCGAGCAGTTTGAAACAGCCGTGCCGGATCAAATCAAACGCTTCGCCGGTCATACGGACGGTCATACATTCGTGCTGTTTACCAGTTACGGACTGCTGCGCAAGTGTGCCGAGGCACTGTCGGGCTGGTTGGCCGAACACGATTTGCAGTTGTACAGCCAGGCCGGTGAGCAGAACCGGACGCAGTTGTTGGATGCGTTTCGCCGCAACCCGCGGGGCGTTTTGTTCGGCACCGACAGTTTTTGGCAAGGCGTCGATGTGCCGGGGCAGGCACTCAGCAACGTGGTGATCACGAAACTGCCCTTTGCGGTCCCCAATCATCCGTTGTTGGAAGCTCGCTTGGAAAACATTCGCGCCCGCGGAGGCAATCCCTTTGTCGAATACCAATTACCCGAAGCGGTGATCAAATTCCGGCAGGGGTTCGGCAGATTGATTCGCACGAGCACGGATACGGGGATGGTGGTTGTGCTCGATCCCAGGATCAAGACAAAGCCATATGGGCGTTTGTTTCTTGAATCGTTGCCCGAGATGCCGGTGCACTATGTCTCCTCGGTGCCGAGAGGAAATCGCCGCGAATCTTCCTGACGTCAGTTACACTTACAGTTTTGATGCTCTTCGTTCGCGCTTCCCGTGATGTTAAATCCCTATCAGTCGCCGGACACCACATCGGACACTTCGCCACCGATTGCCCGCAAGGATGCGGCGTTCATTTGGTTTGCGGCCACAGTGGTGGGCCTGACCTGTGTTTGGATGTTGGTTTGGTATGTGTATTGGAATCAGGATATGATTGGCCAGTTGCTGGCGTTTGATTTCTTATTTGAATCAATACGGGATGCCGGCCCAATCGCGATTGTCGCCATTGTTTTGTATGCAGCGATGCGACACGTTTTTCGCTTCCGCTTTGACTACGCGTCGACGCGACTGTCATTGGTTGTTGCCGGTGTGCTTGTCTTTGCCTGTGTGGCGATGTTCGACTTTTGGGAACGCCAACGTTGGTTTGGTGATCAGCTTTGGCTGGTTGCTGCGGTTGCCAGTGTTCCGCTTGGCTGGGGCGTTGCTGCGCTGGAAGGCAAGATCGCTGGATCGTCCACTGATGTCGCCGGAGACACGATTCCGATCCGCCAGCAAGCCGGGCACGCAAGTGTCTTATGGTTTGCGGCGACAATATTCGCAATCAATTTCATCATGTCCGCGTTTCTGGATGCCGGAAGAACACCGCGGGGCGCGGCGATCATTCAGCAACTACGTGAGCTCTCAGAAATGTCGGCCGTGGCCAGCATTATCCTTACCGCGGCCTATGGACTGCTCAGCGTGTGCATCATCCGGCGATATCCGGCAACCAGTGTGTCTCGAGTGACCGCAGCCGTTATCTACGTCGGAATCCTGTGGGCGTTGTCCTTTGCCTGGCTGAGCCCGCCGCCCTGGTCGATTCCCTTATTTTTCTGTGCGCCGGCCTTGGTGGCTGTGCCCGCGGATCGGTTGGTGGCCCGTTACACCGCGGATGTGTAGCTTCACCAGGCGGCAGCCTTTGGTTTTGCTCCCGGATGCTTCATGCGTACGCTGTACAGCGACGTTCGCGCAGTGATGAACAGCGTCTTGAAATCTGTGCCGCCAAAACAGACGTTGGCGGGGCCTTCGGGGACATCGATTTCTTCCAGCTTCTTGCCATCGGCATTGTAAATCTGAACCTTGCCGCCGTGTGTTGTGTACAGGTTGCCTTTGACGTCAACCGCCATCCCGTCGCTGCCGGCATCAATGTGAAAAAGCTTGCGGCCAAGTTCACCATCTTCTGTAATCTGGTAGCAGCGAATGGTGGCCGGCAGTTGATGAAATTTTGGATCGGGGTGGCGTTTGTTGCCGCCGGTGTCGGCAATGTAGATACGAGTCTCATCGGGTGAGAAAACAATTCCATTCGGCATGGCCAGATCTTTGACAATCGCTGTGACCTTTCCTGATTTCGGGTCCAGCTTGTAGACCCAATGACCGGGAATCTCGTGCGGCCCGGTCAAGCCCCAGGGTGGATCGGTAAACCAAAGCGTTCCGTCGGATCGCACGGCAACGTCATTGGGTGAATTGAAACGTTTCCCTTCAAACTTGTCGGCAAGCACTTCCGTCGTGCCATCGCTGTTGATCCGAATCACGTTTCTACCGCTGTGTTGGCAGGAGATGATGCGGCCCTCAAGATCCAGGATATTACCGTTGGCGTTTTCGCTTTTGCGGAACTCCGACAAGCCGTCCGCTTCGCTCCACTGCATCAGCTTGCTGTTGGGGATATCGGAAAAGACAAGTTTGTTCTGTTTGGGCAGCCAGACAGGTCCTTCCGTGAACTTCATGTCGCCGGCAAGCTTTTTAACTTTTGCTGCCGGCGCGACCAATGAGGTTGGGTCGTCAGCATGTCCGAGCGGCGCCAAAACGAGGGCAAGCAAGAGTGCGATGGAAAGTTGACGATTCATTTTTGGTTCTCGTTGTGGGTCACGAAAGTCGGAAGACGGTTTACTGCGTCGCACCCTTGTGGCGCTTGAGCGTGTCAATCAGCACGGCGGCCAGGACCACGGCGCCGAGCACAATTTGTTGATCGGGAGCCCCCACGTTCATTAAGTTCATGCCGTTTTTGATCACGGCAATGATGAAGGCTCCGATCAACGTGCCGTAAATTCTACCTTCGCCGCCCATCAGCGATGTACCGCCAACGACCACGGCTGCGATCACGTCCAATTCGTACATCAGGCCCAGTTTTGGATCACCCGTGGCAAGCTTGGATGACAGCACGATGCCGCCCAAGCCGGCCAGCGCTCCGCACAAGGTGTAGACGGCAAGGATCACCCGTTTGACCGGCACGCCGGAAAGCCGCGCCGCTTCTGCGTTGCCGCCTACCGCGTACACGTATCTGCCGAACACCGTTTTTGACATCACGATGTGCGCAATCACATACAGCACGACCATTAGGATGACGGGATTGGGAATGCCCAGCGTGGTTTCGCCGCCAATCCACTTGAAGGATTCGGGAAGTTGTTGAATCGAAAGTTCGGCCGAAAAGCGTCGAGCTATCCCGCGGGCGATCATCATCATCGCCAAGGTGGCAATGAAAGGCGGAATCCGAAATCGCGTGATCATCGCGCCGTTGAACAAACCCGCCACCGCACAGACGAGCATGCCGACCAGGCAGCCAATCAGCATCATCGAAACGCCCGCGTCTTTGCCGCCGCCGTAGTCACGGATAAAGATTGCGGCCGCAACGGACGCCAGCGCGACAAGCGAACCGACGCACAAATCGATCCCGGCGGTAATGATCACCATGGTCATGCCAATCGCGATGATCGCGTAAATGGCAGTTTGGTTGGCGACGCTGAGAATATTATCGAGCTTGGCGAAGGTGGGCCAATAATACGGTTCCGGGCTGACACATTTTGCCTGGCC
>JBFJVZ010000081.1:0-20676 GCA_041623895.1 Pirellulaceae bacterium | reverse complement strand
GGGTTACACCAACTTCGCTGTCGCTCGTTGGCTCACCCCAGGCTTTACGCTTTCGCTGCTCCGCAGCTTATTGGATGCGAACCTGTTCTTTGGGGCGGTCCAGATTTACGCTTCCACCGCTATCTTATTTCATGATTATTGCGCAGCAGCTACTAAGCCGGACGCTCTCCAAGTCCTGACCTACCAGAGTTGATACAGCACGAAATTGATTTGCTTTACGAATCGATTTCGACTCGTTCACCGTTGGCGTCTCGGCAGTCCATTTCCATATGCTCCGGGAAGAGGCCTTCGCTGCCCAGAATCTGCACGGTCATTTTGCCGGCGTCCTCCATCTCCATCACGCTGCGCCGTTTCTTGTTGTTCAGATGGGCCGCGACCGAATCGTTGACGCGCACCGTGACACGCACAATGTGTTCATTTTTGACCGCCAAAGCCAACATGCGGACCACTTCGATCGACATACTTTCCGCTGTCTTGACCAGGCCGCGTCCCTGGCAGCAGGGGCAATCAGTGTAGATACTTCGCTTCAAACTGGGGCGAATTCGCTGACGAGTCATTTCGATCAATCCGAACGGACTGGTACGGAGAATCTTTGTTCTGGCCCGGTCGCTCGCCAACGCATCGCGCAGCGCACGTTCGACTTTACGTCGATGGCTTTCTTTGCGCATGTCGATGAAATCGTTGACGATCACGCCGCCCAAATCGCGCAGCCGCAACTGTCTGGCGATCTCCTTGGCCGCCGCCAAATTCAGACGGAACGCGTTTTCCTCCGCAGAATCATCGCCGCGAAAACTGCCGCTATTGACGTCGATAGCCACCAAAGCTTCGGTGGAGTCGATCACGATCGAGCCGCCGTCTCGCAATTTGACTTGCCGCTGATTGATTTGCGCGATTTCGCGTTCCAGCTTGTACTTGTGGAACAACGGTTCACGGCTGTCGTACAGTTTCAAGCGATCCACAACACGCGGCATCACCATGCGGAGAAAGTCGCGAGCTTTGTCGTAGGATTCTGGTTCGTCGATCAGAATCTGATCGATATCTTCGTTGTAAATGTCGCGAATGGTACGAATGATCAGGTCGCTTTCTTCGTAGATCACGCCGGGTTCGGTTGTATTCTTGATTCGCCGCACGATCGCTTTCCACAATCGCAGCAGATACTCCATGTCGCGTTGCAGTTCCTTTTCTTTGCGACCCGCCCCGGCGGTCCGAACGATGAAGCCGAGGCCTTTGGGGGGATGCAACGAAGACAAACAGCGTTTGAGTCGTTTACGGTCATCTTCGTCTTCGATCTTGCGGCTGACGCCGATCCGGCCGAGTGCCGGCATCAACACCAAATAGCGTCCCGGAATGGAGATATAGGTGCTGAGCGTGGGACCCTTGGTGCCGATGCCTTCTTTGATGACTTGGACCAAGACCTCGTCACCGCGTTTAAAGAGTTCCTGAATCGGCGGTTTGACTCTTGGTCGCCCACCTTTGTAGGCGCGCTTGTTTCCTCGTCCCGATTCGCGAGCACGGCGGGCGGCCGCCTCCGCCATCTCGTCTGATTCACGCATGACTTCTGCCGGGTCATAACCACCCTGACGAAAGTATTGCGGTTCGACATCACTGATATGCAGAAATCCATTGCGGCCGACACCGAAGTCGACAAACGCGGCTTGAATGCTGGGCTCCAGATTGACGATTTTGCCGCGATAAATATTGCCCGCGAATGCTTCCAGGCTGTTGCGCTCGACGTACAGTTCTTCCAGTCGATTGCCTTCCAGGATCGCAATCCGGCTCTCTTCGGGCTGGAGCACGTTCATTAACATTGCTTTCTTCATGATCTTCACCTTGCGTGTTTAGGCTGGCTTGATACGAGAGCGATCGCTTCGTATGGACGCCAGCGTGCTGTGTTTCTTCGTTTATTCGTTAGGGCGACGCATCACTTACGTCGCCTGAGGTAGATTTCGTAGGTTGTTGTGTAGGCAGTGGCATCGGAGCGTCGTTTTCGCATTGATATTCCTTCTCAAGCACGACCCGCGTTCGCGTGATCGATGCACCTTCTTCGATCCAGTTGCCCGCACCGATCAAATTCAGAATCTCCGTGGGCCGCAGCGAAGCGGCATCACTTGCTGCGATCGATAGCCGCAGCTGTGGGTCGACTAATTCCAGCGCTAGCACTTGAGAAGCCACGTCCACGATGGTCGTTTTCTGCTTGCGAACCAGCGATACTGTGGTTTGTGACTTGAGCCGCTCGATCGCTTGTTGCACGAGCTCCAGATCGGCGCGCGGGGGAACAGCAATCAGGTACTCACTACGCAGCAGTTGGGCTTTTCCAGAACCATCCGGCAGGCGGACGACACGAAGAATCTCCAGCCCCGGTTGCTGATCGCGTCGCAGCCGATCAAACAGTTCGCCGGCGTCTAGCTGTTCGGCCAAATCCAATTCAACCACTTCGTCCAGCCCTTCCACACCCAGCGCCAGCGCGGAGGGGAAACTGATGCGAGGCTTGGGGTGAAAGCCTTCGCTCATGGACAGCTGCAACTGGGCACGGCGAACCAGACGTTCCCAAAGCCGCGCCAAGTCCCGGTGACTGATCCAACGCAGCAGCCCGGTCTTGGCAAAGCGGATACGATACTTGATCCGCAGCGGCGTTTCATCGCGGCGGTCGTCAGTTGATCGTACGGGCTCTGTCACGGCTGGCATGGAATGGTTGCTTAGAGAAAAGTCGGTTGAGAGGAGAAACTGTTTGCTATCTGACGATTAACTCCGGAGCGAGATCACTGAGCCGATCGAGCAAGTACAGATCGACATCCCTGGCCGCTTCAAACGTCATCACTCGTTCGGCAATTTGTCGGCAATGTTCGATCGAGACGCTACGGATCGCTTTCTTGACGCGGGGCAACGAGGCGGGAGAAACACTCAGGTGCCGCACGCCAAGTCCCAACAGCAGGAGTGCTCGTCCCGGGTTGCCGCTCATTTCACCACAAACCGCCAGCGGCACTTGGTGGTGGCCGGCGACCGAAACACACTGGCGGATCAACCTTAACACTGCCGGATCACTGGATTGGTACAGGTCAGCGACGTATTCGTTACTGCGGTCAACGGCCAGTGTGTACTGGGCCAGATCGTTGGTGCCGATGCTGAGGAAATCGACTTCGCGCACAAAGTGATCCAGCATCACGACGGCGGCCGGTACTTCGACCATCATGCCGACGGGAATATCGCTACGATGCTCGATCCCTGATTCCTTCAAGTCTTCGGCGACGACGTTAAGCAGCATCCTTGCCTGCCGCAGCTCTGCCATCGTGGTGATCAGCGGAAACATCATCCGCACATCACCGAACACGGCGGCACGCAGGACGGCTCGCAGTTGCGGGCGAAACAAATCCAAATTGCGGAGCGACAAGCGAATGCTGCGGAGTCCCAAAAACGGATTGTGTTCCTGTTCGGCCAGGGGACGATGCCCCATTTTGTCGGCACCCAAGTCCAGCGTGCGAATCACGACAGGACGTCCATTCATGGCTTGCACGACTTCCTTGTACGCGTGGAAATGGTCCTCTTCACTCGGTTCGTCCGCGCTGGACAAGTACAGGAACTCGGTACGGTACAAACCAATGCCATCAGCCCCGCGCTCCAAGCAGGCTTCTGTCTCGTGCGGAAACTCGATATTCGCACTCAGCCGAATACGAATTCCATCGGCTGTTTCGGCGGGCAGGTCTCGCAGTTCGGCCAGCCGCGCCGTCAGTGTGGCCCGACGTTCCAGCTGCTGTTGATAGTGCGCCAGCGTTTCTGGATCCGGATCGATGATCACTCGGCCTCGATCACCGTCCACAATGACTTGCGAAGCGCCGGAGATGGAATCCAAGAAGGAACCGATGCCCACCACGGCGGGTAATTCCAGGCCTTTGGCAACGATCGCGGTGTGTCCGCCGGGTCCACCGGTCTCGGTGCAAAAACCACGGACGTAGCGTCGATCCAGATTGGCGGTTTCGGTCGGCGTCAAGACGTGCGACAACACGATGACTGGTTCGGTCAAATCGGACAGCGGCTGCCGCGTCACTGCGCCCAATTGCAGCAGCAATTGTTTTTCGATGTCCAAGACATCTTCGGCGCGATCAGCCAGCAGCGGGTTGGACAATCGACGCAGCGCGTCGGCGTAGTTGTGCAGTACTCGGCTGACGGCGTAAGCTGCCGATTGACACTGATTCTTGATCCGTCGTTTCAGCTCAGCATGCAGGCGGGGATCGTGCAACATTTGCAACTGGGCGGCAAAGATATCGCCCGTCTCCTCGCCAGCCACGGCAGCGGTTTCCAGGCGGCTGGTTTCCAGCCGCTCCGAGACTGCATCGACGGCGTCCCGCAGGCGCGCGTATTCGTCCTCCGCATCTTCGGCGGCGACGAGGCAGCGGGGAATTCGATAGCCGTCGGCGTCAAGAACTAACGCCGGGCCAATCGCGACTCCCGGTGCGACAGGGATGCCTTGCAGTTCGACCATCGTGGGACGATGGATCCGCGGTTGCCGGCACACGCGCGGTAAAGCATGGGCTTTGCGGGCCCACGATTCCGTGGCGCGTCGCCATCCGACTGCTGCCACAGCGGGGCGTCAATCGTTAAGCGGTCCATCGTGGTCATGTTCGTTTGTGTGAAATTTCGAGTGCCGACACGGGTGCTATGTCACCCGCGGTGGTGTCAACCACGAGATTCGGCGTCTTTCGGTGATTTTGGTTCTTCAAATTTGGCATTGAACAGTTCGGCGATCGATTGCAGTGCCTGGTCGGCATCATTCCCTTCGGCGCGAAGCGACAATTCGGTACCCTTGGCGGCACCCAGCGTCAGCAACGAAAGAATGCTTTTGCAATCAACAAATTCGCTGCCCCTACCGATCAAGATCGTTGCCTCAAACTGTTTTGCCATTCGAACGAGCAAATCTGCGGGCCGCGCATGCAGCCCAGCCTCGTTCAGAACGGTGACGGTACGGGTCAACGGGGAACTGTTCATCAGCCAGAAGCAAATTGGTTATCGTCCGCCTCTTGTAGCAACTGGCTAATATCGTTGACGGTCTTACTCTGCTTCAGGAACCGACAAAACGTCTCGTCGCGCAGTTGCCGCGAGATGTTCTCGAGAGCGCGGAGGTGATCTCCAGGGTGTTCCGGGGGACTGATCAGCAAGAAGAACAAATGAACTCGTTCGCCGTCCAGCGAATCAAAGTCCACGCCTTCGTCACTGACCCCGACGGTGCCGACAAGCTTGTCAACGCTGGTGTGTTTGGTGTGGGGAACTGCGACGCCGCGGCCGATGCCGGTGCTGCCCAGTTCTTCACGTTTCATGATCGATGCGACGATATCGTCGTATTGATCGGCGTCGATTTCCCCGGCGTCCTGCAAGCTTTTGACCAACTCACGAATGGCTTCGTCTTTGGTCGCGGCCTGCAATTCAGCCCGAATCGACTTGGTGCTGATAAAATCTGCGAACTTCATTGGGATGCGGTTCCTTGTGTGAAGGCATCCGCCAGGTAACCGACTTGACTGGCCGCAAAAGCGATGACTTTTTCATCGGGGTGATCCGCGTTGAAAATCGTGTTCGGCTCCCGCGAGACATTTATCAAACGAACTTCGCGTCGAAACGCTTGATGCGAGAGTTCGTTGGATGCGTCGGATGCGTAGGCGGTGATCGTTGAAGTGAATCTGAGTCGAGCCTGGCATTGCAGGGCATCAATCCTCCTCGTCAACGACCAAGGGTTCGATGTGTTTGTGTCCTGTGGCGCGATGGCCCTTTTTCTTTTCTTTTAGGCGGCGAATTTGTTGTTCAACCTTGGGAATCACGGCATCCAGAGCCGCAATCACATTGGTGGCATCCGCGGAAGCCACGCAATCGTCTGCGTGCTCCACCGAGACTTTGATTTCCACGGAGGGCTGATCCAGATGTTTCAGGTCCACGGTCACTTCGATGGCGTTGATTCGATCGTAGAGCCGCCGAATGTTACCGGCCTTGTCTTCGATCAATGTCTGGTCGCCAGGCTGAAGGTTGCCGTGACGCGCCGAAACGCTTACCTGCATTTTCTCTCATCCCCTCCACTGAAGGAGTTGGTGGTCATCCGCCACGGCTGATCCCGGACCGCCAAACGCAATCGATTCGCGTGTCTGGCGGCTTCCGCCCAGCCGTTTCCTAAATTTCAACCCCAAGCATAAGCGACACAGCCCGCCAGGAATAGCGATGCTTTCTGCCTGCGGAGAGTCCGTGAGGGGCGGATTCTTGATACCCCCACCCGACGACGGGAATCGGACTGGCAACTGTGGCACGGCGGGCGTCCCCAAAGGTGGTTCTAAGGTGAGTTTCCACGCCAGCTACGCTTTGGGCTCCTCCCCGTGACAGAACTCGAGCCTTCGTGGTATTCTGCTGCGAATTCTGAGTTTTTCGCGTCACTAACCCCCACCTGCTTCCTATGGCCCGAAAGGTCGTTAATCGCAAGGAAAAAGCTGCTGAAGCCGAAGCAGCCGAACGCTTGCTGTCATCCAAGAAAAAAAAGACGTCCAAACGGAAGTCCAAGTCGGCCGAAAACCTGCGGCTGAAAATGTATTGGGGCGTTTTCAGCCAAAATCTCAAGAGGGTGGCTGTTTTTGAGTTCGACCAACAGAAAGAAGCGCTCAAACGAGCCAAAGAGCTGAGCAAAGGCGGTAAGAGTCCGCACTTTGTGCAGAAGGTGAAAGAAGAAATCCAGCTCGAATGACGCGTGAACGGACCCGCTAGCCCAACTCGACTCCCAGCCGAATGGGAGCCCGTAGCGGCCGTCTGGATCGCTTGGCCGCACAATCCGGATACTTGGCCCGGCCGCTTCGATCAACTCCCCGCCTTCTATGCCGACTGGATTCGGGTCATGGCCGACGTCGTGCCCGTTAGAATCCTGGCCGCAGGCCCCGTTGCCAAGTCAGCTGAAGCAACCCTGCCCAGGCATCCCAATGTGGAGCTGGTTTCGATCCCAACCAATGACTGTTGGATTCGTGATTACGGTCCATCGTTCATCAAACGTGGTGGTCACCTGGAAGCGATCGACTGGCGATACAACGCCTGGGGCGGGAAGTATCCGCCCTGGGACGAGGATAGCCGTGCCGCCGAACAGATCTGCGATCACGCCGGAATTCCTCGTCAACCGAGTGATCTTTGTCTCGAGGGCGGAGCGATCGAAACCGACGGTAGAGGACGCTTGCTGACAACAAACTGTCTGCTGACCGAAACCCGAAACCCCTCATGGAACAAACAGCAGATTGCTCAACATCTGCACCAAATGCTGGGAATCAACGAGATCGCATGGATTGATGGTGGCGGCCTGCAAGGCGATGACACCGATGGCCACATCGACCAGCTGGCTCGTTTCGTCGATCAACAAAACGTCGTTGTCTCCGTCTGCCAGGACGATAACGATCCGAACACCGCAGGCTTACAAACCAACTTGCGGCAGTTAGAAATTTGGGGATCTTCCACGCAGCCGAAAGTCCAGGTTCATCGGTTGACGATCCCGCCGGCAAGGTTCATCGACGGCGTGCGCGTCCCGGAAAGCTACTGCAATTTTCTTCGTCTGGGCGACAACTGCACGCTGGTACCCGTTTTCGGTTGCCAACGCACGGACACGCAGGCGATGGACACACTTCGCGATTTGCTGGGCACGGAAGTGATTGGACTCGATTGCCGCGATCTGGTTTGGGGACTCGGTGCGCTGCACTGTGCCAGCCTGAATCAGCCGCTTTGACGCACTGGCAGTCCCCGAAAACGCCACCCACAATCCGTCAGCGGCCGCTGTCTGGCAAGCGCTGGCAATTCGCTAGCAATCCGCTAGCAACCAGCTAGCAACCAGCTAGCAATCAAGCGCACGGTAGGATACCAAGCCGTCTTGAGCGAAACTGCTCTTGATTTGTGAGATTTTTAGAACTTACTGTCGCCGACACTCAACCGGCAACCGCCGGCTGGGACCTCAAGGAAACAAGGATGTCGGTGCGGAAACGATCGTTTCGCAGAATTACCTCTCCGCCGGTGCTGACTGCGCTGGCGATGGTGCTGTTGGTTGGCTGCAACCAGAATCCGTATCTGGCCGCACCCGGTGGTAACGCCTGGCAAGCGCCGGGCTCGCCGATTGCCGGTAACGTCAGCCCCACCGATGCCCAGATCGCCGAACTGACCCGTCGCGTGCAGTTACTGGACGACAACAACCGGCAACTACACACCCAATTGGCCCAAAGTGAACAGCAAGCACAGGTTTATCGTGACGAACTAAACCTGGTTCGTGATCAACTGGCCGCGACCACCCAGCAATTTGAGGCAACCAAGCTTGCCGCCCGTGACGCGGAGAATCAAGTTCGCGGGATGCGGGCGTCGACCCAAATGCGGGGCAGCGCCACGATTACACCGAATACCAATCTCGGGCAACTCGCCAAGAGCTTGAACCTTCGTGGCGTGCCGGTCCGGCAAGACGGTGATGTGGTCCGCATCGTGATTCAATCGGATCAGCTTTTCCAACCGGGTACCGCGCAACTATTGCCGCAAGCGTCGTTGAGTCTGGATCCCATTGCCGCTCAGTTGAAAAGTATCTTTCCGCGGCAGAAGATTGGAATCGAAGGCTATACCGACAACGCTCCTCTGTTTGGCGGACAGATGTCAACCAGCCATCAGTTAGCTTCCGCCCAGGCGGCAGCCGTTCTGGACATGTTGACGCGACGGGCCGGCATGCCGCCAAATCAGTTGTTTACCGTCGCCCAGGGCGCCAATAACCCGGTTCAATCCAACTCCTCCGCAGCCGGTCGTTCCGCCAATCGTCGAATCGAGTTAGTTATCTACCCGGAAACTTTCTAGCTCGTCCAGGAGTTTCCTGCGAGCCGAAGCGACGGAAATCGCTGTGCGGCTCCGCGGGAGCGTCGCCCTCCCAGCGGTTGGGAAACTTGTCTTCTTGCCCCCTCGCGTAACAGAAAAACGTAGATGCCGGCCACTTTTCACTGACAACTTCCGCTACGCGATCTGCGGATTCTCATTGTCTTGGTAACGTTTTATCATCAGGGTCTTGCGTTTCCATGTAACGACACGGCTTTATCCATTTCACGAGCTCGCTTGCCATGATTCTTCCCCAAACACCGTTGACGCGTTTGTTGGTTGCTGTTGCGTTGGTTGTTGCGTTGTTGCACGGCGGCCCTGCAATGGCTGACGAACCCGCGGAGACTGGGGGAAACTCCGACGCGGCAGCTGCCTTCGAGCCAAGCGACGAAGTGCGCCAAACGCTACTGCCGCTGTTCTCGTCGATCAAAAAAGCAGATGTTTCTCGAGTTACGGTGCAGCTGACCGCCGATTCGCTGCTGGACGGCAGCGTCGTTGACTCTCAAGAGTCGACCTACCAAATCGCATCAGCAAGCCCCAATCGTTACACAGTCTACTTAAAAGAACCCGATCAGCGGACGCGAGTGTACTGCGATGGCAAATCAATGTCGGTGGCGATGGCCCCCGACGCGTACTTTCGGCTTCCCGATGTGATTGGGTTGCGGCAAGCGGTGACCGACCTTCCCGTGCCGCTCGGTCCGTATCCCGAAGCTGTGTTGGCGTTATCCTTGGCCGGCGCCGATCCGTCACTGACTTTTTTTGAGGGCATGAAGTCGCTTGAGTTGGTCGACCGTGGCAAGTTTCGCGGCAAGGTTCCGGCGGTCCATTTCCACGGCGTCCAAGACGACAACGTCTCCTGGGACTTTTGGATCACGCAAGAGAAAGAGCCAAAACCGTTGCGGTTACTGGTTGACTTAACGCCGATGTTGCGGGCTGCAGGTCAGGTGCAAATCAGCGAAGGGTTTTCGTACCTGTTGCGGTTCGATTTTCTTAGGTGGAGGGTGAATGGCAAAGTTGACGGGCAACTGTTCGAGTTTTCGCCGCCCGCGGGTGCAACCTCGTACAAATCTCTGGACGATTACTATCAGCAGATTGCCGGGGCGGTCGCCGAGCACCGTTTGCTTGGAAAAAAAGCTCCTGAATTCGAGGCCCAGACACTTGCTGAGCAAGCCGTCACGTCCAAGCAATTGACGGGCAAAGTCGTGGTCGTCGATTTTTGGGCGACCTGGTGCGTCCCCTGTTCGTCCGTCATCCCCGTGCTGCAGGAAGTCACTGACAAGTTTCGCGATCAAGGCGTGGTGTTTTTGGCGGTCAACGTCGGTGAAGACCCGAATCTGATTAAAGGATTTCTGAAAGAGCAGGAGTGGGATTTGAATGTTGTCGTTGACGCCGACACCAGGCTTTCGACGGCATTTGCCGCTGAAGCGATTCCCTTGACGATGGTGATCGGCAAGACCGGCGTGGTGGAATCGGTCCACGTCGGATTCCCCGGTCCCGAAGCTCTCAGAAAACGACTTAGCGACGAATTGGAAGTGCTCACCGCCGGCGGACGAATTGCCTCGGCCACAGACGAAGAGAAATAATTTGCCGGCCGATCGGCTCCGATCGCTCCCGCGAACGATTTGCGTATGTCGTCGTTTGCTCCGCCAACAAGCGTTTTGGCTTCGCGTTCCGAGGCGGAGCGTCGGACGACAATCAATTCACAGCCATTTCGCAAACGACGATTTTCGATCAGCGCAATAAAAAACCCCGAAGAACAAAGTTCTTCGGGGCTCTTCCTGTTTTTCCACGTCGACAGACGTGAAGGGTTTGCCTTACTTGCAGTTGACGCAACCAGCGCCCGTTGCCATCGGGGCCACGCCGCCGCTGACACCGGTGCTGTACACGGCGCCGGTGCTCATGCCACTGCCATAGACAGGGACTTGCACCGTCGTGGGAACCGGCTTGCAAACGCGTACTTGAACAGCCCGTTGTGATTGAACGGGAACGCTAGTGTAGTACGTTTCCGGAACTTGCTCGGTGACCGTGTCATAGACCGTCACGTTGTAAGTCCGGGTGCGGGTTTCCGGAACCATCACGGTGTAGCTGACCTCACGGGTACGCGCTTGCGTTTCCATTCGCTGACGCGTGACCGTACGAGTACGAGTCTCTGTCGTGTAGGTCGTTTGCGGAACCTTGCGAGTACGAGTCTCGACACGAGTCTTGGTCACTGGGACCTGACGCGAGCGAGTCTCGTTGACCATCGTCGTTACCGGAACGGTACGAGTCCGTTGCTCGCTGCGGTACTTGGTGACCTGATACTCACGAGTTCGCTCTTCCTGCCGGCACTTCTGTACCGTCACCGTCCGCGTACGAGTTTGAAGTTCCATCTCGCTATAGTTAACCGTACGGGTACGGTCCTCGATTCGAGTCTTGGTAACCGGCACGGTGCGAGTTCGAGTTTCCGTGGTCATCCGCGTCACAGGTACTTCGCGAGTACGAGTTTCGATGCGGGTTTTTGTGACCGGGACTTCACGAGTTTTCTCTTCCGCGCGGTACTTGGTAACGTCGCGAGTACGCTCTTCGCTGCGCGTCTTGGTGACGGCAACCTGACGACTCCGCTGCTCGGTGCGGTACTTGGTGACGTTAACCATTCTGGAACGGGTCTCATTACGCATCCGCGTGACGGGGACCATTCTGGTTTGGGTCTGCGTCGTGTAGCTGGTCGTCGTGTAGGTGTAAGGCTCCTGGGTCGTTTGCCGCTGATAAGTCGTCACAGGGACTTCCTCAGTCACAACGTTGGGAACCCACATACGGCGATAGGTAACGCAACCGGCAACGCCGCCAGCACCACCTGCACCGGCGCCGCCACCGACAATGCCTCCGCCTCCGCCAGCACATCCGCCGCCGCAGGAGGTGGTCGGACAGCAGCAGCAACAGCAGCATCCGCAACTGACAACGCCACATCCGGAACCGGCTCCGACGGCACCGCAGCCGCTGCCAGCACCGCCTCCGCCGCTGCCCATGCCGGCACCACCGCCGACACCAACCGCTTGCAGCTGGTAGCTACCCATGTCACGCGAAACCGTTCGCATCGTGGTCACAGGCACGCACTTGGTAACGTTTCGCATGGCCGTCTTGGTCTCGGTGACCGGAACCTGCACGGTATACGACTGCGCTACCTGTTCGGTGTAAGGAACGCACACCGTGTAGCTTTGTTCGACCTGCTCCGTGTAAGGAACCGAAACCGAGTAAGCCTGATCGACCATTTCGGTATACGGCACGGTGACCGTGTAACTTTCCTGCTCGGTGTAGGGAACTTGTTCCGTGTAAGTTTGAGTCACATTCTCGGTGTAAGGAACCGAAACTTGATATTCTTCCGTCTTGGTCTCAGTAACCGGGACTTGAACGGTATAAGTCTGCTCAACTTGCTCGGTGTAAGGAACCGACACTTGATAGCTCTCTTCCCGGGTCTTCTGGACCGGGACCTGAACGGTGTACGATTGCTCGACCTGTTCGGTGTAAGGGACCATCACGGTGTAAGACTGAGATTGCGTCTCCGTGTAAGGAACTTGCACGGTGTACTCTTGCGTCACCTGTTCCGTCTTTGGCACACATACCGTGTAGGTCTGGTCGACCATTTCGGTGTAGGGAACCGAAACCTGGTAGCTCTGTTCGACCTCAGTCGTCACAGGAACTTGAACCGTGTAGGGCACCTCTTCGGTGTAAGGGACGCAGACCTGAACGTTGTACGTCTCCGTTCGTGTTTGCACTTGAGGAACGTTCACGGTGTACGTCTGCTGACGAGCTTCCACTCGAGCCACGCGACGAGTCACGTTGCGCATCCGCGTTTGGGCTTGCCGCTGGTACGTGGTGTACGGAACCATCCGCGTTTCGGTCGTCCACTGATTACGCATGACCGTCTGCGTTTGATAACCGATGACGCAATTAGCTCCACCGGTCACATAGGCGCCTCCGCCGCCACCTGCGGCCACACCGCCGCCCACGGCGACGCAGCCAGAGCCGCTAGCGCAGCCCCCGCAGTCGCCGCATCCTGTTCCGGCCTGGGCTGTCACAGCGAATACGAACGCTGCGCAGATTCCGGCCAAGTAAGTTACCTTTGCTCTCATTACAAAAAACCCTCCAAATGTCGGTCAGCCAGTCAGGCAATAGTAGAAAAACGAGGAAGTTTTAACGGCTGCGTAAGCTAGGTGACTAACCCAGCGGGCTAGAATTTAGACGTTGAGATTTCAGTGTCAATGATTCGCAGGCGTCAAACTGGGGCAAAAGGGTAAATTTGTACCTCCCCAAATGGTGGGCTGGTGCATCGTCGTCGGAGCGGGGATGCCGGGATGAGCTTCCCCACATTTCAGTGCCCTGGTTCGCTGCCACTAGGGCATGCTAAAGGCTTCTGTTTTTCCCTTGGTTCGGAAGCCCGCGCGACCCAGGAACACGCCGATCGATTGGTCGTCCAACGAGGGAAAACCGCCAACCAAATTCAGTGTTGTTGGTTGGGCGCAGAAAAGACGTTAGCGATTCGGCTGACCGAAACGGATAGGCGATCTATCCGCAAGTTGATCCGGGAAAGTCGCCGAATAACAGAATTAGTCACTATCGGAGGATTTGCCCCTTTTTCTATGATTCATTGGGGGCTAGACAACGACGGGGATGTAGATAACCTCGGCCATTCGATTCGCCGAGCCAGGCAGCGTCCTTGAGGCGTAGATGTGGTGAGAGACGATCGATGAATCGATCCATTCAAGACCGCCCTAGCGATACACCGCACAAATTGATTTGTGTTGGTGACCCTCAGTCTCTACCCGCTGATGTCAGTCCCGAAGAAGTCGTACATATCACCACCGCCGCAGCGGTTCTGGATGAGTTAGAAGAACCTTCGATCGAAGGTGTTTGGATTGCCCGTGATCAGCTGCCTCAATTAAGTGAGTTGCGTGGCGTTTGTCAGAGTGGGTTGATGTTGCGCGACATGCCGGAGGGCGTTGCGCTTTTGGATGTCGACATTCGAGTCTTGTGGGCCAACCGTCGGTTGCGGCAATGGTCCGGCAAGAGCGACGAAGCACCGGTCGGCATGTCACTGTATGAACTGCTGGGCAACCCGGAAATCATGGGCCCCGACTTTTGCCCGTTTCACACGGCGCTGGCTACCGGTGAAGAGAGCAGCAGTACGTTACACAGCGCCGATGAAAAGTACTATCAGGTACACGCAGCTCCGATCGTTCATCCCGATCAGACGCGGCAATTGATTGTCACCATCAGCGACATCACCGAGGAGATTCTTCAACAACAAAAATTGGCTGCCCTGCATTTGGCTGGCCGCGAGTTGGCTGATCTGCGACCTTCCGAGATCTTCATGATGGAGGTTGACGAGCGGATCGAATTATTGAAAGAGAACATTCGCCACTACCTGAGCGACCTTTTGAATTTCGAGGTGATTGAGATTCGACTGCTGGAGCATTCCACGGGCAATTTGATTCCGCTGCTGAGTGTTGGCATCGATCAGGAAGCAGCCGACCGTCAACTGTTTGCCCATCCACACGGGAATGGGATTACAGGCTACGCGGCTGCCAGCGGGATGAGTTACATCTGTCACGATGTTGTTAACGATCCGCTGTTCCTTCCCGGCGTTGCCAACTCAAGAAGCTCGCTAACGGTGCCGCTGATCTTGCATGACCAGGTGTTGGGCACGATCAACGTGGAAAGCCCAAAGCCGGCGGCGTTTTCCGACAGCGATCTTCAGTTTTTAGAAATCTTTGCCCGTGACATTGCCTTCGCACTCAACACGCTCGAGCTGCTGGTTGCCCAGAAAGCGAACACGGCTCAACAGAGTTGCGACGCGATTCACAGTGCGGTGGCCAAGCCGGTGGATGAGATCCTTAACGATGCGGTCAACGTGATGGAGCAGTACATCGGCCACAGTCCGGAAGTCACCGATCGCATTCGTCGGATCCTGCAAAACGCCAGAGATATCAAACAAACGATTCAACAGATTGGTCAGCGAATGACGCCCTTGGAGGCCGTGCCGGCGGGCGTTGATACCAGCAAACACGAAAAGCTTCGGGGCAAGCGGATTCTGGTGGTTGATGCCGACGAGCAGGTGCGGGAAGACGCCCACAATTTGCTGGAGAAATACGGCTGTGTCGTGGAAACGGCTCACAAAGGCGACGAGGCGGTGTTGATGGTGCGCGAGGCCGGTAAGCAGTCCGCTTACGACGTGATCATCAGCGACATCAAGCTGCCCAATTACAGCGGTTATCAATTGATGCTGCGGCTCGGAGAACTGATGAGCCACGTGCCGATGATTTTGATGACCGGATTCGGGTATGACCCGGGACATTCGATTGTCAAGGCTCGCCAAAACGGCCTGCACCCCAAAGGTGTTTTGTTCAAGCCATTCCGCTTGGACCAGTTGATCGATGTCGTGGAAACCATTCTGGACGCGAACGCGAATCCTGCAGCCCATGCGAAAACGGAAACAACGCAAAAAGCCGCCAACTAGGACGGCTCGGTATCGTCCAGGTGCAAGCCTCGTTGTTCTTCTTCCATGTCTTGGATGTACCGACGAAGCCGCTCCAGTTCGTCCTCGACGCCTTTCAGCTTGAGCATATTCTCCACGCGTTTCACCAGTTCGACCTTATTGACCGGTTTGCTCAAGAAGTCGTCCGTGCCCGCATTGACCGCTCGCTCGATGTCACCCAACTCATTCAGCGCCGTGACCATCAGCACCATCACCCGCTTGGTCTCCCTGTCCTCCTTGAGCTGCTTGCAGACCTCGAACCCGCTCAGTCGCGGCATCATGACATCCAGTAACACCAGGTCCGGTTGAAAGCTCACCACTTTGTCCAAAGTGTCTTGGCCATCAACAGAGGTCTCGATCTCGCAATCGATGCCAACCAAGTAAGCCTCCAGCAACTCGCGGTTGGCTGCGTTGTCATCGGCGATCAGGATGCGGTGCGTTTGTGGGGCCATCTTGGCGTCTACTGCTAATGAAGACGAAAGGGGTCAGGAACCAATTGTGCGAAGCACCCGTAGGGCCGCTGGGGCACTTGGTTCCTGACCCCTTTCGAGGCAACGAGTTACCCACAGAATACGGTTACACGCCTGACTAGACAATCGAACTTACCGGGGCGTCGGCGGCCGGCACGGGAAAACTTTCGCACAGCTGCCGAATCTCCTCGCGAATCGACTGATGAACCGATGCGTCGTCGGGATTGGTGAGCGCTTGATGAATCCATCCGCCGATTCGCCTCATTTCATCCACCCCCATGCCGCGCGTGGTCAGGGCGGGCGTGCCGATGCGAATCCCGGATGGATCCATCGGCTTGCGAGTGTCAAACGGAATCATATTCATGTTCACGGTGATGCCGCACTGATCCAGTACGGATTCCGCTTTTTTACCACCCAGACCGGCCGCAGTGACATCCAGCAGCATCAGATGGTTGTCGGTGCCGCCGCTGACCAAGGGTAAGTCTTTGCTTAGCAAAGTGTCCGCCAAGGCTTTCGCATTTTCCACGATTGCTCGTCCATAAGCCGCATATTCTTCGCTCATCGCCTCCGCGAAACAGACTGCCTTGCCCGCGATCACGTGCATCAATGGTCCACCCTGTGTGCCGGGAAAAACGCTGCGGTTGATCCCTTTGGCATGCTCGCTTTTACAAAGGATCAGGCCGCTGCGGGGCCCGCGAAGTGTCTTGTGGGTGGTTGTCGTGACAAAGTCGGCATGCGGGACCGGACTGTTGTGGATTCCGGCGGCGACCAAACCTGCGTAGTGGGCCATGTCGACCAACAACAATGCCCCAACCTCGGCGGCGATCTCCGCAAACTTGTCGTGCGGAATCTCCCGTGGGTAAGCGCTCGCTCCGGCAACGATCAATTTGGGTTTGTGCTGGCGAGCCAGCTTGGCGATCTGGTCGAAATCGAGTCGATGGGTCTCACGGTCCACTCCGTAATGCACGAAGTTGTACAAGATCCCGCTGATATTCAGCTTCATGCCATGAGTCAGATGGCCGCCCTGAGCCAGATCCAGGCCCAGGACGGTATCGCCATGATCCAGGCAAGTCAGGTAAACAGCGGTGTTTGCCTGGGATCCACTGTGGGGCTGGACATTGGCCGCCTGGGCAGCGAAGAGTTGTTTAGCGCGGTCGATTGCCAGAGTTTCCACGACATCGACGTGCTGGCAGCCACCGTAATAGCGACGTCCCGGATACCCCTCTGCATACTTATTGGTCAGTACGCTGCCAACAGCCTGCATGATGGCGGGACTGGTGTAGTTTTCGCTGGCAATCATTTCCAGGCCGTCTTGCTGGCGTGTTGCTTCGGCCTCGATTGCCTCCCAAACTTCGGGATCTTGGTGCTGGAGGGGGTTCATTCGCTGGATTTTTCTGGTGGATTTTGAAATGGGGCAGAGACGACGGTTCTGCTTGCCGGTAGCGCAGTCAGCGATTGTTGACCGGACACCGATTGTTGACCCGGTCACCGATTGTTGACCCGGGGGGGAAACCCGTCAATGTCGCCAGAAATCGTCCCCTGCCCGGCCACTGCCGCCATCGACGGCACGGATTCATTGAATATGATGAAATAGTTGGTTTCGAGCGAATATATCGGATAAAACGAATACGGACGACGCACGTAAATTCAATGGCTCGCGTCTTACCGTTGCATTCCCGCCCGCAATCGTGCCAATCGCTCTGGAAAACCGCGGTATCTGGACTGAGCAAGGTGCCGCTGTGACCTACCTTTGATGGATCTTCTTCCCACAAACCCAGTGTTCGGAATGAAATACAAACTCCTGATCGTAATTGCCGCCGTTGCCTTGGTAACGTTCCCGGCACCGCGCGTTGGTGCTGAACTCCCTGCCTTTGACAAAGTGTCCGAGGGATTTGAAAAGGTTCCAGTTTCTGATCAACAGAATCCAAAAGGACTGTTCAATCTCTGGGAGCGAAAAAAAGACTCACAGTTGCTGGCTGAGCTACCAAAGAACTTTGCGACCAAGCGGTACTTCATCGCCCTGACGATCAGCAGTGGCGACCGTTACGCCGGGTTGCAATCGGGTGAATGGGTGGTTCAGTGGCGACGTTATGACGAACGTCTGGCCTTGATCGCGCCGAACCTGTCGATTCGCGCCACGGGCGATCCGGAGTCGAAGGCTTCGGTCAAGCGACTGTTCACCGACCAGGTACTTTTGGACGTTCCGATCATGGCCAATGGCCCCGGGGGTGGTCCGGTCATCGACATGGACTCTCTGCTGGTCAATAACGCCAGCACCTTTTTTGGCCGCACCGTCAAGGTCACCAATCCCCGCGTGACGACGCTGAAGTCTGCGAAAGTGTTCCCGGAAAATGTTGAGATTGCTTTTGAAGTCGTTGGCAACGGTGGTCGTTACCAAACATTGCATTATTCCTTTAGCGAGGTTCCCGCGGCTACCGCGTCGGCGAGCTACAAGCCCAGGAAAGCTGACGAGCGCATCGGCTATTTCACCACCTCCTTCTCCGACTTGAGCAAGTATGACGATGAGGAGACTCGTGTCCGCTACATCAATCGATGGCATTTGCAAAAACGTGATGCGAACTTGAAGCTCAGTCCTCCCAAAGAGCCGATTCGTTTTTACGTGGAGCACACCACACCGGTCAGATACCGGCGTTGGATCAAAGCAGGCGTCGACTACTGGAATAAGGCTTTCGAGAAAGTCGGAATTGTCGACGCCATCGTGATCGAGTACCAGGATGCCAATCCGGATTCACGGGCGCACATGGAAAAGGATCCCGAGGACGTTCGCCACAACTTTATCCGTTGGCTCAACAACGATATTGGCACCGCCATCGGACCGAGTCGCGTTCATCCGGAGACAGGGCAGATTCTGGACGCAGACATCATTTTGACAGACGGTTGGATTCGTCACTTCAAATACAACTACGAAGATTTGATGCCCAAATTGGCGATGGAAGGCATGAGCGCCGAGACGCTGGCCTGGCTCGGCCGGCATCCTCGCTGGGATCCTCGCGTGCGCATGGCGCCGGCGTCGCAAGCCAATCACCTCCGCGCAAAATATGCTCGTCAGGCACAGCAGCCCATGGCTGGATTCTCCATGGCCGGAGCCGATCCATCGTTGATCGGAGACGACGAGTTTGACGGACTGTACGGTCAGGTTAGCCAAAAGAATGGCTTGTGCATGGCCGCCAGTAGCCGCAACATCGATTTGGCGCTGGCACGTATGAACTGGGCGCTTGTTCTGTTGGACCAAGAAGAGAAAAAGAAAGACAAGGACAAGGAGAAGAAGAAGAAGGAAGCCAAAGCCAAAGAAGCCGAGGGCGACAAGCAAGCTGACGACAACAAAGCTGAGTCAAGCGGCGATAAGGAAAAAGCAGACGAGCCGTCCCCCGAAAAAGCGGACGACGAAAAGAAAACGGAAGAAAAACCCGAGGAAAAAGAAGTGCTGATCGACGGCATGCCGGAGTGGTTCGTCGGCCCGCTGTTGGCCGATCTGGTCGCTCACGAAGTCGGACACACGCTGGGTTTGCGTCACAACTTCAAAGCCTCCGCTGTGCTGTCCATGGACGAAGTCAACAGCAAGGAAATCAAAGGGAAAAAGACATTCGCGTCCAGCGTGATGGACTACCTGCCGATTAACTACCGGTACGAGACGGGTGAAGTCCAAGGTGATTACGCGATGATCGACATCGGTCCCTACGACTTCTGGGCGATCGAGTACGGCTACACTTTCGACGAGAAACAGTTGCCCGAAATCCTAAAACGTTGCAGCGAACCAGAATTGCAATACGCCACCGATGAAGACACCAGCGGGCCCGACCCGTTGGCCCGGCGATACGATTTCGGCAAAGACCCGATCTCCTACGCCAACGAGCAAATGAAACTGGTCAAGCTGTATCGTGGCCGGATTCTGGACAAGTTCGTCAAGGACGGCGAGAGCTGGGCGCGGGCCCGCCGTGGCTACGAACTGACATTGTCATTGCAAACCCGTGCGGCCAGCATGATGGCCAATTGGGTCGGCGGTGCCTTTGTTAATCGCGACAAAAAAGGCGATCCCGGAGACCGTCCTCCCGTGGAAGTCGTTCCGGCCGAAAGGCAACGTGAGGCCCTGAAATTCGTGATCGATACCACCTTTAACGACGATGCCTACGGGCTGACACCCAAGTTGCTGGAACGGATGAGCGTCGACAAGTGGCTCGATGGCGGATTCAGTTTCGGATCGTCCCGAGAGGCCACCTGGCCGATTCACGATCGCATCCTCGGTGTGCAAGCATCGGCGTTGACCTGGTTGATGAATCCAACCACGTTGCGACGTGTCTACGACAACGAGTTGCGATTGCCGGCGGACCAGGATGCGCTGACGCTGCCCGAGTTACTGCGGACGATCAATGCCGCGGTGTGGTCAGAATTGGACGTGGAATGCCCCGATGATCGCAATGATCGCCAGCCGATGATCAGTTCACTGCGACGGAACCTGCAACGCGAGCATATGCAGCGGCTGGTCGATCTGATTCTGGAAACCTCCGACGATACGGCGGCCTACAAGCCGATCAGCAACCTGGCGCGGATGGAACTTCGCGGTCTGGTCAGACGCATCGACGATCGACTGGCCAAGTGCGGCGCCAAGATGGATGCATACAGCAAAGCCCACTTGACCGAGAGCAAGGAACGCATCGAACGCGCCTTAAGCGCTGAGTATACCTACAACAGCGCGCAAGCCCCCGTCCCCACGATGATGTTAATCATGGGCGAACAAGAATCCGAAGAGTAGTCAATAAGACTTGATTCGATGATCTGGAAACGCCGGAAGAAAGCTTCCGGCGTTTTTTTATTTACACGGAGAGGCTGTGAATTTAT
>JBFJVZ010000080.1:0-20855 GCA_041623895.1 Pirellulaceae bacterium | reverse complement strand
GCATTCCAGATTCCTGGGGCTGCGGATTGCTCGCTCAGACGAGCAATCCTGACCCCAGGCTCTACGCTGCCACTGCTACGCAGTTGTCGTATGGTTGTGATGAACGAAAACGTCGATGCCTCCAACTACCGTGACTGCAGAGAAAAACCAGGCTCAAATTACTTCCTTAAGCCGGACGCTCTCCAAGTCCTGGCCTACCGATGATCCCACATCAATGATGAAATTGCGCTAGTGCCACTGCTATGCAGTTGTCGTCTGGTTGTGACAAATGAAAACGTTCATGCCCACAACGCTGGTGATTCCAAAGAAGGGTTTATGTTTGAATCTGAAATCGTGAGCTAAGGTGCTTCCGCTTTCCTTACTTGATTACCGGCTGTCGCTGGCGGCTCAAGTATCCGCTGGTCGTAAATCGGATGAACCATGCCAGATCGCCCGGCTGCTCCGCAAAACGATCTGCAAGCCGTTGCATTGCTTCCAGGTGCACTTTGTCACGAAGCAGTTCGATAGTGCGGGCAGCGTGCAGGATCACGGTTTCGTCGCTGTGATCAAACAGTTCGATCAGCTTTCGGTACGCGTTTTGTTTGTGACCATGTCTCGCCAGTGCGTTGGCCGCCTCGATCTGCACGCAGATTGCATCGTCCGCAAGCGCACCGTCAAGCAACTCAACCGTTTCACGCGGCAGATCTCCTTCCGCGGCACTGCAGGCGACGGCGGCCCAATAGCGGATTGCTGCATCGGAGACTTTTAGTCGTTTGTTAATCTCTGCAAACGCATCGGTGCCAACCAGATCCGCCGCATCAATCAGCTTTTCGATTGGCCAATCCGTGCTACCCGACCACTGTAGGGGCGTGGAGCCGGCCGTCCGCTGCCACAGCTCAACTTCAGGAATCAACCCAAGATCTCGCGACTCGATCAGCTGCTTCCTCAGCGCGCAGCGCATCTCCTGAAGCACTCGCTGATGTTTTTCGCTGTCGGCCAGATTCTCTAGATTAACGGGGTCCGTTTCGCAGTCATACAACTCCTCACGGGGCCGAGATGACCGCAAGTATTGCAATTGCGCCTCGGTCGCGGTCCCTGAGTCTGCCAAAGCATAGAAATCTTTCCGGACATCACCCTGGTCGATCCACGCGCTTTGCTGATTCCAGCCCAAGTGCGGCATGTAGTTGCGAATGTACAGATACCGCTTCGATCGCACGCTACGTGACATGTCCATGATCTCGTCAACGCGATCCCGATGTCCGAACGCATACTTTCTGGATGAATGATCAAGCCGACCCAGGAACGGTCGGCCGCGCATGAACTGTTGCGGCTGTAAGCCAACCAGACTCAATACTGTCGGCCCAAAGTCCTCGAAGGTCACGATCCGATCGGTTGTTTCGCCCGGTTTCGTTGGCGCAAGTCGTTTGAATTTCTCGGGGAAGCGTATCAGCAGAGGCACATGCATGCCCGAATCCAACAAAGCGCGTTTGTGCCGGGGCATACCGCTGCCGTGGTCGGAGTAAAAGAAAACGATCGTGTCGTCAGCTAAACCGTCATCATCAAGTTGCTTCAAGATTTCGCCAACTTGTTTGTCCATCACGGCAACACAGTCGTAATACCGAGCCTGGGTCTTTCGCACCAGCGGCGTATCGGGATAGTATGGCGGAAGCGGCACGCGCAGCGGGTCGTGGATTTGATCGGCTGAAAGTTTGCTTTGCACCTCGGCCTGAAATTGGTCGTACGGCCAAACCATCGAACGTGACTGATGTGACGTCATCAGATTGAAGATGCTGAAGAACGGTTGCCCGTTTTCTCGCGAACGCCAATGGGCCGTATCGCTGCAATCGTCCCACGATGCCTTCTTGATCACTGGTTCTGCGGCGGAGTTGTAGTCGGTTTTTACGTTGTTGGTTGTGTAGTAACCGGCGTGGCGCAGCAAAGCTGGAAAGCCTTTCATGTCGTCCGGCAAGGGGAACATCGATCGCATTTGATGCGTGCCTTGCGTTGTCGCGATGCATCCATTGATCAAGCAGGCGCGGGACGGCGAGCAAACCGGCGCAGTTGCGAAGGCGGAAAGGTAACGAGTGCTTTCGGTGGCCAGCCGATCGATATTTGGGGATGTTGCGAACGAGTCACCGTAGCAACCGAGCGTGGGGCTCATGTCTTCGGCCGTAATCCACAAAACATTCGGCCGATCGTTCCCGCGGGCGACAGGTGGCAGCAAAAACGCCAGACAAGCTAAGAGGATAAGAATCGTTGCCTTCATTGTCGCTACTCCGATTTTGGTGGCCAGAAGCGATCCTGAAAATGCCCAATCAAGATTCGCATCGTTCGTTTGCAACCGTTTGGACCTACCTTGGAGGCATGCCCGAGACCTTCGTCGTCATTGAAGGCAACCCATGTTCCGGGACCGAACCAATGTTCCTGCAAACAAGATGGATCGCCGACGTAGACAAAAAACCCGCCCTCATGGATCTGTTGCAGAAACGTTGCTTTGCCAATCGATTCGTCGGCGACGGCCAGATGCATTTCTTTTGCCTGACCGGCGGGTAACAGCTGGTCCTCTTGCAGCCAAACTCGATCACGCTGATCAAGTGCGGACGCGTCCAATATGGCCGCTACAACCTGTGATAGTTTCTGGGGTGAATCATCACAGCAAACCAGGCTGACGGAAATCGTGCCGTTCATGCAAACTTCGTCGGGGAGAATCACGTATAACAGGCGGAGTCTATAACCGCTTCATCGCGATTGCAATGATCTTGCACAATCCAGCGCACTGACGATTGACATGAACGTAACCGCACTCAAGCATCCCACGGTCGATCCGACCCCGATTTTTGAATATTTTCGCGGCAGCTATGGATCGGAACTGCTGACGGCAGCGATCGCACATTTCGATATCTTCGGACGTTTAAATCGAAATCCGCTTACGCTTGAGGGTCTGCGTGTTGAATTGGGACTCGAGCAGCGTCCCGCTGTTGTGTTGATTACGGCGCTTCGTGCGATGGGCTTGATCGAAAAGAATAGTAATGGGACGTTGACATTGACAAAGCTCGCGGCAGAGCATTTGGTACCCGGCGGAGAATTTGACTGCGGTGACTATCTGGGACTTGCTGCCGAATCGCCTGGTGTGCTGACGATGGTCAAATTGCTGAAAGCAAACAAACCGCTGGGCAGCGACGAAGAATCCGGTGCCGCCTTCATTTATCGCGATGGTACTCGTTCGGCTATGGAAGCAGAGGAGTCCGCGCGGCACTTTACGATGGCACTGGCTGGACGCGCAAAAAACGTCGCGCCGGCTCTTGCCGATGCGGTGCCCATGAAAGAGCACAGCCGATTGCTGGACATTGGCGGCGGTACCGGGATCTACAGTTTTGCACTTGTGCAGAAGAATCCGACGCTTACCGCGATCGTTTTTGATCGTCCGGAAGTATTGAAGGTCGCGCGTGAAATGTGTGCCGACTACGGTGTCTCGGATCGTCTCGGATTTGTCCCAGGTGACATGTTTGCCGATCAGTTGCCACCCGACGCTGACACGATTCTGCTGTCAAACATTTTGCACGACTGGGACGTCCCCGAGTGCCGGCAGCTGGTTGAGCGCTGCGCGGAAGCGCTGCCCCCGGGCGGCCAACTGCTGATCCATGATGTTTTTCTGAATGACGAACTCGACGGTCCGCTGCCTATCGCGCTCTATTCCGCATCCTTATTTTCATTCACGGAAGGTCGGGCCTACAGCGAGGGAGAATACCGCAGCTGGCTGACGGCATGCGGCCTGATGCCTCAGCCAATCGTGCCGACACGGGTGCACTGCGGTGTACTGGCGGGCCTGAAGCCGTGAGGGAAGACAAGGAAATCCCGGGGGCGCCATCTGGCGTCTTTGGGCCCTCCGCAAACCACGGCTGTCCGCGCAAACGCTATTGCTAAAAGACCTCGGAGACTTTGAGAGTTCTCGCTAGAATAATTTCTGATTAGCGTCAGCTTCGTTGGCCGCTACGCGTTTGCGCGCGGAGTATTCCGCGGGAATTGCCAGTCAGGAGCCGACGACCGAACAACTAACGGGATGATTACGGCGTTCTTGACCCCGCATCAGCGATGTCGAACGCCGTCGGTTTCAAAAAACGCCAAACAGGATTCGAACCCATGCCGCACGGAAGCTCACGCCGTTCACTGCAAGCGATGTTGGAAGAGGCAATGCAGGGCGACCGACATCTTGAGTCGTTGATGTTATCCGGTAAAGATCTCCCCCGATTACCAGCAATGGATGCCGATGCGGTCAGGTCCGATGAATGGCTCGACTCGCTTGAAATCGTGATCGATATGTTCCCTGAGGAGATCTATTCCGCTGGGCTCGATGCCGATTGGCTGTCCTTTAAAATCGATCGGCTTTATCAGCGTGGTGAAGTTCAAGGGCTATGTAATGATGGCGGTGATCAATATCACGTCTATGTGCGATTGGACGGCGACCATACTCCCGCGGGTTGCTCTTGCGCACAGTCACAAGGTCTTTATCCTTGTGTGCATGCTGCCGCGTTTGTAGAGCACGTCCGCGATCTGCTCGAGCAAAAACGTTCGCCGCTTCGACGACGCGTCGATAAAGGACGTTGGGATAAAGGCTCGCCCAGCCGGGACCGGTTTCGATCTGATCTTTCCAGGCAAGCTCTGCGACAGCTCGATCGAATTCTTTCATCGCAAACCGGCGTGCTGGGCAATGAACTCGCTGGCGATGCAACGCTTCCCGAAGTCGTGACGAAAACCGCGCAACGACTGGTTTGGAGAATCACGGGTGACGGAAACGAAGTCGGAATCCATCCGGTGATTCAACAAAAGAAGAAGCGGGGAGATGGGTTTACTAAAGGGAAAAAGATCTCACTGCTAAACTTGATCGACCGTGACGACTTGCCGTTGACGGATGCCGATCGATCCGTCATCGCGCAAATCAGATTGACTACCAGCGGCTATTACTATGCTGAGCCAAAGTACAGGCTTGATGTCTGTGCGGCAGTCAAGTCGCTGGTCGGTTGCCCGCATGTGATGCTGGAGAATGAGCCTTGTGAAGTCGAGTGCGGGCCGTTACTGCTGAGCATGCTGGAGGTCGAATCGAATTGGAAATTTGCGTTTGTCAATGATAACGGGGACCCAAACATCAATTCGATCGTAGGGACAGCGGATGCGTTATTGCTGATTGATAAGACAAGGGCGTGCGTTCGTTACTATCCGTGCGGCAAACAAGCGGCCGACGTCGTCAAGCAATTGCTTGGATTGGGTCCTATCGGCAGTGAACACATGGACGAACTTCTGAGGAAGGTTCGTCCGCTGCAGCAGCGGATTTCGCTTCGTTTGCCGGAGGAACATTTTGGTGTTGTTGTCCAAGAGCCCGCCAAACCTGTCATTCTGCTCAGATCACGCAATGATGGAACGCTCGATTACGGTCTGCGTGTCCGCGACGCTGCGGGCGCTTTGCGAATACCAGGCAGGGATCCCATGATCGTCACCACGGAGCGTGACGGCAAACCGGTTCAAGTGCAGCGTCTACCGGTCCCCGAACAAGCGGCAATGAACCGGCTTGCCGAAAAACTAGGTCTCGACGTTGACGACACCTTCTTCGGCACCATTCATGACTTCGATTCAGGGCTGGACTTGATCGAAAAGCTGGAATCCGGTGAATTCGAGATCGAGGTTTTGTGGGACAAGACGAGTGAGAAGCCGGTGATGGTGCTCGGCACTTTGACTGCGCGGAATGTGCGCGTGGACATTTCCAGCAAACGGAATTGGTTTGGCGTGACCGGGGAATGCGACTTTGGAAAGCAAAAACTATCACTGGAGGATTTGCTTTTCGGACTTTCCGGTGATAGCAATCTGGATGGCGATTATGTTCCGCTCGGAGAAGGCCAGTGGGCCAAGATTTCTGGCGACCTGCGAAAGCGGCTGCAACGGCTACGTGATGCCACGTACTCGGATCGAAAGACGCTGAAGCTTGATGCGACGGCAGCGCCCGCCGTGCGCGAACTTCTGGATACAGAAATCGTTGTCAAGACAACGCGAAACTGGCAAGCATGCCTCGATCGACTTGAACGGGCCGAAAATTTACAGCCGCAGGTCCCCGAGGGACTTGACGCCCAACTCCGCGACTATCAGATCGACGGTTACAAATGGCTGCGGCGGCTGGCGGAGTGGGGTGTGGGTGGGATTTTGGCCGATGACATGGGCCTGGGAAAAACAATTCAGACGCTCGCGGTTTTGCTGGACCGCCGAAGTCAGGGCCCGGCATTGGTGATCGCTCCGACTTCGGTCGGATTCAATTGGGAACGCGAAGCGGAACGATTCACGCCGGAACTAAACGCGCATCTCTATCGGGAGACCGAGCGGGGTGAATTCTTGCCGAGCGTCGGGCCTGGTGACCTTGTCGTTTGCAGCTACGGTTTAGCCCTGCGTGATGCCGCAGAGCTTGCCAAGGTTGACTGGGGCACGCTGGTTCTGGATGAGGCTCAAGCGATCAAGAACAGCCGCAGTAAAACATCTCGTGCCATTGCAACTTTCCATGCTGATTGGACTGTCGCACTAACGGGAACGCCTGTGGAAAACCACTTGGGCGAACTTTGGAGTCTGTTCCACGTCGTTTCTCCGGGCGTCTTCGGTGGCTGGGACCAGTTTCGACGGCGCTATGCGACTCCCATCGAAAAACACGGCGATGACGAGAGCCGACATGCGTTGGCCGAGCGACTGAAACCGTTCGTGTTGCGGCGAAAGAAATCCGACGTGTTGACCGAATTGCCGCCGCGGACCGAAATGAACCTTTACGTCGATCTTTCGCCCGCAGAACGGGACGAATACGAGAACGTGCGGCGTGTGGCTCTGGGAGAACTCGAAACGATCGAGTCGCTGCCCAACATTCAAGATCAACGATTCAAGATACTCGCCCTGCTCACACGCCTGCGACAGATCTGCTGCCACGCCGGCTTGCTGAAGGAGAATTGGAAGGGATCATCCGCAAAATTGGACCAGCTTTGTGAGACGCTGGAGAGCCTCCGCGAAGAAGGTCATCGTGCCTTGATCTTTAGCCAATTTACTTCGTATCTCGGCTTGATTCGTGAACAGTTGCAACAGCGTGGGTTTACCTTCGAGTACTTGGACGGCTCGACTCCACCAGCAGCAAGACAGCAAGCCGTCGACCGGTTTCAAGAAGGCAATGCGGATGCTTTCCTGATTTCGCTAAAAGCCGGTGGCACGGGGCTGAACCTGACAGCCGCGGACTATGTGATTCACATGGATCCGTGGTGGAACCCGGCTGTCGAAGATCAAGCCACCGACCGCGCTCACCGCATTGGACAAGAGAAAGCGGTGATGGTGTACCGGATCATCGCACGCAGCACGATTGAAGAGGAGATCCTGGCACTTCACGATTCGAAGCGGGATTTGGTGGCGGGGGTCATGCAGGGCACCGAAGCAGCTGGAAAATTATCAAACGTCGACCTGATTCGGATGCTACGATCAGAGCCGTAACGATCTTTCGTCCTCAGCTATAATCGTCTGCTTAACCAACTTCTTCGGAGACCCCCGCTTTGTTTACGCGCACTTTATTGCTTTTCGGATTGTGCTGGGCCTGTACCAACAGTTACGCGCAAGAAAAATATCGCATTGACTGGCAAACGCACCGGCTATCGAGTCAGTTCTACAGCGAAGGTGCGACGGTTGGTGACTTCAATAACGATGGTGCGGCGGACGTCGCCTCTGGTCCTTTTTGGTACGCAGGCCCGACGTTTCAGACGAAACATCAGTTCTATGCCCAAGACCCATTCGACCCACATGGTTACTCGAACAACTTCTTTGCCTACTGCGAAGATTTCAACGACGACGGCTGGGACGACATCCTGATCTACGGATTCCCGGGTCAGGATGCGTCGTGGTACGAAAATCCCAAGGGATCCCAGCGGTTCTGGCAGCGACATCAGGTGCTGAATCTTGTTGACAACGAATCACCCACCTTTGTTGACATCAATGGCGACGGGCGACGTGACATCGTCTGTAGCAGCGAAGGTTACTTCGGGTTTGCCGAGGTTAACGTACAATCGCCACAATCTGCTTGGAAATTCCGACGGGTCTCCGACAAGAGCGCCGGCGGCCGTTTCACTCATGGTCTGGGAGTCGGTGACGTCAATGGTGATGGCCGCCTGGACATCATCGAAAAGAATGGCTGGTGGCAACAACCGGAATCGCTTGATGGTGATCCGATCTGGACCAAACATCCGTACGCCTTTAGCCAAGGACATGGCAACGCTCAGATCTTTGCCTATGACGTTGACGGTGACGGCGACAACGATGTGATCTGCAGCGAGAACGCGCACGGCTACGGGCTTGCCTGGTTCGAGCAAGTCGCCACTGAGAACAAGATTGATTTTCGCAAACATGTCATCATGGGCACTCAGGCTGCCGACAATCCGTACGGTGTTGTTTTTTCACAGTTGCACGCGGTTGAATTGGTTGATGTCGACGGTGACGGATTAAAAGACATCGTCACTGGGAAACGTTATTGGGCTCACGGGCCCCGTGGTGATGCACAGCCGAGCGATCCCGCAGTTGTTTATTGGTTCCAACTGCAGCGCGATGGCGACTCCGCACAGGAAGTTCGCTGGGTGCCACATCTGATCGATGATGATTCGGGTGTTGGCACGGAAGTCGACGTGGCCGACGTCAACGGCGACGGTGCGATCGATGTCGTTGTCGGAAACAAGAAAGGGACTTACGTCCACATCCAAAAACGGGCGACCGCGCCGCCTCAAACGGCAGCAAGAATCTCGCCGCGAGCACGCGATCTTTCTGCGCGCCCCGCAGCCGAAGGCTTGCCGGCCGGCGAAGGCCTGGAGCCGAAAGCAGCCGCCAAGGCAATCACCGTCCCCGATGGTTTTCACGTGCAATTGGCCGCCGGGGAACCAATGGTGCATCAGCCGATTGCCATGGCGTTTGATCACCGGGGACGATTATGGGTCGCGGAAGCTCATACCTATCCGATTCGTGCGGCGGAAGGCGAAGGCCAAGATAAGATCATCATCCTGGAAGACACCGATCACGACGGCGAATTCGACTCACGCACTGTGTTCATCGATGGACTGAATCTGGTCAGCGGAATGGAAGTCGGTTTCGGCGGAGTTTGGGTCGGCGCTGCTCCTTACCTGATGTTCATTCCCGATCGGGACGGCGACGACATCCCCGATGGCGAGCCGGAAATCTTGCTGGATGGATTCGGTTATCAGGACACTCACGAGACGCTGAATGCGTTTATTTGGGGGCCCGATGGTTGGTTGTACGGTTGCCATGGTGTTTTCACTCATTCCAAAGTCGGGAAACCGGGCACGCCGGATGATCAGCGACTTCCGCTGAATTGCGGTGTCTGGCGCTATCATCCCGTCCGGCATCAATTCGAGATGTTCGCCCGCGGCACCAGCAATCCTTGGGGAGTCGATTTCAACGACTACGGGCAAGCCTTCATCACGGCCTGCGTGATTCCACACATGTATCACATCATTCAAGGTGCTCGTTATCAGCGTCAAGGCGGCCAGCACTTCAATCCTTATCTTTACGATGACATCAAGACGATTGCCGATCATGCACATTACGCCGGCAATATTCGCGATCACGCCTGGTGGGGGCGCGACAGCGCGGTCGCGCACAACGATACCGACGCCGCCGGCGGTGGACACGCTCACTGTGGAGCAATGATCTATTTGGGTGACAACTGGCCCGTTCAGTATCGCGGCTCGATTTTCATGGCCAACATTCACGGCAACCGGATTAACAATGATCGGTTGCGACGCGTCGGTAGCGGATACGTCGCAGCGCACGGCGAGGACATTTTGTTTGCCAACGACCGTTGGTTTCGTGCCATCAATATGAAATACGCCCCCGACGGCAGTGTTTATGTGATCGATTGGTACGACAAGAATGCCTGCCATCGACGCGACAAGGAAATCTGGGATCGAACCAATGGCCGCATCTATCGTGTCAGTTTCGCTACTCCCAAACCACAGGCGGTTGACTTGGCGAAGTTGAATTTTGCGGAGCTGGTGGAGTTGCACTTACACGAAAACGAATGGTACGTCAGGATGGCGCGGCGAATTCTGCAGGAGCGGATGGCCCAAGCGTCAGCGCGCGGGAGACAAGCGTCTCGACACGTCGAGCACGCTGCGCTTTCAGAAATCTTCACCGGTCATAAGGATGTTAAACGGCGTTTGCGGGCACTGTGGACGGCGCACGTTTGTGGCCTGCTGGCAGCGGAAGATATCGGCCAATTGCTCGAGGTGGACACACACAAGTCGGAATACATTCGCGGCTGGGCGATTCAATTGGATCTGGAAGACGGTCAGTCAGCGCACCTGGAAAAACTTGCCGAACTCGCGCGCAGCGATGAATCATCACTGGTACGACTGTATTTGGCGTCCGCGTTGCAACAGTTGCCGCTGGAAGAACGGTGGCCGATCGCCGAAGGACTGTTGCGGCACGGTGACGATGCCTTTGACCACAATTTACCACTCATGATTTGGTATGGCATCGAGCCCTTAGTGGTCGAAGATCCCACCCGTGCGATCGCTTTAGCCGCGGACTCTCGGATCCCGCTCGTGCGTCAGTTCATTTACCGGCGTGCCGCGGCAGATCCCGTAGCGATCAATGATTTGTTGGCCGCATTATCGAAGGCGGATGATGTCAGCGTTCAAAAGATGATGCTTGGTGAGATCGCGGCGGCAGTCAGCAAGCAGGGCAGGTTGAAGATGCCCACAGGTTGGCCCGTCGTGTACGCGAAGCTTGCTGCCATCGACGACCAGCAAGTCCGCGAACAAGCACAGCTGATCACCGTCAAATTCGGTGACTCGTCGATCTTTCCCCTGCTTCGTGAAATCGTTACCAACAAGCAGGCGAAGCTATCATCACGACAAAATGCATTGGCCGCGTTGATCAGCGGCAAGGATTCCGAACTCCCGCCCGTTTTGATTAGCTTGTTGGATGACGCGGAAATGCGAGCCGCTGTCATTCGTGGATTGGCAGGTTACGAACACGCGCCGACCGCCGACGCAATCATTGGTAAGTACGCATCGTTTGCTGCCAGCGAAAAATCCGATGCTGTTTTGACGCTCGTTTCTCGCGTTGCTTTCGCTGCCAAGTTGCTGGATGCTGTGGAAAAAGAACAGATTCCGCGTCAGCATCTGTCCGCTGTCGCGATCCGACAAATTGAATTACTGGGTGACAAGGCACTGGTGGAAAAAGTCAACAAAGTTTGGGGCACGATGCGGTCCACGCCGGCGGAAAAGAGGGCGAAGATCGATGCCTTGAAGAAGCAACTCACACCACAAGTCATCGCTCGGGCAGACTTATCACACGGCAGGTTGGTCTACGACAACGTCTGCGGTAAATGTCATCGTCTGTTCGGCAGCGGCGGCGACATCGGTCCCGATATCACCGGATCGAATCGTGCCGACTTGGATTACACCCTGCAAAACATGATCGATCCAAATGCGTTGATCGGCAAAGACTACCAGGCAACGCAGATTCTGACCGGCGATGGCCGCGTGATCACGGGACTGCTGAAAGAAGAGAATGATTCGGCAATCGTGATCCAAACTGCGAACGAGAAACTGGTGATCGACAAAGCCGACATCGAGGAACGAACGCTCTCCAAAGTTTCCATGATGCCCGAAGGCCAACTCGATCAGATGAAGCCGGCCGAAGTTCGCGATTTGATTGCCTATCTCGCCAGTCCCACACAGGTGCCCCGACCCGGTGAAGGCCCGATGTTTGACCAGAAGTCAGGGAAAGTATCGGGCGCAATTGAAGGAGAGTCGATGAAAGTCTTGAACAAGACGGCCGGAGATGCTCAACCGCAAGGGATGAGTGGTTTCAAAGCCGATCGCTGGAGCGGCGCGAACCATCTGTGGTGGACGGGAGCCAAAAAAGGTGACCGATTGGAAGTTGCAATCCCCGCGTCGCAGGCGGGCGAATATGAAGTTTTCGTTGCCATGACCAAAGCTCGCGACTACGGCATTGTCAAACTCGGGATCAATGGTCATGCGATCGAGCAAGAATTCGATCTGTTCAACGGGCCTGCTGTGATTTCGACCGGTGTCGTTTCGCTGGGCGTCCATAAGTTGCAAGCGGGCGATAACCGATTGACGGTCGAAATCGTCGGCGCAAATCCGGAAGCCGTGAAATCGTTTATGTTCGGTTTGGACTACGTATACCTGGCAGCCAAGTAGGAATGAAGACGCAAGTATGATCAGATTTTTCGCCTCTGTGTGCGCCATCACAATGCTGATGGTGCTTTCGATTGCGACCTTCGCGGCCGATACACCGAACTTCGTTTTGATCTTCATTGACGATATGGGCTACGGCGATATCGGCCCCTATGGATCGACGCTCAATCGCACGCCAAACCTGAATCGAATGGCCGACGAGGGAATGAAGCTGACCAGCTTTTATGCTGCGCCGGTTTGTTCGGCTTCACGTGCCCAATTGCTGACCGGCTGTTACGCGCCGCGAGTGAGTGTTCCCGGTGTCTTCTTTCCCGCGGGTCCGCAAGGGCTGAATCCGGCAGAAACGACGGTCGCCGAATACTTGAAGGAGCTGGGGTACGCCACCACCTGTATCGGTAAATGGCATTTGGGTGATCAGCCCGAATTTCTGCCCACCAATCAAGGCTTTGATCATTACTTTGGAATTCCCTATTCCAATGACATGCAGCGCAATTCTGCAGTCGACGGACGTCGTGTCACCCCGCTGCTGCGCGATGATAAGGTCGCTGATTTGCTGGAAGACGAAGACCAACGTCGCGTCACACGCGAGTACACCGAGGAAGCGGTAAAGTTCATCCAAGAGCACCGCGATCAACCCTTCTTTTTGTATTTTCCGCATACAGCGATGCATGTTCCCCTATTTCCTCATCAGGACTTCGTTGGCAAATCGGACAACGGCACTTACGGCGACTGGGTGGAAGAAGTCGATTGGAGTGTCGGCCAAGTGCTCGATACCCTGCGAAAACACCAGCTGGATAAGAAGACACTGGTCATCTTCACCAGCGACAACGGACCGTGGGCATCCAAGGGAAAAGCGGGAGGTGTTTCGGGACCGCTTCGTGGCAGCAAAGGTTGTACGTTGGAAGGCGGTGTGCGTGAACCAACGATTTGTTGGTGGCCGAGCAAGATTGAGGCCGGTAGCCAATGCGATGCGGTGGCCGGAACAACGGATATTTTGCCAACCTTCGTCTCGCTGGCAGGCGGTAACGTTCGTAGCGACGTGAATATCGACGGCAAAGACATTGCTCCCCTGATGCTCGGCAAGACAACCGAATCGCCGCACCAGGCGTGGTACTACTACCAGGGAAACCGCCTGCAAGCGGTCCGAAGCGGGGCATGGAAATTGGCGATCACGCCCCAGAGCCTGGGCATGGGAATCAAAGAAAAGCCGGCTGACCTGAGTGCCGCCGGGCTGCGGCTTTACAACTTGGAGGAAGAAATCGGCGAAGTCACCAACGTTGCCGATCAAAACCCTGATGTCGTGGCCCGTTTGCAAAAACTGGCCGATGAGATGATCGCGGATATCGGCAGCGGAAAGACAGGCCCTGGCGTGCGGCCACCCGGTGTGAATGAGAATCCCGTGACACTGTATCCGACCGAATCCCGAAAGAATTTAAAACAAGCAAGCGGCAAACCGATCGATTGGAAAAAGGTCAAAATCGGCGCTGCTCACGCGTCAGCCGTGGCACCGCAGATCGCGGGTAAGCCATTTCGCATTCGTTGCACGGTCGACGTCAGCGGAGACGGCGTCATCGTTGCACACGGCGGGTCCGCAATCGGTTACTCATTGTACGTGAAAGACGGCGCCGTCGTTTTCGCTGTTCGTCACGATTCCGACAGTATTCATCGAGTCGTCGCTAGTACAAATCGCGACGCGAAAGCGAGTGTCGACGCAAATCTACGAATTGACGGAACAATCACACTGAAGATCAATGACCGACTTTCAGCCGGCGTGGAAACGCCCGGGCTCCTTAATAGACTTCCGTTGGAAGACTTTTGTATCGGCCACGACAACAAAAATCCGCTCGACGATCAGGCACCGCGTGAACGGTTCAGTGGAACGATCGCGGACCTGCTGGTTGATGTTGACGATTCGGCAACGAAATGATTCGTAGCCATTACGACAGATCGACTTCGATCATGCCCTCTGCTAGCCGGACCGGATAGGTGTGTGCATCGAACTGCGGTTTGTCTTCGTCGACATACTTTCCATCGCGAATACAGAATCGCCAGTGGTGAATGCGGCAACTGACGATGTCGCCGTCAATGAAGCCATGAGCCAAAGAAGCGCCGGCATGGGGACAATGGTTATCCAACGCGTAGTACTGGCCGGCGATGTGAAAGATGGCAATCACCTGTTCGCCGACCGGGTGCATCCGAGCTTCACCCTCGGGAATTTCGTCGGCTGGGCAAACGGGTACGAACTTTGACATGGGTTTAGCAGCCGTGGCAACTTCCCTGTTTTGCGAATATCTCGGAAGTCTTCCGACTTCCGCTACTTGATTTTGGCTCGCATTGTGGATGATTTACTGGCCTCCCGTTACCTTGGTTAATCCGAAATCCTCGCATTTTCACCGGAGCCATCGCGTATGCGTTGTTTCTTATCGCTGTTTGCCGCACTTTGGCTACTTTTGCCGCACAACAACGCTGACGCCCAGTCGACGGAGAAGGCCGAATCAGGGCCGAGCCCCGGCTATACGTTGATCGCTCCGCTGAATAGCAAGGACACATATCTGATTGATATGGATGGAAAAGTCGTCCATCGATGGGGCAGCGATTACGAACCCGGAAACTCGGCTTATTTGCTGGATGACGGCAGTTTGCTTCGCAGCTGCAGAGAATTTAACGCCACCTTCGACGCTCGTGGCGGTGTCGGAGGACGCGTGCAGCGGATTCGTTGGGACGGTGACGTGGTCTGGGATTTCAAGTTTTCGGACGACCGATATTGCCAGCACCATGACATCGAGCCGATGCCCAATGGGAATGTGCTGTTGATCGCCTGGGAGCGAAAGTCGCGTGAGCAAGCGATCGCGGCCGGTCGCGATCCGGACAAACTGCAAGCCGACGCGCTGTGGCCGGAAACGATTGTTGAAATCCAGCCACAAGGCAAAACCGGCGGCAAGATCGTGTGGCAATGGAAGATGTGGGACCATTTGGTTCAATCATTCGACGAGTCCAAAGCAAATTACGGTCAGCCCGCGGATCATCCCGAACTGATCGACCTGAACTTTATGCAACGCGGTAACGCTGATTGGATTCATATGAATTCCGTCGCCTACAACGCCGACTTGGATCAAATCATGTTGAGCGCCCGCTGGTTCAATGAAATCTGGATCATCGATCATTCGACGACCATGAACGAAGCTTCCACACACAGCGGCGGCAAGTACGGTAAAGGTGGCGATCTGCTCTATCGTTGGGGCAACCCTTACACGTATTTCGCCGGATGGCCCGAAGACCAGATGCTGTTCGCACAGCACGACGCACGCTGGATTCCCAAGAGTTATCCGGGAGCTGGCAACATCCTGGTCTTCAACAATGGGGGACCGCGAACACCACAGGAATACTCGTCGGTCAACGAGATCAAGCCGCCCATCAATGGGGACGGCAGTTACCGGCTGCCGAAGGCGGGTCCGTTTGCACCTGCCGACTATCAGTGGAGTTATTCAGAGCCACGTCGTTTTCTGTCGGAGAGAATCTCGGGCGCTGAGCGGCAGCCGAATGGGAACACTTTGATTTGCAGCGGTAACGGTGGTTGGGTCTTCGAGGTCACGCCGCGAGGAAAGATTGTGTGGGAGTTTGAATGTTCACGAATATCGCCCGGCGGTGGACCAGGTGGCCCCGGCTTGTTCCGAGCCCCACGCTATCCACTCGATCATCCGGCTCTGAAAAAGTATTTGAAGTAATTCAACTACGAATACTTCCCGATTTCTTGATCGCCCAGATCAGGTGAAATCCGAGATAAACGGCGACGGCGCAACCGACCGCACCCGGTACGGAAGTCCCCGCAACCAACGGTTTGACGTTATTGCTCCAGAGGTTTGCCGAACCCACGAACAACGCCGCCGACAACACGCCCATGACAAGACGATTCACGATCGAATCGAGCCTGCGGTGTTCCAGATTAATGTTGAAACTGCCGCGGCGAAGTCGATTGACAATATCCGAGACATCGCCCGGCAAAGCTTCGACCAATCGACTCCAATCACGATGCGTACTCTGCAGTTTCCGCCACATGCGTTGCGGAGAAAGACGGCGTTTGATCGCCTCGACGCGATACGGTTGCAGCAACTCGACGATATTGAAGTTCGGGTTCAGCTGCTGTGCCGTACCCTCCAACATCACCAACATTTTGATCAGCAAGCTGACTCTCGAGGGAAGTAGTATATGGTGCGAGCGGATAATCGCCGTCATCCCATTCATCGCACCGCTAAGATCGAATCCATCAATTGATTGCGAACCATAATCATCGATGAAATCCACCAGGTCACTGCGCAGCCGCGATCGATCAAAGTTCGCTGGCAGTTCTCCTAACTGGACGACCGTCTCCAGCAAGCGATCAGCGTCGTTATCGATCGCCGCCATCAACAGATCTTCGATCTGTTCTCGTAACTCTTCATCGACACGGCCAACCATGCCGCAATCGAGCACGCCGATGACTGCATCCTGCAGGACCATCAAGTTTCCTGGATGCGGATCGGCGTGATAGAAGCCGTCTCGAAAAACCATTTTTAGAAACATATCGGCGCCGCGGCGGGCAATATCGCTGAGGTCATATCCAGACTCTTCCAGCTCCATTCGTTTGGATACACCGATGCCAGTCAGCGCATCCATGGTCAAGACGCGGTGGCTGCAGAGATCAGGATGAGGTGCGGGAAAAGAAACGCCCGGTTCATCGGCAAAGTTTGCCGAAAACCGCGTCAGGTTGCGTTGTTCGCGGGTAAAGTCCAATTCATCCAGCAACGTCTTGCGAAACTCTTTTGCTGTTGCGACGGGACTGTACTGAGCAGCTTCGGACCAGTAAGTCTCGGCCAGTTTCGCCAGTTCAATCAGGATCTCGAGGTCGTTTTGGACGCGGCTTTCGATGCCCTGATGTTGCACTTTGACAACGACCTCCGTGCCGTCATTGAGGCCAGCGCGGTGAACCTGGCCAATCGATGCCGACGCGAGCGCGGTGGTGTTAAAACTGCGATAGAGATTCTCGGGGTGATCACCAAGTTCTTCCTTGATCGTCTCGATTACCTGCTCTGCTGAATCGGGCGGCGTACTCGATTGCAGTTCGGAAAGCTCTGTGGCCATCTCCGGTCCGACCAGGTCCGCGCGTGTACTAAGGATCTGACCAAGCTTGATGAAGGTGGTGCCGAGTTCGGTCAGCGCCATGCGAACTCGTTCCGGTTGGGACATTTCGCTGATTTTTTGACCATCATCGCTCCGCAAATGCCGTTGCACCCAGTCGGCCTGGACGCTGGAGAGCCAAGGAGCGATGCCATATTTCAGCGCCACCGCGATCACTTCGTTGAAGCGGCCCGCGTTGCGGACGAGTCTGGGTAGATCGGAAACTGCCATAACGCCTAAACGTCGGAAGTCATGTATCTTCGCTGATTGCCTTGCGCACGCGTTTGAACCCGACCTTCAATTCGTCAGCGACCATTCCGAGTGCAGTAAATACATTGCTGGCCGTTTCTTCGACGGCGCCCTTGACTGGTTCGTACTGATCGGTCAACTCGTCAACTTTTCCGGAAATCCGCTCGTATTCGTCTTTGGCTTCCATGCTGGCCAAATGCATTTGCAGCTTCAGTTCATCGCGTTCCTGCTTCAACTTACTGATGACGTCCTCTAATCCGGTTTTTTGCTCAGACATATCGATTGCCTTTCAGTTTCCGTGAAATAGGTATTTAGAATTGTCGACAGAAATAGCCTCGCGCGACACGCGGGCGAGCCAATGAGATTACAGGGTCCTGGCGGAGTTGCCAAGGATTTGGTTTTGGCTCGAGATAAGTAAATCGATAATCCAGGCGACAACAGGTCGCCGCTCCGCGGCTATCAAAGTGCGCAACTTAAGAATTTGGGACGGGGCCAGCCATGCGAACCCTGGGATTACTCTTCTATTCCCAGTGCGCCACCAATTTTCTTGTCCAATTGACCGCCCAGCGCACCGCCAATCGAGCGAAGCGGATTCTGGATTTTTTCGCGTATCTTTTCCGCTTCGTTTCCAATTTCGTCGACGATCTTCTCAGCTTCGCTTTTGATTTCCTGAACTTCGCCCTTGATTCGCTCGGCTTCATTGCCGATTTGCCAAATCACGGCCACCAGGATCGCCAGCGACAGGACCATGACCGTCGTGATTCCGACGATGCACACCTTAATGACCTCGATAGATCCCATCATTTTGTCAATGCTTCCCTGCATTTCGTCACGCCGCCTCCGCACGCGTCGTCGCCGCTTGCGCCGCTCCTGAGCAATACGAGTCTCTTCTCGCTGGAGTAGTAGATTGACCGCGGCGGTCAGTTCCTTGGTGGACATGGGTTTGGCGTCGTTTTCCATGATGATATCTCGATCGGGTGCACGCTTTATCACCGCCACGTTCGACGTGGTTGGTCGCAGTATCGAGTTTAGTTGACGCGCGTCGACTTTGTAGCCAAATGTGCTGATTGTGCCGAGGTAACGGGCACACCATGTCTCCTTCAGTTCTTGATGGCTACGGCAGCGGGGGTGAACCCGTGACTTTGGATTCTTCGCTGAAGTGCGCCGAGAGGATGCGCAATAGCTCTTCGATCGCCTCCGGATGTTCGTTCACATCGACGTGCCTGGAACGAATGATTCTTTCCGTTTGTGCGCGGTGCTCTCGAGCACTTTCAACCGGAACGACGCCATCGGATCTACCGTGAAGAATCGTGCCGCAGCGATCACCAATCACGGAATGCAGCGTGACGCATTCGCGGATCGGAAGTTGCTCAATCGACTTGAGCAAACCGCTGTCCGGATCCAGCAAATCAATACTCGTTGGAATCCGGTCGGTGACTTCATCGCTGAAAACACCGGGGTTCGACGCAATCATCACTTCGTAGCTTTCCTGCCGCTCACTCGACCGCCGAACCAACGACGATCCCAGCCTCCCAATCAACCGCCGTGCGTAGTTGGATCCGCGGTGTGGCGTCCCCATGAAGAGGACGCGAGAAACGTACGGTACCGGCTGAAAAAAGAACGAAGAGATCAGGTCACCACGTAACTCTGCGGGAATATCTAGCTGGTCGAACGGTAGCTTAGCAACCGATTTCCAAAGACGATTGCCGCTGGATGTGATCTGCAGCTTGGCGATTAGCCCACCCATACTGTGACCGACCAACACCATTTTCGATAGCTGCGGGTCTTGATGCAGTGGGTCAAAGCACTGATGGCTAGCCAATAACTGCCCGCGTAGCTCAGCTGCGCTACGCAAAAACGCCTGCCCAGTTGGGTACTCAAAGACCCAGATTTGATAATGATCCAACAACCCAGGGCTTGCCCTCAATTCGTTCACCATCTCCACCCAAGTGTACGGATCCGAGAACAATCCGTGAATTAACACGATCGGTATCTTCCCCGCCTGGTATGGCTCCAGCGTGTAAAGTCGGCTGTCGCCGACCGTGTCCGGGTAAAGGAATTCATTCAACACGTTTTGGCGGACACCGCGTAGCCGGTAAGCCAGCGAAGCCGACAGGTCGCGTGCCAGCGGATAAAGCCTGCCACCGATCTTCGTCTGCTTGACCCGCAAGGGATCGTACAGTCGAAATTGTGGTCCGCTTGTGGCATCAACATGCAATCGCATCGTGGCAGCCAGAAACGACTGTTCCGGGAGAAACGGTTGGTTTGTCTTGTTGCAGCCTTCAACGACCAGGGGGATGCCAATTCCCTGGAAGCGATGCTTGCTGGACAGAGCGCGGGTTTTGTAGTCACCAACGGGAATCAAACGACAGAAGTCACCTGAGTCCCACACGAACCCGTGATACTCAATCGGGATCCACTCTTCATTGCCGGAGTGTCGCACAAGTAATCCGCGAGCCGGGTCGAAGCGATTGAATGCTTGCCCGTTGTGCAGAAGCAGCCTTAACGCGGATTGATGCAATTGGTGACCGCGGCAAGAACTACTGGAGCAAAGTTCGTGGTGTGCAGTCAGCAACGCAACATGATAGAACAGGTCGACGCATGACTGTTGACAACGATCTTGGTGACGAAGGGCCTGCGAATAAAAGCGTTCCGCATCCGCTAGCTCGCTGTTGTCCCGGTACGCTCGCTCGCCCAGCGGTCGGGCGTTCGCCGGCTCGATCCATTTGACCTTGGAAAACGCACAGCCCGTCGTCCACGGCGCGATCATCGCCAAAAACAGGCATGCAATCAGAGCAGGGCGGACGGCAAAGGACACGATGTTTACTTAATTCACGAAGAATCCAGTGACATCCGTGTCCGAATCAATGAGCAGACGAGAGACCGATATGCCCGCCCGTATTCATTCACTGATCGGAATCGTCGCCATAATCGGCGAAGTTTTTTTGAAATACCGGTTTGTAGGATCTCGACAGGACACGAAACGAACTGTTTCGCAGGGCCGCATTCTGCATTGCCGAAACAGGTGGTACTTTCGTTACTACCGCTCAGATCGCTGACGCCGCAAGGTGGCGTGACGCTGGCTGGGCGTTGATTCGCCTGCGCTCGTTGGACAGCGCCACTTTTGGGGCTAGTGCTAGCTAGGCTTTGTCTCAAAACTCAAAAAATAATCGCGAACACGTAGCTGGATTCGCCAGAATTCAGGTTTTCCAAGACGCGGACCGAAGTCTGGCGACT